>DATHCB010000113.1:0-10537 GCA_035319765.1 Bathyarchaeia archaeon
TGTCCTTTGCGATGAAATCTACGCGGAATTTGACCGCAACAGAGTGCCGACGCTTCTCTCTGTCGATTCCGAAATGGGCATTGTCACGACAAGTTTTTCGAAGGCTTATGGCCTTGGCGGGTTAAAGCTTGGTGTGGCTCTAGCCAAGAACACCTTAGTGAACGAATTCTACGCGGACATGCTGGACACGGTTGGCGCCAGCTCGAACCTTGTTGAAATGCTCGCAGCCAAGCTCTTAACAGAAGACGCTGACGCTCTGGAAATGCACAAGCAGAAATGGATGAGACTCAAAGCTGAGACTCAAAAATTGCTTAGAGAAAAGAATTTTGAGTATTCTCTGGACACCGTAGGCATAACCTTTTGGCTGAAACTACCAATAAAAGCCACGTACAAGTGGGTAAATGAAACCGCGATTCCACGTTACGGCTTGGCTTTCGTTCCCGGCGCATTTTTCCTTTTCAAGGAAGACGAGATTGTTGAATCAAGCATGGTCAGGCTCGGCCTTGGAAACATAAACCCAGACGAGCCAAACCTAGATGAAGCTTTTGAGATCTTTGAAAAAGCATTAAACCCTTAAGGCCTGTAACTGTGATAACAAAGATTGAACGTTCGGGTTCGAGAGTGCCTCTAAACTTAGCCGAAACCTCATTCTTTGCATCACTCTAGGTCATTAGCGCATAGTTCGTGAGGTAAAATCTTTAAGTGCCCATCACTTTCCTTCTTGTGGGGATCTATTTGGGTATTGACGTTGCACGTGGTCGTATCCTAGGCCAAGTACTTCCTGGAGTTTTGCAGAAGCACAGCACCGTAACTTGCTACTATTGCGGGAGAGGAGTGCGCACAGAAGAAGCAGTTGTTCGGGACGATATTGTCATGTGCCAAAAATGCGCAGAAGATCATCCATTAACGAAAGACGTCAAGAAGGATAAAACTAGTTAGGTTTCTACGGCTTGCCTTTGAGCTACGTATCGTCTTACTTGGCGGTAACTGATTTACTCGTTCTAAGTCCAGAGTGATGCGCGCGCTAAATTCTTTTCATGAAAAATTAGAGGGTATCTTGGCTTTTGGTTGCAAGTATCTGAGGCGCACTTCGTTAAGAGCAAGAGCAAGTGCGAACAAGGCTATTGAACGAGCAACCAAGTAGTAGCCTAGCTCATAACCTTCTCCAAAATTGTTAAAGCTAGACAGTCTATAGCCCCAGTAGAACATGAGAGCAAGCACAGTCGAGGATGCGCCAACTGGAAGAGATCGAATTATTCTCCTGTTAATCAGGAGGGAAGCACAGGCGAAGACCAGGGTCAGACCCTGTACTACAAAGATTGATATTGGAACCCACGATATCTCTTGACCGATGAAATTGTATTGATTGCTGGCGCTGAACCAATAATTGAAAAACCAGGATTGGCTTGAACGCACTCCAAAGGTCAAAACCCAGAAATTAGCTCTGTATGACCAGTAGGAAGCGCCTTCCCCTTCGATGGCCATAATCGACCAGTTATAGAAAGGTGAGACTATAGAAAACAGGAACACAAAGATTGCAACGAGCGTGGAAAGTATTGTTAGCCACTTAAACAGGCTATTCATGTCAGTCAAAACAAAGCCAGCCTCAGGACCTCTTTGAACCTCATAATTTCAATGCAAACTAGCCTCTTATCAGTTTTGTTTGTGTGCGCGTGTGCGCATGCGCCCTCTCTCTGTGTCTCTCGTTTACGTGCATTGGGTTGGGATAAAACTTCACCCTTTCCATCTCTCGTTCACGCACTCGCTTACTCTCTCTATTCGTCGTTCGAATTTTTTCTCCGCTCTCTCACTCGCAAGGAAAAGACATCTTTCAGAAAGAAGCGAACGTGACAAATTGGTGATTATATTTTCAAGAAACGTCTCTTTGGCATAAACCAATAGACTGTAATCGGATTTCTGCATTTCTCGTTCGGACAGTCATATAGCTCTTCTTTTACGTCTCCATCCACGTCTGCCTTTCTAGGTTTCTCTGTTGAGGCGAATGGATGAAGTCGGTCTTGTTGCTCATTTAGAGGAAATGGATAATCACACTTTGGACATCGAAGCATTCCTCTTTTGCTCAACATTTCTGTCGGTAATTGATCCCTTTTTTCCATATTTGGGTTTTGCTAACACAAACTTCTCAAAAAAACTTCGAGCAGCTGACCAGATAGCAAATCAGCGCATGCTCATGTTTGTGGGGATAAAACTTTGCCCTTTTTCTTCTTCTTCTTCCAACTACCATTCTCTCTACTACTCTCTCACGCTCTCTCTACGCGCATACAAACAACAAAACACAGACAAACAAAAACAAACAAACAGCGATGAGGCCTCTCCACTCTTCAACAGTATCTAAGAAGTGAGCATGAGAAGTGGCCGGCAGCTTGGCGATTCGAGTCTCTCTTAGAACATGGAATCTGACAAAGAACGCTCAGATCGGACTCTTTTCTCCCACCAAAGAATGGCGACAAAAAACCCGGCAACGAATGAAACGTAATGGACGAAAACATTGACGCCTGGAGCAAGGTTAAGAAATGCCGCTGGATTGCTATACGTTCCAATGAAATAAATTAAAAATCCCGCGTTGAAGATCGAGAATATCAGAAAATCTTTTCTTTTCTCTCGCGAGTATTGACGATATTTTGACGCATTAGGCCATATGATTCGTAAGAGATTGAAAAGGGCAAATCCGAGAGTTGCGCCCTCAGCTGCATAAACCATGCCTGAAGCACCTACAGATTTTTCCTGTGGTGCTCGGATAATCCACAGAGCATTAGCTAAAATCGCGGCTAGAAAGACAATTATCACAAATGCCAATGCCCTGGTCCTTCTTTCAGATCGTGAAAGGAGTATGCTGGTAGCAAAGAACCAACAGAAGAAATAGATCAGCCCGAAAACATTACCGCTAATATGCCCAAGACTGACGTGCACGAAAAGAGATGTCACAATTCCCCAAGGCGTAGTTGAAGAGGTCCCTAGAATTTCAAATACAGGGTTTGGCGTATAGAAATCTCTGTACACCAAGTTAACTGCAGAGAAGACGAAAATTATCGCGGCTAATGCGACGAGCATAAGCTGGAAATCTGACCAGACAGCCTTCCAAAACGACCGAACCCTATTTTCCTGAGTATGCATTTTGAGTCTATGCCTACGAAGCATAAACTGATCGTTAGGATTTAACCAATCCTCATTAGCGCGTGCGTTAAGAGCATGCTGGAATCTAGTTATAGAAGTCTCTTCCACGTTACCCAAATAGACTAGATGGTCTGACTCTATTAGTGATACATAATGTTGACTAACGAGGACAGAGAACTTCAGATAGAATTAACAAAACTTCAAATCGAACACGCAAATACTACGTCCACTAACACAATCGCGCTCTCTGTGATCTTCTCAGTGATGGCGTCTATTTTTGTAGTTTACGTTCCGCTAGGAGTTACAACCCATAATTCTCTATATACTTACGTTGGCGCCATGCTCGTCGTTGGCCTTTTGATCCCTGCTCTTTACATCCTAGGGGTTATGAGACGCTCAGAGGAGCGACTTGAAGAGCAGATTCGCGGTTTAAAGAAGAAATATCTATGGTAAGCGCGCCTAGGGAAGCATCAAGAAAAAGCAATTAAATGGTGGCAAGTCTAGGAATCCATGAAGGTTTTTAGTTCCCTCAATTATTAAGCTAGAAAGGCTTAAGACTGACCAAAGAAAAGCAGAAACTTGAGGCGAGGAGCATTCGACATTTCATTGACGGGGACATTCTGATTTTGTTCACGGCGATAGTATCCCTTTTTGGTACTTTTCTTCTGATTACGCTCGTCCCGACGACCGTATCTCAAGATCTAGCCCACGTCACGTTCATAGGGTGGAACGTTTCAATAATGGCTCTCTTGATAATCGGCATAGCCCTGAACATGCGTAGGTATCTCAGGCGAGAGTTACAGCCCTCTAGAGGCGAAGTGATCCCTATAAGCCTCTTTGCCATCCTGTGGGGAGCATTTACGTATTTTGCAGCCACAATTTATCCGTCTTTTCTGTCTCTTCAGCCACTTCCATTCTGGGTCTATACTGAATTCTGGATATGGCAGATTAAAGGAATCTTCGGAATGGGCACAGGAGTCCTGTTAGCCACAACTTCGCTATTGAAGAGGCACGCGCAACAAACACAAAACTAGAAGCTGACGAGTCTAGGAACCCAAACTTGTCATTCATTTCTCAAATACTGAGCTAACAATTAAGCCTCTTCGTTAATCAACGTGACAAGCATCTGCCTCTTGCCATGCCTCATGCGAGGAATCTCAACCACACTCTCAAACAGACTGTTCAAGCCTTCAGCTAGATCGTAAGTCTCATACTCGCACAGGTGAACACGCTGTCCCTTTCTAAGATGCATCATGCAGTCTGCAACAAAAACAAAATCCTTCTTATGCAAATTTCGACAGCGTTCAATGAGGTAGTCGCCTATCAAATAGCGACACAATTCTTGAAAGTCGCACACTAGGCTAGGCTTGCCGACCTGAACAGTATGAAGAAACCCCAGATACGCCTCTAGCTTCGCGTTCAAAAAAGCCTTATGCACTCTGCACTTCAAGACGTAATAGCCAAAATTAAACACGTTGTTCAAACCGTCATACGCTTTAAAGCACATCCTCTTCTCAGGTCTCAAGCCCTCGAGAAACAAGCTGAAGCCCTGACTGAAATACAGCTTCGCATAATAATGAATTCATGCTTACACGTCGGGTTATGTCAATTTTGAAGGGAGTGCCTTTCCTCCTATGACGCGCGTCTTATTAGCCAGCGTTCATTTGCGTGAGGAGAGATAAACACTTGCGCGTTCTGAGTTCTTATCGATAATCTTGGCTGTGTATCCTTGGCATTCGACGGCGGTTTTCCAATTTTTCCGATCAGACAGATCGTAGCCATATTTTATGCAGCGTATGACTGCGCTGCCTTTAGCAGTAATGGTGAGCATGCATATGCAGTCATTGCACCATTTCTTAGACGTTCGGCAAGATTTGCAAAGCCCAAGCTGTTTAGAGTCGCCCAGGGTGTATTCCACTAGGCCTATGGGTTTGCCGCACTTCTCGCAGGACGCCATGTTTATTCATAGGATTAAGGACTGTGTGCAGGTTTTGAGAGTTATGAATCCAAAATCAGTAAATGGCGTGTGGAGGCGAACCTTGTTCTAAGTAAGCCGGTCAATGGCTTGTTTGAAGCCTCGGTTCGTTATCTCCACATACGTTTCTAGCGTAACCAGGTCGCGGCTCACTGTCTTCAGGTTCTCTTCGCTTATTTTCCCGGTTTTGACTAATTCTTTTCCGGCATTCTTCGCTGCGTTTAGAACGTCCTGAACCGGAAGTCCTTTTCGGATCATGTAGCCAAAAGCTTCCCCGTGCGGACGCAAGAGAGCACCCGCAAACTCCCAACACGCGTTCTTGCATATCGCTTGAATGTGCATAACCAAAGGGTCAAAGTTGTCTTCTTCCCAGAAGCCACAGTTCGACACGAGTACCACTTTGGATTGCTTGTGTGGCTCACGTGGAGGATGCCTGCAGTGACCTTCTCGCATTATGAAATAAGGCTCTATAATCGGAATGAAGCGGTCGACTAGGTTTTTCAATGTTCCTGGCATACCATCAACGTATACAGGAGTCGCGAAGACGATAACGTCGGCTCCTTGAAGTTTCGGCAAGAGCATTTTCACATCGTCGTCTTGAACACACTTACTAGGCGTTTTTGTCCAGCATGCTCTGTCTCCAAGGCACGGCTTTATATGAAGCCTGCACGTGTAGAGCAACTCTACGTCACAGCCTTCCTCTTTCATCCCCTCAAGAAAGGGCTCTAACAAAAGGGCTGTATTTCCCCGCTCCATGAGCGGGCTAGCATTTAAAGCTAAAACCTTCATGGTTCCACCTTCGAGGAAGCCTCGCGTCCATATTCAATGTGGTTGCTCTTATTTCTTGTGAACTCCGTAGGCATGATTAATCAGGAGTAGAGGCCTCAGCTGGTTGTCCTTTTTTTCCCCGTCAATCAAGCTGGACCTGGGCTTCATCAACTTGATTTTATAAATTTGTATATAACTCTAAGGGGCATAGGAGCGACGCTTATTTTGCCTGCCTGCGCGTCTCTAATCATGGCAGGCAAGTCGTATTCATAGTCCTCTTGACATTTGCGAATCAACTCTTTGCCTTGCTTAATGCCGTAGGAAACCACCAGCCGTAGTCCGTATCCCTCCCACTTGTTTCTGGTTGAGAGGTACTCTTTGAGGAAGACCTTGGCCCAGTCTAGGTTGTGCTCCCAACACTTTAGGAAAAGTTCTGAGCGCTTAGGGGTCATGTCCTCCGCTGAGAAGGATTCTGCTTTACCTTTTAGTGTCCCCTCCGAGACCAGGAAGAGCGGGACTATCAAACTTTTGAAAGCTCTTAACTTCTCAACGAGATTGATGGTCAAATCGACGTCTCTTTCGGTTTCTCCGGGAAGGCCGATGATCAACGATGCACAGGGAACCCAGGAGGCCTTGGATAGGATTTCAAAGGCGTTCAGGACGATTTGTGGCCAGTCCTCGGGGCTAAAGGGCTTGCACTTTCCCATCATATGCTCCTTGATCAGCCGTGGACTGCCGGTTTCTATGCCAGTTTGGCCACTTAGCCAGCTGCCATCTTTGCCTGCATCGAGAATGCTGGATATCTCCTTGACCAAGTCCGGTGCACTGACAACTGATGAGAGAGCAAAATGGCTGAATGCCACGGAGTCGACGCCTGGATAGCTTTTGACAGTCTTGAAAAGGTCGATCACCGCTTCTCTGTTTATTTCCAAACCTTTCGCCTTGTACCTAAGCACGTCCTCAGCGTGCAGCAATGGTCTGAGTCCAGCTTTCAGGTTGACTTCAACTTCTTTAAGTATGTGATCCATCGGCAAGCACCGATAACGCTGCAGGGTCGGAACGCAAAAAGCGCACCCGCGACCGCAACCGCGAGCTATCTCCACAACTCCGTCTACCGTGGGTTCTTTTATGCAGGGTATTTCGTCTTCGTTAACCGTCTCTCCGTGTACGACTTCTGGCAGTTGTTCCCCCTTAAATGCCTTCTTAATAATATCATAAGCGACTTTTTCGCCCTCGCCTATTACGACGCAGTCTACTCCAAGCCTCTTCCTTGCCTCAGGGTCCTCAAGTTGCCAAGCTCCCGGTCCGCCTAAGATGATCTTCGGCTTGTACATTCTGACGGCGGGATTGTTCAGTAACTCCCTGAACTTTATTGCCATGTAAGCCTCTCCCCCAAGCACCTGAGTAAAAGTGGACGTTGCGGGCCCTATCCCGAGCGGGTCAGTCTCGGTTATTGCTAAAACCTTAGTGTTAGGACCCACAACCTTGTCTAAGTGATCCGGATGAGCGACGACAACATCCTCTCTCTTTAAGCCCTTATCAAGCAGTGTCGCCTCGATCTTTCTCGATCCGCACGGCGCATACTTAGCGGAACCATCCTTGTTGGCCTTAGCTGATGGGCAAAAGAGGCTGAAATAAAGACGATCCGGAATCAAGCCCCTCGGCACACACGCGCTAAACCCTAAAAAGATTAACCCGTTGTAATCGCTCATGAGTGTTCGGTCAGTCGTTAAAACTATCTTGTAACTTCTAACGTTTTCACCTATCAATATTCATGTCCCTCGTCACTGAATTTGCACATTAAAGGTGGTGTGCGCTCTTTTTATGGCTGCTGTCTGCTTTTTCGGGGTAGAGTTCACGCTTATCTTCACCCAGGGTTGTCTTATTTTCCAAGTTGATTTTGACCAGCTGTTTATCAATTGCTTGTTGTTCCCTCTTCAAATTCTCGATTACATTGCCAATGTGGCTTCGTCGAGCTTGCAGCGCGTTAATTGTGTCTCCAGGTCGTTCCTTTCCGTCTTCGAGGAAAGTGGAGAAAACGTTAGGAATTGGGGGCTCTGGAGCCGATTTGATGTAAAGGACATCTTTAACGAACTCCCTGAACAAGTCACTCATTCTCTCGGCAATCTCATTCTGCCTCGTAAGGGCCTGCTTTAGAACGCTTCTCCCTGTTTTGGTAATCATATACGTCTTTCGTCTTCTTTTCTGGTGTAGATCCCATTCGCCCTTGATATATCTTGATTCCTCAAGACTCTGAAGAATAGGGTATATGCCGCCAGGAGTTGGCTTCCAGAAACCATGCGTTCGGTTCTTGATTTCCTTCATGATTTCGTAACCATGATGGGGTTTTCTGCTTAGAAGAGTTAACACTGCAATTCGTAAGTAGCCTTTCCGAGTTTCCTTGAGCCAACTGGCAGCTGCTTCGACGTTTTGGGCGTGCATAATCTCCAGTCAGGATTAATAAAACGGAATATTTATATTTTGCTGCAATATATTGCACTGAATAATATCGTAATTCACATGGCGAGTCTCTCTTGGAAAACGAGGCCATAATTGAAGTGAAGAACCTGACCATCTCGGAAAACGAGTCTATGATTCAAGTGAAGAACCTGACTAAAATGTTCAAGAACTTCACTGCCGTGGATAGCATCTCCTTCGATGTTAAGAAGGGAGAGATTTTCGGTCTACTCGGCCCAAACGGAGCAGGAAAGAGCACCACCATACGAATGCTCTGCACATTGAGCAGACCCACAAAGGGAACGGCCACTATCGGCGGCTACGACATCGTGAAGAATGACACCGAGGTTAGGAAACTGGTCGGAATCGTCTCTGAGAAAATGATCATGTACGATCGCTTGACAGCCAAAGAAAACCTGCGATTTTTCGGAAGCCTATTCGGCCTCCCGAAAGATGTTCTGGATAAGAGAATCAGCGAGCTCTTGGACCTTGTCCAGCTGACCAAATGGAAAGATTCTCTGGTGGGCACTTTCTCCACGGGCATGCGGCAGAGAATGAATGTCATAAGGGCCTTGCTCAACATGCCACAGGTGCTGTTCCTAGACGAGCCTACGTTAGGCCTTGATCCTCAATCGACGGTTGAAATCAGAGAATTCATTAGGAAAGTCAACCGCGAGAACAAGACTACGATCCTTGTCACCACTCATATGATGGGCGAAGCTGATCTGTTGTGCGACCGTATAGGAATCATCGATCACGGGAAAATCGCTGCACTCGACACATCTGCCAATTTGAAAAGGATGATTCAAGGCGCAAACACGACGATATTAACGCTTGAAATATCCAACATGACGCCCGATCTTGTCTCAATGGTTCGCTCTCTGGAGTGCGTGGAGGCCGTTTCTCAGGAAAACTCCAGTCATTTGAGAATCCACGCTCACGGGGATGACGCCTTCGACACCATAGTCGACGCCGTGAGGGCGAGGAAGACCAAGATAGACTCGATACAAAACCTTCAGCCCACGCTTGAGGATGTATTCCTACATGTGACCGGTCACGAAGTGAGGGACAACGCGGACCGAAAAATACCGATGGCTAATCACCATCATAATGCCGCGAAGTCCAGGGTGAGGTGACACAAGATGGGCGTCATCTCTAACAGTTTCCGAATAGCCTGGAAAGATCTTCTGGAACTATTCCGGAATAGGCTGGGTCTAGTGATGCTTGTTTTGATGCCGCTATTCATGATGGGCATGGTTGGTTTCATCTACCCTTCTAGCAACGCCCTAAGCAACGTGCCTATTGCCCTTGCGAATCAAGATGTACCCTACCACAACTCCACTATTGGAAGCCAAACTTTCCTTTCGGTTTTGGGAGGAATTAACAACAGCACAGGTATGTTCACTATCACCAACGCGACCGGTGTTGACGAAATCAAGAATCTCGTTCAACAAGGAAACGTGGAGGGCGGCCTAGTCATTCCTAGCAATTTTACCGAAAGCATCCTTAGCGGCAAGCAGGGAACCCTAATCATCGTGACCGACCAATCTGATCCCCAGCTGTCCGCAACCATTCAGTCGGCTTTAAGCGCCGTTCTTCAGCAGATGGGAACAGCGATAGCTCAGCAAAAGGTTCAGCAACTGAATCAGACGGCAGTGAACGCGACCAATTCTTTGGCAATAGTTCAACCATACGATATTCAGACCCAAGGAGTCGTCTCAGGACATTTTAATTATTTTGACTTCATCGCGCCCGGGATAATGGCCATGACGGTGATGATGAGTGTGATGACGGGGCTTCCTGCGGCTATATCTCATGAGAGAGAGATCGGGACGCTAGATGGGATGATGGTGGCACCGATAAACAGGTTATCCATAATACTCGGAAAGACTCTCGCTCAAACAGCAAGAGGTCTGCTCCAGGGCGGGCTGATACTCGTGCTAGCCACTGTCTTGTTCGGAGTTACCATACATGGAAGTATTCTGCTTGTCTTCGGCTTGCTCCTGCTGGGCGTGTTCAGCTTCGTAGGGCTAGGAGTCGTGCTCACTTCATTTGCCAAGGACCAAGAAACGGCGATGATGATAATGATGACGCTCATGTTCCCAATGATGTTCCTCAGCGGCGTGTTCTTCCCCGTACAGCAGATGCCATGGTACATGCAAGACATATCGAAAGTTCTTCCACTCACATACGCTTCGCAAG
>DATHCB010000114.1:0-15981 GCA_035319765.1 Bathyarchaeia archaeon
TTGGCTGGCATGCGCGAAGGCATGTTCACCGGATGGGATGACCCGTGCTTGGCAACGTTTGCTGCTCTTCGACGGAGAGGCATTCAACCCGAAGCAATCAAACGGATGATCATTGACGTAGGTCCGAAGGCGCAAGACGTGACTTTAAGCTGGGACAACCTGTACTCATTTAATAGAAAGATAATCGACCCCACAACGAACAGGTATTTTTTTGTACGCGAACCAATTAATCTCGATGTCAAAGAGATCACTCCGAAAAGCCTCACCGCGAAACTCCCCCTACACCCAGACCACCATGAAAAAGGATACAGAACGTTCAAAATAAAACCTGAAAACGAGCAAGCTACGTTTTATGTCTCAAGCACAGACATGGATCTCTTCGGAAAAGGAAAGGTGATTCGACTGATGGAATTGTTCAACGTTAAGATAGAGAAGATTAGAGCAAAGATCATTGAGGCAATTTATCACAGCCGTAGTCATAAGGATGCAAAAAAATTGAACGCGCCTCTAATTCATTGGCTCCCTTCAGCGACCGGAGTTCCATGCGAAGTTGTCATGCCTGATAGATCAATGGCCAAGGGAGTCGCAGAACAAAAGTGCAAAGAATTGCAGGCCGACGATATCGTGCAGTTTGAGCGTTTCGGCTTCGTGAGAATTGATGCAGTTAGCGGCGCAATAGTTGCTTACTTCGCCCATAGATGAAATGCCAAACAATTGGGAAGCGAGAGAACTTTTAACGAAGAAATCACTCGAGTGATCTTCGATGACTCCCGTTCTTCCAAGTAAAATCATGACACAGATTTATCGAGAGACTCTGTCCACCCTTTTTATCTCTTGGCTAAATACGCAATTTTACTCAAATAAGAACTAGGCCCGCAAGAAGGCAAGACCTTCCGGTCGACCGTATGTTGGAGCCCGCGCCACAGAACTTCAAACAAGAGTGTTGCCTGCAACAGATTTCTGCGGCGCGCACTTTCCATTATGGTCCAAAAACACTAAATAGTTCGAGGAGTCCAACATAGACGGCGCCGAAAAAGGTTATCGATTCAGCCTAAGTGCCTCGATCTATGGAAGACATAATGTGCCAAAAGGACGAAGAATGTAGTCACCACGAAACAATAAGATGACGTTCAAGTCCAGGGAAAGAAAATCTATGGAAGGGGACAAACCAAAGTCAAGATCCGAAGCAAGGCTCGACTCCACATCCTCACGTGTCTTGGGAATTCTGCTTCCTGCTGTGTATGTAGCAATACTTCTTGTTTTTTGCTTCATATACAAAGTGTGGCCAACCCCTGAACTCGTAGCTGTGTGCTTCCTCATATATGCAGCGTACAATAAGTGGACTCGTCGTTTTGTTAGAGACTGGATTCCACTCATTTTGATTTTCTTGTCTTATGAAGCCATGGATACGGTAGTAGGTCACATCTCCACCTCAAACATGCAGCAACCCATAAACGCGATTGCACGCGCGGAATTACAGTTGTTTGGCTCGCTCCCGACTCTCGTGCTTCAACAGTCCTTCCGATCCCCTCTGTTGGATTTTTTATCGGCCTTCTTTTATTCCCTCCACTTCATAGCTCCAGTAGTTTTTGCGTTCCTGCTGTGGAAGTATAGTCCGAAAAACTATCAAGGATTCCTTATTGCCTTTGCCATCGGCACTTACACCGCGCTCATAACCTTTCTCCTTTACCCTGTGGCACCACCGTGGTATGCATTTAATACATTGTACAACTTGAAATACCCTATTTCGTCACCTCAAGTAGTGAGAGTCCTGCTTCAAATGGACAAACAGGATTTCGGTTCGCCATTCTACAAAACTATTTTCGATTACGTCGAATCCAACCCATTCGCGGCATTTCCAAGTCTGCATGCAATGTACCCATGGATAATTTCACTGTACACTTTGAAAATCAAGAAAACACGCGGCCTACCAATACTTTTGTTTCCGGCAGCGGTCTGGTTTGGGGCAGTGTATCTGGGCGAGCATTATGTTATAGACATAATGGGCGGGGCGGTCTACGGAACTTGCGCCTTCTTTCTGACAGAGAGACTTATTCCAATCGTTAGGACGCGCTGGCATACCTATCGCACAGCTCAGAAATCAACAGAACAATAAGGCTAAATGAGAGCACCTAGTGAGACCACGCGTGTGGGTCACGTTCTGAAAGATGTAGCCCGGGAGAGATTCGAACTCTCGTCAATGGCTCCAAAGGCCACTATGCTTGTCCACTACACCACCGGGCTGCTGCAAGGATTTTCTACATTATTCATAAATAATAACTTTAACCTAAAGCGAACTGGGGCGCACGTGGGCGTCAACCTCACACCGATAATTCTCAAACGAACGCTAAGCCTAGATGACTTGAGAGATAAGAGCTTAGCAGTAGATGCAAACAATTATCTCTACCAATTCCTCGCGTTGATTCGCACACGCGATGGAACACCTTTACAAGACAAGAAAGGCAACATCACCTCGCACTTGGCAGGATTGTTATTTCGTTCCACGCGCCTCATTCAAGACTATGGGATAAGACTTGTCTTCGTCTTCGACGGCAAGCCTCCTAAACAGGAGGAACAAGAAATAATCAAAAGACGCGAACGGAGAACAAAAGCACAGAGTGAGTACAATCAAGCCTTGGAAAAAGGCGATCTTGCGACGGCATGGTCAAAGGCTGTGATGACAAGCCGCCTGACAACCCCGCTTGTTGGCGATGCGAAGCGCCTGCTCGGTCTCCTAGGAATTCCGTTCGTACAATCACCAAGCGAGGCAGAGGCACAAGCAGCGTTTCTGGCGAAGAAAGGTGACGTGTGGGCTGCAAGTAGCAAGGATTATGACAGTCTTCTTTTTGGTGCTCCTCGTTTGCTACGATACCTCACCATTTATGGACGTGAATTCTACCCAAGCAAGGGGACATCAAGACTATTAAGACCAGAACTCATGGAACTCGAAAGAATTCTCACTCATTACGGCATAACTAGACAGCAGTTGGTCGACGTTGCCATTCTAGTCGGAACAGACTTCAACCGAGGCATAAAGGGGATAGGACCCAAGACAGCGCTGAGACTCGTAAAGAAAAATGAAAACATAGAAAACCTGCCAGACAACGTAAAGTCGTGCCTAACCGAAAATTTCAAAGAGGTTCGCAACATTTTCCTCAAGCCGCCGGTCACGGACAACTACTCCATTAACTATCATGAAATGCAGGAAGAAGCACTGATCCACTTCCTCTGCGAAAAACGAGACTTTTCTATAGAACGCGTAAAGACAGTGATCGACATAATGAAGAAATTCTACGTCGACAAAAAACAAATGCGGCTAGAAAATTGGTTTTCTAATGGTTCGTGACAGAAATGAAACGCAAAATGTTAGAAAGCTATTTAAACTATATCGGAAGAGAAAGGTACAAGCATATGCAGAGAGGTTGAAAAATGCGAACAGATTACATACTGTATGTGATTGCAGTGATATGCTTCATCGTCGCAGGTTTAACAGCTGCCCGTCCCTATACAAGTGCGGCATCTAACTGGTTAATTGTAATAGTGCTCGCGATCATAGGGGTGATATTCGTCGGAGGCGGTTACTCTCTTAGACCCCAGACACGTATTGTAACCCGAGCAGAGCCTAAGATGCCCCAAGCGAAACCTGTGATGGAAGAACAGAAAACGACACCACCTGTGGCCGAACCTTCCCCTGAACCTGAACCGACGCCTGTGGCGGAACCCGTTCCTACTGTAGAAGCATCTGAGGAAACCAAAAAAGAGGAAGCGGCGCCGCCCGAAGCCGTAACAGAGACTTCGCAAGTGAAGACAGAGACAAAGAAACCTGCCAGAAGGCGCAGAGAAAAGAAGGAAGCGAAGGAAGCCTAAGAACTTCTCTTCCATTTCACCTTTTCTGTCAGTGGCACATTTTACGTGAACACTATCGGAATCTGCTTGCCGATCGTTTTTTCTTGGAAGCATCTTCTACGCAGAAGCAGTTTTGGACGTGTGCCCTCCACTCGTTGCAGGCGCTTAAAGTCGGTGTAGTTGCTTTTTCCCCTCTTAAAAAACGTTTCATGCAAAATACTGTGTCCGGATACTCGTAAGTGTTATGCGAACTGCAGTTGCCGCAGTATTGTTTTTCTTTTGTCCGTTTTTTCAATCTGTTTCTGCTCCGCAATCTTCATGGTTACGGGGATTTATTAAGTCGTTCCTCAAGCGCTGCCACCATGAGAGGAAACACGATTAATACATCACCGATGACCATAACTTTTTGTGCCGTGCGTTTCACTTTGCCCCAACTTATTGTCTCTTCCAGCGTAGAGCCCGAAAGTCCGCCTGTTTCTGCTCTGTCCATGGTGATGATTACGGCGTAATCTAGCCCTCTTTTCGCGGTCACGGCTGCATGCTGCACCGTGTTGCGCGGTACTCCGCCGCCTAAAACAACCATTCCCAAACGCTGGGAGTCTGACGCTATATTCATTATTTCTGAGACCTCCTTGAAAGCGTCAACTTGCAATAAGCCTTGGGATTTCGTGCGTTGCTGATAAAGCCAGTACACGAAGCCAAGCTCAGAGTCTCTAATTGCTGGAAGAAACAGTGGAGTTTTTGTTTCGTATGCTGCTCTCATTATGGAATTCGGGTCTTTCAATCGTTTTCCGATTTCCCATACTAGCTCGTGCGAAGCAAGGGAGCGATCTTTATTTTCGGCATTGATTTCTTCAAACATGTCTGATAATCCAGAGTCTAGTTTGATGTAGTCCTCTTCGGTCACAAAAATGTCGTAGATGCGATAGATGTGATACTTATAAAGCATGTAGTCGTCCACTAGCCAATGTCCCTTGTAATGATGGCCACCGAATGCTTCGATTAAATCGTGAACCATATTAGCGGCTGTGCTTACGACGACGTCCACTCTCTTTTTGCGCATTAAGTCAGCTATGACAGTGCGTAGCCCAGCTGGAACAATAGCGCCAGCAACTGTCAAGAAAACTGTACAGTTCTTATCGCGAACCATCTTTTCAAAAATGTCGCAAGCAGTCGCCACCCTTCCTGCTCCAAAAGATCCCGATGCATCAAATTTTTGGATAAGTTGATTTACGGTCATCGCAGAATCGATTTTCATGTGGGAAACGTATTCTCTAAGATAGTCCTCCCGCTTCATTTTTATGCGCCAGTGGCTCTCATATTTGTGTTATCGAAGAAAAAGCTTTCTCCTTTTAGGTTTGTCTAGATTTGAAGGCCAAATCTCGGCTTTACTTTGAAAAAATCTTCGTTTCTGGTTCCTTTTTTCCTTCATTAAGGAGATCAAAGAATTTTGGGAAAAAGGGAGTTTATCCTGTTGGCCGATTTGGTGAGTCTATTCTTCTGCTTCCTCTTCCTCTGAAGTTTCAGCTTCTGTGGCTTCAGCTTCTTCTGTTTTTGCTTCGGTTCCCTTTCCAACAACTTCGGCTTCTGCAAAGCGACGACTTATGCGTGTGATGCGTATCTTTACATGGTCACCAGGCTTGCTGTTCGGAACGAAACATACTAAGCCTTTGATGCGTGCTATTCCCTCACCACGGCGGCTGCTTTCTTGAATTTCGACGTCGTATTCTTTGCCCACCTCAACTGGTTTTGGCGGGAAGCCTCCACGCCTTTGACCACCGTACCCGCGTCTCTCTCCATAACCTCTTCTTTGACCACCGTACCCGCGTCTCTCTCCATAACCTCTTTCTTCATCGCTCATTTTCTTCACCTCTCAGTGCGTTTATTTGGTTTTTTCAACATTTAGCGTGCCATATTTCCCGACGTTTAGTTGAATTTCACCCTTGAAGCTTGTCACGTAGCCCTTGTCGATTCTGACGGTATCATTAACTTCAACTTGGTTGATTTGGTCGTTCCACAGAGTTAGTTTTATTGATCCTGAGCCATCGCTTATTATTGCCGTTGCAACGTTGTACATTTCATCTTTGTATCGCGATAGCACTTGGCGCGGGGTGGTCTTTTCAACCACCTTTGCTTCGACGGTGACGCTTTTCATGCCATTCTTCAGATCTTTTATTTGCAAGTTTCTCCTCCTGTTCCAGACATTTCTCCGCTAAAAGAAGTACTTTAGTTCTAGTGCTGTAGAGAATGAGTATTTGACTGAAATCCATTGTTCCGTCGATCGTCTCATCGTATGTTCGTTCGTCCTTTACGCGGAACCAGCCACGGAACGAAGCGCCCCCTTTCGGGCTAAAACGACCTTTTCGGTTTCTTCGTTCAGTTAAGCCAGCGAGAGAAAAGATTGATTGAGCATGAATATAAGTTTTGTTATTCGTAGCCAAGTCTGCACTGGATCCAGCTCGGTCGCCTTTCGCGCGCGCTGGATACAAACCAAGATCCAGCAAACACATATGGAGAACACTAGAGTAATCACTGTCCATTCAGGTGAGAAAATCGGAGTGATGTTGAGATGCTTGCTACCTGGCGCTTGGAGACCAAATTGCTGTGAAGATTGCACAAAGCAAGGCTGTTATCCGCGGAAATAAATTGGAGAACTGAGAGACAAAGCCGATTTTCGTTAAACGTAGCTTAGCCGGCTTATCGTCAAGTTGAAGAAGGTCTCAGTCGTCAATTCTAATCTCTCCTTCGTCTGGACGATCTAAGCCTCAATCAAGTTAAGCAGCGTTGATTTCCCGCTGCTTGAAGGTCCAAAAATAGTTATGAATTCTCCTTCCTCGGCATCAAAGCTTATCCCGCGTAAAGCGGACACAGCAATCTTGTCTAGTCGATATAATTTCTTCACATCTCTTGCTTGGTCAATGGGCCCAATAGCTTTCACGGATCGACTGCTCGAAACAAAAAGACTAGCTTCCTCGTTTAAGGGTTGAAGTCATGCGCAAGCTTTATTTTTAAAAAGAAGGCCGTAGAAGTTTTAAGTGAAAAATCTTAAGAGCCTTGCTCTCCAAAATGTGTCAGGTTTTTTTCTGATTTCTATTCATCCTCTTTTTCGTAGCCCAGCAACTCTTTCAACGACTTCACCTCATCTCTGAGCATAGTTATCTCATTTTCTATGGCGTTCGCTTTTGACTCGGCCGCCTTTTTCAACTCGTCGATTTCTAATAGTAGACTTGATCTTTCAGTTTCCAGTTTTTGGATTTTTTCCCGAAGGTTTTTCAGCGTGTTCACGAACTCTCCCTCGATGCCTTTGATTTTTTCGACCATACTTTTAACGCTTACGCCTTCAGACCTTTCGAATGACGCCCTAAACCGGTTTTGGCAGTTGGGGCACTCAAACATTCCGATGATTATTTTAGGCTCTTCACCCAGTTTTGTTGCCTTTTTTGATAATGGCCAAGTTTTTACGGGAGTTTCCACGGTCGTTCCACATTTTGGACACGTGACCAAGCTCGACAGCCTCGCTCTCACGGAAATTTAATGTCCTGATCTAAATGCGTTGTCGTCACATAATAATGCTCCCTTTAATGTTGGAAATTGGAAATTTCCATTCAGATCTGCTAAGAAATCAGCATAGAAACACTAACTCATTACTATCTATCAACATGGAGCTTCTTAACCAATGTCTGCAACATGCTTGAATTCCAATCTGGCGCATAAGAGTCAAGTGTAAATTACTCGAAAATCATCATGAAAGTCTTTTAAGTCTATTTAACAAGAGCGCAGATTCTAAACTTGCCCAAAGAACACTCTTCCCCCCACACACCGAAGGCCAACCGCCATCCTCATTTCGAGAAAAGGCCACGAAATCAACCGCTTTCTTGAATCTAATATCATTGTCCTCTCTGACCCCAGAATCGTAGAGAAAAGCTAGGATATTCAGAGTTGTCTCAAGATTAGGATTCTCCCTAGGAAAAGCTCCATTTTCAGCCTGCGTTTCAGTGCCGATTCTTCTTTTCATCTCCTTGATTTCGATCATTACACGAAACCCAGTGTTGTTCAAAGCCCTAACCATTACCGTTTGTCTCTCAATGCCCTCTTGATTCTCCCAAAAACGCTTACGAACAAAGAGGGCCGCATCGTCAAAGGCTGGTGTCGTTATGCGAATCCCGGCATTATATAGCCCCACTACCACCGCAGCTGTTATCCAGCCCCAAGCTACCCCGGGCTTCATCCAAGCAACCCCTGTATCCGCTGTTTCAGAAAAACCACCTTCCTTCTCTTGATGGGCAAAAAGGAACTGAACTGCTCTATTGACTGCAGACTCGTTGGTAGAGACGCCAGCCTCGCACAATCCCTTTAAAGCGTTCGCTGTTAAAGAAATCATGCTCCTTTTTTTTCCATGCTTTCCCCAGCCTCCGTCGGCATTTTGCGAGGCTATTAGGTAATCTTTGAACCTTAAGGCGATGTCCTTCATGCCCAGCTCAAGAAGATGGTTGATGAGAAAGCCGTTATTCGGATCGCTTTTTTGGGCAACTGAGGTTGCAATTCCTCCATTTTCGCTTTGAAGGCTTAGCACAAACTCTCTGAGCTTCTTCAACAAAACCACAGACGAGTGAACAAGCATCTAACTCATAAATTACTCTGAAATTGACGCAAAGAAAAAAAGGATTAAAGTTTTATCTCGAAGGCGAGTCGTTCTACGAGTTCCTTGTAGCGATTTCGAATGGTAACTTCAGTGACTTGAGCGATCTCAGCGATTTCTCTTTGTGTTTTCCTTTCGCCAGTCAGCACTGAGGCTATGTAGCTAGCGGCTGCAGCTATGCCGGTTGGACCGCGGCCTGATGTGAGTTTCAGGTCTTTGGCAGTGGTGAGAATTTTGTGCGCGATTTCTTCTACCATGCCTGGCATCGTGAGCTGATTGGAAAACTTCGTGATGCATTGGCTAGGTCTCAACGGTGGAATGAAGTAGTCAAGTTCCTTTATCAGGAAACGATAGCTGCGTCCAACTTCCTTCTTGTTGAGATTCGAAGCTTGAGCTATTTCCTCCAAAGTTCGTGGGAGCTCGCATTTCCTGCACGCCACGTAGATCGATGCTGCTGTCACCCCTTGAATTGACCTTCCACGAATCAAGCGTTCTTTTACAGCCTTCCTATAGATGACTGAAGCGGTCTCTACGATGTTTTTAGGTAGGCTCAAACCGTTTGAGATTTTTGAAATCTCTGAAAGTGCGAAGGCAATGTTTCGTTCGGTAGCGTCAGAAACCCTTATGCGCCTTTGCCATTTGCGAAGCCGATAGACCTGCGCCTTCTGTCCCGGGCTCAAGCGTTTTCCATAAATGTCGCGGTCATGCCAGTCGATCATTGTGGAAAGGCCTTTGTCGTGTATCGTGTACGTCATTGGTGCGCCTACGCGGGTTCTTTTGGCCCTTTGTTCGTCATCAAATGCGCGCCATTCTGGGCCCCTGTCAGTCAGTTTTGTGGCTACGACGAACCCGCAGTCCATGCAGACAATTTCGCCAGCTTCATAATCGCGTATCACTTTTTCGCTGCCGCATTCCGGGCATGTGTTGATCTTGGTTGATTTGGTCGGTAGTACTGCAGAATCCTCTTCCCCTTCCTCCATTATTCTCTATTCTCCTTTCTCCGGGCAGTCTGTCTTGAAGAGGGGATAGCGTACAACATTTGATTAACGAGCGACTTAGGGTTGTCCACGGCAGCTTTCACGGTAGCATAGGGCGAGGAAACTGGTCCGAACAAATCTGAAACAGTTCCGACTTGCTTGAGCTCTTTGTCTACGACCTTCTCGCCGATCTTAGGAGATGTTTCCACCTTGACAATGATATTTCGGCTCGGGGTTACGTGAATGGCACGGCCTAGTCGCTGCAAATCTTTTTTTGTCTCCCCTCATTAAAATATAACTAGGATGTTTTCAGAGGGGTCCGTTTTATTTAAACGTTTCCACCAAAAAGCTTAAAAGCCCATGTTTCGATGCGACGCCACTGCCACTTTAACTCCGAATTGAATTACGTGGCGAAATACTGTGGACCCGATGCCGTCCGAGTAACTCTGAGATTTCATCTTTGATCAATCAAATACCTTCTCGTCATCCGGCATATAAAATACTAATATCGAACGTGGACATAAACGTTGACTTAGTGAAGACCTAATGCCTATCGAGTATTACAAGGCGCCTGACGTGAAAATCTTGGTCGATGAAATCGTCAAGACGCTCAACTTCAAGCATGTTGAGGCTGATAGAGTTTTTTGCTTCAGAAGCCGAGGTTCACAGAGCAAACGCGTGATTGCAAGAATTCACAGTTTGGGAAAGATTTGGCAGAAAGCTCTCAACGCCCGAGCAGGTTATTTGATTGAGGTAATCTCTGAGCGCTATGATCGCCTGAACCAGCATGAGAAAGAAAGGGTTTTGATTCATGAGCTACTCCATATTCCTGCTGGATTTTCTGGCGGCTTCCGACCGCACAAAGGATACATTGACAAAAGAATACTCGACGAACTGCATGAAGAATATATGAACAACCGATAGTTACAGTTGTACAGGTTCTTAATGGTCAATTTGTCTTACTCAGTTGTGATGCAGGTCTAGAAATTTTTGTGGTCAGTGTTTGACTTCAAAAGGTAATGAAAAACATTTAGAACCGAGCATTCTCGAAAAAGGGAAATACGGGCTAGTCAGGAAGAGCCAAGCCGAGTTGACGCTTTAGGCTTTTATATCGATTCCTAACAGTAACCTCAG
The DNA here is from genome assembly GCA_035319765.1 of Bathyarchaeia archaeon. Lineage (GTDB taxonomy): Archaea > Thermoproteota > Bathyarchaeia > Bathyarchaeales > SOJC01 > DATHCB01. Next base: position 10,597 of record DATHCB010000114.1, read on the forward strand.
TAACACCAGCAGCCTCTGCGATGTCCTTCTGCGTTTTCTTCTCATCATTTTTCAAGCAAGCTAAATAAAGGGCAGCTGCAGCCAACCCCATGGGATCCTTGCCAGCCGCTGCACGATGTCGCTTGGCGTCGCTTAAGATCTCAATAGCTAAACCTTGCGTCCTGCCTGAGATTCCTGTACGCTCAGCGATTTTGCTAATATACGTCAACGGATCCGCAATTGGCATCTGCACGCCCAACTCACGTAGTAGCAGCCTATAACAACGCGCGACATCCTTCTTGTCGACTAAGCTGGCCTCTGCGATCTCCCTTAAAGTGCGCGGTGTATTAGTATCCCTGCAGGCGGCATAGAGCGAAGCTGCAGCAATCGCGGCAATACTGCGCCCACGCACTAGACCTTTGTCTAAAGCTTTACGATAAATGACCGCCGCTTTCTCCTTCACGCTCGGTGGGATATAGGACTTGTCGCTTAACCTATCAAGCTCAGCCATTGCCTGAGCTAGGTTCCTATCAACCGAAGAATGCACACGAGATCTGATCTGCCACTTTCTCAGACGCCACATTTGCAAACGTGTCTGCAACGGCAACTTGCGACCAAAAGCATCCCTATCTACGCGGCCGATGGCCGTAGACAGTCCTTTGTCATGTACAGAGTAAGATGTTGGAATGCCTACACGGCTCCTCGAGTCTTTCTCTTCCTGCGTGAATGCTCTCCATTCTGGACCTTTGTCCATCATCTGCTCATGCAAAACAAGGCCACAGTCCCCACAAACCGTCTCGCCCGTGTCATAATCGTGCACAAGGTTAGCACTGCCGCAATCGCGACACCTATCAGCGAAGTGCTGAGGAACAACCCTTTTCTTACTCATACACACCCATGCTCTTAGAGCGTAGGCACTACAACTAGTGTTTCTTCATCAAGGCATTCGAGATCAGAAACCGTTCATCTGGCCCGCTGTAAACCTTACATTGACAAGATTTAATATATAAATCTATCGATTCCACTATAAAAATCACAGCGAAAGATTTTGAATTTAACTTCAACATATTGATAACGCTGGAAAGCAATGGACTGGATCAGACTGCTGTTCGAGAAGGAAATATTATGATCAAGTTGCCCGAGAAAGTTCGAAGTACTGTGGATAAGATCGTCAGAAATATGAAAGCGCGAGAATCGATGCGCAGTGTAAGCCTTTTTGGAAGCTGGAGCAGGGGCGACGCTGAGCCTTCAAGTGATGTTGACTTGCTGGTGGTTGACAACCAATCCCTTGACGACGAATACGTTGAACGCCTTGATCGAGAAGGAGTACTGATCGACCTGAACTACGTTCCTGAAAAGTGGATTACTGGAACAATTCCACCTGAAATCGACCAGAAGGTCTACGAAGCCTATGTGCTCTACGATAAAGAGTGGACGCTGACCAGCGCGAAGGAGCAGATGATGAACTCGTTCTACTCTCCTGAAAGACTCAGGATTAGAAGCGAGACCCACCTCGTGGACGCTGACATATACATAAGTCGGGCCACGTCGGCACAAGTCAGAGGCGATCATGAGAGCGCACAAACATTCGCCGCTCTAGGCACACATGAAATCCTGAAAACCATAATCGAAGCATCGAGACTACCCGTTACGAATAGTCGCTACATCGAAGCGCTACGAACGGCAACAGAGCGATTGAATTTGACGCCAATATTCTCTAGTTATCTCCAAGTGGCTAGGCTTGACGGCATCTCATCAAGTCAGGTCAATGAAAGGCTGAGCAGCTTTAGGGCAGTTTGGCAAGAGATCTGTTTCTTTACTAAAACAAACTCGACCTTTTTGAAATCTGTGCATTCTAAAATTAGAATGGGGCTCAATTACTATACGACTCTTCCTCTTTTCCAGGGCATTATGCTGCGGTCACAAGCATTATTGGACGATGGAGCGCACGAAGAAGCTGCCAATTATCTATTTAACATCCTCGTTGACTTGCTAGAAAATTACGCTTGGCTAAGCGCTGCTAAACAGAATGCCAGATTAGACTCCTCTACCCTGATCAGGTGGCTTAAAGGCTTAAAACAGAAACCTACGACAATCTATATGAACGCTGCCCAAGCCCTTGGCTTAGAAAATATAAACGAAAGCAAAGCAAAAAAAACGATAATCGACGCAAAAAACGTCATTCTTGAGGTACGGCAATACAGAAGAGTGCCCTTCAGCCAAATGAAGAAAGAAAGATATTAAGTATAGGCGAATAGCAACACAATAGAAAACTAGCATCTTGAAGCCCGGTGGTGTAGTGGTCAAGCATAGGGGCCTCTGGAGCCCTCGACGAGAGTTCGAATCTCTCCCGGGCTACCTTTGCATATGCTCTGATATACCTGTGTGGTTTTGAAGTTCTTTGATTATGGCTTGTTTCAAAGCTTGGTTTAGTACTTCTATTTTCTCTTGCTCGGGGTCGATTAGGGTTGTGTGAGGCATCGTCAGTGCTTCTCTGTTCAGGATTTCGTTTGGGTCCATTCCCCATGCTTCTATGATTGTTTTGAGCTGTTCGATTTTTGAGATTTTGGCCTTGGGTCTGATGCTTAGTCCGCTTGAGGCGTATAGGTTTCTGAGGAAGTCTGTTCCCTTCATTCTTACGTCGTTGTAGGTGCTGATCGTGTGGCCCATCATGTACTCGATGTAGTCTGTGGGGATCGTGCTGATTGAGCCGAGTTGGGTGCGGAAGTACTTCCTGATTGAGTGGGGTCTTAGGTCGTAGCGTTTCTTTGTTCCCCGCTGGATGAGGTTTGCTTTGATGAAGAGTTTGTGGATTGCTAGGTAGATGCTTCCGGTTGTGACAGGCCTTACAGTTTTTGTTTGGCCATCCCTGATTAGGGGAGATTCGTCGTTCAACTGCTCCGGCGGCATTCCCCAATTGTCTGTTCTTGTGCCTCTTTTTCGCGTCTCGAGGTAGACTTTGAGCGGGTCGACGGCTTCGGCTCCTAGAAAAGTGTCGTAGTCATGGTATTTGCCCTTGGTGATCTCTGCTTCCACATGGATGTGGATTGGGACTATTCGCCCTTCTAGATCCTTTTTGACGTGTCGGTATTGTAGTTTGGATAGGGTTCCGAGCCTGAAACCGCCGAGCGCCAGCATGCTAATGATGACCTTCTCTCTGAGGTCAGCTATATCCATGATCTTTGTGAGCTCTTCGGGCGTGGGGGCTCTGTCGCTGTACTTGACTCTGCGTTGGAGCCTATAGGGTAGGACCAGTTCTATTCCGTTTGTCCTGTAGAGGGCTTTGACTCCTTTGACGTGGTTGCTTATGGTTCCTGGAGCCAAGTCTTCAGCCTGTAGGTCTCCCATAAAATCGTCGAGTGAAGCCGTGTATTGATCTAAAGCTTTCCGATCTAGGAGTGATTCTCTCATGACTTGATCGGGGCTTTTGTCGGCCCACTTGCAGTAGCGGTATACTCCGAAGACGTACTGGTACAGGGTTGCGTGGCTACCGGTTGTGTGTCTGAGGAGGTAGGCGGTCAGCTTCAAGATTGACTCGTTCTCGAAGGCAAAGGGGATTAAACTAGGCATCTTTCCCCTGAAAGTGTCGATGATGAACTGTTTAGCTGCCCTCTCCCTTGGGGAAGGATGTCCGGATGCCAAGTGTTGAAGTTCTTTGACGTTGTTTTCCATAGTTTTGGTTTCTAGCTGTGTCATTTGGGGTCGACTCCGTAAAGGTGGAGGATCTCTCGGATTGCGTGTTCACTGTACCCGGTTTTTGCGAGTTGCTTCATTAGTCGACGTTTCTGAATCCGGTTTTGAATCATGTTTTTGGCGCCTTCTTGTGTGGCACTCTTGCACTCAAGTAAAGAAGTATAGAAAATAGTATATAAGTATTCTTGCACATAAACACTCACGCCTAAAGGTGGTAAAATGGGAAGAATCAACATCGACGTCCCTGACGACTTGGAACGGGAGCTAAGGTTGAAAGCAGTGGAGAAGTTTGGTGGAAAACGAGGATCTCTAGGCCAAGCCGTAACTGCAGCCGTCAGGTTCTGGCTGGAACATGGAGAGGCTGCCAAAAAGAAGAAATAGAGGCTAACCAATGCGCCTCAGTTCCAAGATTTCTGCGCGCAACAGAACCAACCCATTCGCTTGAGGTGCCCTCTTCAGGGTTGAGGGGTCAATGGTTCTGTCCCAGCACAATACAATATAATCGGCACATTCGTAGACAAGCCAGCCTACTGCCTCGCGAACCTGAGGCTTCATTGCGAGTGGATTGCCTCGATTGTAGATTATATGGTCCCTGTAGCGGATTTTGATTATTTGAGCCTCCATTTCAGGGATGCACCTTGATTTCAAATCCTTTCTTGTAGAGGGCATACAAGCACTTTCAACAGCACCCATACTCTTCAGTCGTCGTGAGAATGATGTGTTCGCCTTCGTAGTCGCTGTGGAACATGCAGCTTAGATTGTGCATCTTCTGATAGCGCGAGCCAAACAAGCGCAAGTTAGATTTTGCCTTAATCAAATCGACGCCCGCGCGTTAGAAGTTGGAGACTTATGTTTACTTCCGCTTGGAGAGCCAAAATCACAACGCACTCACTGTTTCCCCTTCATTTTTCCGATCGTTCGATAGGTTCAACTTGTTTTATTGCCTCACGTACCTTTTCCCGGACGTAAGAAACCATTGTTACGTAGCCCAATTTTTGGACCGCTAGCCGAAACTTTTCATATTGGCTATCTTCGAGTGGCACATGTAAATCTCTCAAATTCTGAATCTCCTTAAATCAAGTCCGCGCACTTATTTTGCATCTTATCGGAAGTCTTATAGGGCTTCTTTCAAATTTGAAAGGTGGAAGAGTGATTTGACATGTACGCCAAGAGTCTCATCAAACTACTGGCAACAGAAGGATGGAGCAGTATCTACCATGCTGCACGGAACCAGGTGGATGCTGGCGATTCAAGTATTTGGTATGCACTTAAGAGGCTTAAGGAAGCTGGTGTGGTGACTGAAAACAACGAACTGACCAGTCTTGGTGTGCGTTTATCTAGACTTATTGAAGCAACGGAACAGGTTGGCATCAGTAAAGAGGAGTGTATTCGTCGCTTTGGGCTGGACTCCGTCAACACGGGGAGAGCCCTGCGGATCATTGCAGAAGAGAAAAATGTAGTCACTGTAACCGAGATTAAGGATCCATTGCCAACCGAGGTTTTACTGGCCGAAATAAAATCTGGTGAGAGCGACTTTGCCGTCAGCACGGTTAACCTAAGCAAAAGGTTTGCAGGCTTCTTTAGACCTTGGCCGATACTTCTATCATTAGAGCTGTCTTTGGAGGAAAAACTGGAACTCCTCGGAAAGTGGTGTGAAGAGTACCGACCGGAAGTGTGTACGATCCTCAGCGTGGGCATCCCATCAGCAATCGC
>DATHCB010000115.1:0-4677 GCA_035319765.1 Bathyarchaeia archaeon
GCAGCGGGCAGTGGGTTAATTGCACGATTAAGCTTCCGAGAGGATACAACGCGAGTGACATAAACGCTTCAACCATACTGCTCAACGGAACGATTCCAGGCGTGAACCCCGAACTAATCTGGAACTGCCAACACACCGCAGTCATAGGTTTGATGGTGAGTTTCAACCGAACCGAAGTTGAGCAGCTAATTCTAAACTCGACCCAGCTGACAAAAGGCTGCATAACCGTTGAACTGACCGTGGCTGGCTCCTTGTATAACGGCACACAATTCCAAGGAACAGGTCAAGTCTCTGTAACACTGCACCATCATCGCCATCACCACCACTGTGGCCACGACAACGACCATCACTATAATCATCACTGAATTTGCCCAAATCTCATTTAAACACCCCCTCTTTTTTTCAATTAGTAACTTGGCCTCTCGCCGGCAGTGCAACTCTGACCTTGTCTTGAGTACGAGTGGTGTGTGTGTTCACGCGTGAAATCCAAGAAATCTCATATTTCGAACGACGCACGAGACCTGCCCAGGGGTCGCAAATAGTGAGAGGGAACGCGTCTAAAGTCTCATCCTAAATCCAGGCGCATGGGATCGAATCTAACTCCTGCTACTACGTTTTGTAGAGAACCTACACAAGTTCGCCTTTAGCCACCATAAGAGCTCTTCCTCCAACGAGAACCTTCCATTTGGGCTTGTTCTCGGCCTTTAGAAGAAGCAATGAAGGCCTTCCTATCTCGTAACCCTGCTCCACCCTCAAATCGATCCTGTCTTTTCCAAAAAAACGGTGCTTCACAAGATAGCCAGCCAGACAGCCATTAGCCGACCCTGAAGCTGGATCCTCTGCAATGCCAAAGTAGTCACCAAACATTCTAGCATTTAAATCATTATCTTCACTGTACGTTTCTGGGCAGAAGAGCAATATCGCCTTGGCATCAAGCCCCTCAATCAGCTTAAGGTATTCGTCTCTGTTGGTTCTTGCTCTTTTCACAGCATCCAAGGTCTTTAAGGGCACTATCAAGAAAGGCAGCCCTGTAGAGACCTCTTCTACCGGAAACCTAGAATCAATGTCATCAACGTCGATGCCAAGAACCTCTGAAACGGTCTTAGGATCAACAGTTCGCCCGAATGTTGGTGGAACCTGTTTCATAAATAGCGTGTCTGGGCGGTTATCCTTGTAATTGAAGGACACAGGAATCTGGCCTACTTTAAGGTTAAGGCCTACTTCGTCAACCTTTTGCTTAATTATCTCTTGTTGTATGACAAAAGCAGTTCCAAGCGTCGGATGTCCGGCGAAAGGCATTTCCTTTTCAGGCGAAAAAATGCGAACATCGTATCCACCGTCTTTTTGTTTTTCTGACAAAATAAAAATGGTTTCAGAAAAGTGCATTTCTTTCGCAATCTTCTGCATTTCCTCACCAGAGAGCATCCCTGCGCTTCTGTAAACAGCAAGTTGATTACCTGCAAACTTCTTTTCAGCAAAAACGTCTATTACATAGAAAACAAGCTTTGCCATATCTAGTTGGGCTCCTTCAACTGGACTAGACAGGCCCGATCAAGCCTTATTTAAGGCTATAGTCGGCACGCGCAAACGTAAACCACGAGGAGCATGATTGATTGACAAATGCTAATTAATGTCGATTCAACCATAGCGTTAAATCAATTGCAAGATGGAGAAGGTTGAATGAACAAAAGAGAAGAACGTGTGCCTCTGACAGAAGCGATTCGCGAGGTAGAAGTTGCTATGACAAGGGTAGCGCTTTTGCATTTGTCTTTTTCCAGGGTCTTGATTGATGAGTTCGGTGAGGACAAGGGGAAGGAACTGATAGTGAGATCCATCTTAGAGTACGGCAAAAGAATAGGCGAAAGGACACAGAGAGGCTGTCAAGACTTGCCTAGCTACGGAGTGGTCAAAAGGTTCGACGACATCAAGGCTTACGATTGTGTTCTTGCAAAGATCTTTCATGAATACGGGGAAGAGGATCTAGGCTGTCTATACTGCTACGTGGATGCGGCGAGATCGATGGAGACCCATCCTGACAGCAAGATTATTCACAAGACGTGTGCAGCGTGCGGAGATGACTTCTGCACTTTCGAGCGAAAGCAAACGACGGCGAAAGAAAGAAGAGACTTCAAACAGAAAAGCAGCGACTGGAAGAATGTTGATCCTCGCCTCGTAGCAAATCCGAAGAAGGAAAAGCAGGAGGAATGAAAGCATGGCGACAAGGATTCGTGGTTACAACGAGCAAGACCTGATGAAGATGGATCCGGATGCCCTGCGGGCGATACTTCACGAGAGGACCCATCACACAATCGAGGTCATGATCTACAGAATCATTAACGGAAAAATGAAGAAACCAAGCAACTTCGGTCGTCAAGCCAAACTTGTTCTAGACATATGGAAGAAACGGAAACTACCCACAAATGCGCCTGATTTGAAGTGGTGCATGAGATACGTCGCACTTGCAGACCGACTCAATTCAGGCAGAAAGATAACCATCGATACGCAATTGCCAACGCCTTTCTCCGAAGATGAGATGAAGACCGTTAAGAAACTACTGTATACGCGAAGGTCGATCAGGCAGTTCAATAAGAAACGTGTACCTGACAAAATCATTGACGAGATCCTATTTGCAGGGATGATGGCTCCACAGGGGTGCAACCTTTGCTCGACCAGATTCATCGTCCTCAGACATCCAGAAGAATGGAAGCTGGTTCAGAGCGACATACCTATTGAGCACGGCGTGATGATACTCGTCTGCCAGGACATGCGTATTTACAAAGTCTTGAAATTCGACGAGTACGTTCCTCACAACATATATTTTGACGCCGCGGCCGCGGCTGACCACATGTGCTTGATGTCTCACGCTCTAGGACTTGGAGCATGCTGGCTAACTCATGGTGAACAAACACAGAAGAGAATTCGCAAGCATTTTGGGTTGCCTGAAACGTTCGTTAGTAGATGTCACATCATCGTAGGATGGCCTGACGAGGCTCCAATTAAATCTCAGCGAATTAGTCTGGCTGAAGCTATTGTAGGCAAGGAAACCCGCTAACCTGACATGCTTTTCCTTAAAAAGAATTACAGAATGAGGAGCCCACAGCTATGACGCCATTTTCTCTAGCTGCCTCAACGCTAACAAGAATATGACGATTGCAAGCGCCGCGATCACGATGAATCCCTCAGCGATTGGAATGCTCTGAAAGTTACCAGCGAACAGGTTGCGAGCTGCATTAACTCCATAGTAGAACGGATCGAACTTAGCTATGTCCTTGAGCCAAAGAGGAGCAAGGGTAATTGGAAGAATAATTCCAGACAGCAAAGTGACTGGTAGTGCAATAGTGTTCAGCGTTGGGGCGAGAGGATCCTCGATCTTGTAAATGAGAGCAAAACCGTATGACATAGAAGCCATACTGACTCCAATCAAAGCGTACAACAATAGGGAGAGCAAGAACCCTCCTACGTTTACGTTCAGTCCAAAGGGAATTGCAACGAGTGTTATCAGAATGCATTGGAACAGGAGAATAACCGCGTCTCTCAGAACTCTGCCCAACAAAATTGCTGGCCGTTTCACCGGAGTTACCAGGAAACGCTCTATCACGCCCGTTCTGATATCATCTATGAGGGAAAATCCCACAAACGCTGAGCCGAAAAGCGCCTGCATAACTAGGAGGCCAGGTACGAAGATCTCAGTCGTGTTCCCGCTGAATCCGTACTGCAGAAGAATCACACTTAGGCTCTTCAGCAGTGGCATGAACAAGAGAAGGTAGAGCAAGGGCTGGAACATGCTTGCGAAAATAAAAACTGGATTACGAAGTGTGTGCTGCACGTTGCGAACAAACATCAATCTCGTGTCGCGTAACATTGTCATTTTCTTCTTTCATCCTCCCTTAATGAACGACCTGTATACCTTAAGAAAACGTCATCGAGACTCGGCCTGGACAACATAATGCCCTGCACTTCTATGCTTTTTGCATCAAGCGATCTGAGAATGTCAGGCATCATCCTTTCTCCATCCTTGGCATAAAGATGGACAGAGCTATCTATCGCTTGGATTCTCTCCAGTTTTGTGTTCTGCCTTAGCGCAGCTTCTGCTTTGCGAGCGATTTCCTCCTGAGGAAACTCAAAGACGATCGTGTCCCCGCCAACTGTGCTTTTCAATTCTCCCGGAGTTCCAGTCACGATGATTACTCCGTTATCTATAATAGCTATCCTGTCGCAGAGTCTGTCCGCCTCATCCATGTACTGAGTGGTCAGGAATATGGTGATTCCTTCAGCTTTCAGCTTCCTTATTTGCTCCCACAGATATGCTCTGCTCTGTGGGTCTAGACCCGATGTCGGCTCATCAAGGAGAAGTAGTTGTGGATGGTGAATCATGCCGAGCGCAACGTCTAAGCGGCGTTTCTGGCCACCAGAGTAGGATGAGGCCGGTCTCCCAATAAACGAGTCCATCTGAAAACGCTCTACGAACTCGGCAGCATACTTCTTTGCCGTCAAGACATCTAAACCGTACAGTTGAGCCTGCAGTACCAGGTTCTCAAGACCAGTAGCAGCCAAATCCGCCCCGCCGGCTTGACTCACGTAGCCGACATTCTGCCTAATCTGCTCCTGCTGCTCTGCTAAGTCATATCCGATAATTCTTGCTTCGCCACCAGTGGGACATAGCAGCGTTGCAAGCAT
>DATHCB010000116.1:0-3272 GCA_035319765.1 Bathyarchaeia archaeon
TTCTTCAAGATCCAAACTTAATCCCAGAAAACTCATGCAGGAGATCGCTTACCTAAACTCCTCCTTTGCTGTGCACCCTCAATTAAACATATACGAGAAAAGTGAAATCTGGGACTGCACAACCTGCTCAACCTGCTCATATCGTTGTCCACGGCAAGTGAAGCCATTGGACGTGCTTATCGGTCTGCGCAGCCTTTTAGTTGAACGAGGGGACGTTCCGCGCACACTGATGGATGTCTTAGAAGGCGTTTTCAAGTATGGGAATCCATGGGGTTTAAGCCGAAACAAGAGATCTGATTGGGCTAAGGATCTGAAAGTTAAGTACGTCTCAGAGGGTGAAAGAGCTGAGCTACTCTACTTTGTCGGGTGCGTTGCGTCTTATGATTCGCGTGCACAGAAAATAGCTGTAGCAACAGTCAAGAATCTAAACACGGTAGGCACCGAGTTTTCAATAATGGGAAATAAGGAAACTTGTTGTGGAAACGAAATATACTCCCTTGGGGAGAAAGGACTCTTTGAAGAGCTAGCTGAAACCAACCTAAGTCTTTTCGATCAGTATGGCGTGCAGAATATAGTCACAACATCGCCACACTGCTTCCACGCTTTCAAGAATAGGTACCCGAAAAAACTCCAAGTCCAGCACTGCACCCAATATTTCGCAGACTTGATTGATTCGGGAAAGCTTAATTTTTCGCAAAAAATCGAAAAAACAGTGACATACCAAGACCCTTGCTTCTTGGGTAAACACAACAGCGTTTATGACGAGCCTCGAAAGATAATTGAGAGCATCCCCGGTTTAAAACTCGTCGAACTCGGAAAGTCTAGAAGCCGAAGCGTTTGCTGCGGTGGTGGTGGAGGAGGAATGTGGCACGACATGCCAGGGGGACGACTTGCGGAAGCTCGAGTCAGGGAAGCCCTCGAAGTAGGAGCCGAAATTGTGATCGTGGCATGCCCTTTCTGTCTTTTAACATTCGAAGATGCTATCAAGACAACAGATAGCGAAGGAAAAATCCAAGTCATAGACATTATGGAACTGGTTGCTCAAGCACTTTGCGTTTAGTGAAGGGGCGGGGAATCTTTTTGGGCTGTCTGTCGTTTCAATGAACATGTGCTATCTTCGCTATTGGTTCTTAGGAGTTTTTTTTCCGTTCAACCACCAGATAGACGAAAGAGTAAAGCTACTTGTAGAACCAAAGGGAGCGTTAAGAAGAATTCTTGTAAGCTCTGAATGAAGTTGTGCCGTTCAGCATATTCGATTAATAGCCTGAATCTTTGATGGCGTTTCGAAGCTCTGGTATTGTAGTTGGGTCATCTAAAGTCGACGTGTCTCCGATGGACACACCTCTAACAAGCGCTCTGCCAACTCTTCTCACTACTTTGCCACTTCTATTAGTCGGTATTCTCTTAACAAAGTATACCTTTTCAATTACTACAAAGGCTCCAAGTGCTTTTCTAACAGTTCTTCTGAGCTCTTCCGCGAGTTCAATCGACGGATTATTTCCCGGTTTCAACACGATGAAAGAGACAGCTAATTCTCCCCTCAGAACGTCCGGTTTCCCAACAACCATTGCGGCGCCGACCGCCGAATGGAACAGAAAAGCATTCTCTATTTCAGCTGTTCCTATTCTATGGCCAGCTATCTTCAGTGTATCATCCGCCCTTCCTAACAACCAGAAGTAGCCATCATTGTCTTCCATAGCGGCATCGCTCGTATTGAAGTAGCCTCTGAAAGCGTCATAGTAGACGCTATTAACAAATTCATTGTCTCCCCTCCAATTCTTTTCACCAAATCTTTCCACATTGCCCCAAACCGTGAGGAATATGGACGGTACTTTGAAAGGCACTTTGTAGACCAGGACACCTTTCTCACCTGTTTTCGCTGGTTGCCCGTATTCGTCAAGAACTGAAGCCTCGATCCCAGGAACCGGCAACGTTGCAGAACCTGGTTTTAGAGGTATTTTATCTATGGAGTATGGTGGAAGAATAGTCAGCAACGTTTCAGTCTGACCATACGTGTCGATTATCGGAACTTTTCTGTTTCCAACAACTTCAAAGGTCCAATTCCAAACTTCAGCGTTCAAAGGTTCGCCTACGCTTCCGATGGCTCTCAATGAGGATAAGTCATGTTTTTTTACCCATTCATCGCCGTAAGTCATGCATAGCCTGAAGACTGTCGGAGACGTGTAAAAAACGGTTGCCTTGTACTTCTCAACTAGTTCCCAGAATTTGTCTGGTTTCGGGTAGTCTGGAGCCCCTTCATAAAACACTGACGAGAGACCGAATAATGCTGTGGTGTAAACTGTAAACCACATTCCCCCAGCCCAACCGATATCTCCCGTGAAAAACCACGTTTCTTTCTTTCTGTTTTCTCTGTTCAGATCGAATGCCCAGAGCATGTTAGCGTAAAGCCAAACAAGCTTACTGGAAGTATCTACAATCCCTTTAGGCTTGCCCGCCGTTCCGGACGTGTACATTATGTAGATAGGGTCATTGGCCTCTAACCATTCCGGTTCAACGTATGCGTTGTTTGGAACCTCAGCCATTAATTCGTGCCACCAAAAATCCCTGCCTCTTTTCATATCTGCCTTCTCCTCATTCCCTCGTTTGAAGACTATAGCCTTCTCAACGCTGACGGCTTTTTCAAGTGCCAAATCTGCTATTTTCTTGAGTTCCAGAAAATTTCCTCTTCTAAACGTTCCGTCTGCGGTTATCAGCAGTTTGCTTTTGGAGTCATCCAGTCTGCTTGCTAAGCCCTCAGCTCCAAAACCAGAGAAAACAATAACATGCAAAGCGCCAATCCTATGAGCAGCAAATATTGCAACAATGGCTTCAGGCACCATCGGCATATAAATTCCCACTCTGTCTCCCTTTTTGACACCGAGGTTCTTTAGCACTTGCGCAAACCCGTTTACTTCTCTGAACAAATCATGATAACTGATTGTCCTTGCATTGCCAAACTCATCTTCCCAATAAAGCGCAACTTTGTCTTTTCTCCAAGATTTTTCGTGGACGTCAAGCAGGTAACTGTAGTTTGTTAAACCGCCAATAAAGAACCGATGTACAGGTGGATCATACTCAAAGTACTTTTCCCATGGTTTCTTCCAATAGAGTGCTCGTTTAGCAATTTCTCCAAAATACTCTTCTGGCTTTCTAAGAGAATCAGCATACTCATCCGCATATTTCTGCCAGATACCCGGGAACACGTAGTCTTTTGAAATTGAGCTTTTTTGCATAGAGGATCAAGAAAATTATGTAGTTTCAGACTTAAAAGA
>DATHCB010000117.1:0-16790 GCA_035319765.1 Bathyarchaeia archaeon
TCGTCGCGCCCCCAAAGTACGCGATTGAAGTAGCTGCCGAAGATTATAAGCGAGCCGAAAAGGTGCTGCAGAAAGCCTCTGAGGAGGTGCTCAAAGCTATTACGAAAGCTGGCGGCGAAGGCGTTTTCAAAAGGGAGAAATGAATGGTCTGGCTCCTGCGCAAGTGCGAGAAGTGCTTGCGATACACTTTGAACAAAAGTGCGTGCCCATACTGTGGTGGCACAGTGCATGTGCCGCATCCCGCCAAGTTTTCACCCGATGATAAGTATGCGAATTACAGGCGGAGAGTTAGCAAGGAGCCGTGAGGTTTGCAGAAGACCGAGATCGTTGAAGTTGTCCAGCCGGAATTGAAGAATCCCATCTTAGTGGAAGGTCTTCCAGGCTTGGGCATGGTAGGACGGATTGCGGTTCGCTATTTGAGTAAAAGCTTAGGAGCGGAACGTTTGGCATTCTTGTATTCGCCTCATTTTCCATACTACGTGGTTGTCAGTAAGAAGGGCGATGCGAGGCTGTTAAGGGGCGAATTCCGTTTTTGGCGCAACATTAAGGGAGGCAGTGACGCCGTCTTCCTAAGCGGAGATAGCCAAGCTCAGACGATTGAAGGACAGTACGAAGTGGCCGATACCATACTAGAGTTTGCTAAAACCCATGGCATCAAGACGATTATTTCCTTGGGTGGTTTCCGAATGGAGATCGAGAACACGCCAAAAGTCATCGCTGCAGCTACAAATAGGACACTTTTAGATAGGGCCGTTGCTGCTGGCGCAATCATGAGCGGCGCGGGGAATCCGGTTGTCGGCACCGCTGGCCTGTTGTTGGGGATGGCGCACTTCAAGCACATCGAGGCTTTATGTTTGCTTAGTGAAACGCGAGGCTATTTGCCAGATCCACGATCTGCGAAAAGCATGCTCGATGTGTTGGTGAAGTTGTTGAACGTAGATTTAGATCTGGCTGGGATGGACAAGGAAATAGCGAAGGCAGAGCAAATTGTAGCTAAGATGCAGCAGATCGAGAAGCGCCGAGAAGAGCAAGCGCAGAAGATGCGCGAGCAGGAAGAAGGCAAGGTAAGATACATCAGCTAGAAATAGCTCTAAATACAGCGATTCGAGTTAATGCTATGATTCAGTGGCTTCGAGCGAGCGTGTTGAATCTGCCTTCAAGCGTCCTATGATGTTGGTGCGTGTTCTTCCTTTAAGTGTTTATCGTAAAACTCCTTTGCCCTAGTAATCGCCCTTTCGGTCACGTTTAATATAGGATAAGGATAATCCGGGTTAAGCTTGGAACTCTTGCTGAAGAACTGCTTAACTTTCACCGCGTTTCCTTCGTAAATCGCTAGCCCTCCGGCGATGTCATACATAACTCTGGCTCTATGGGCGTTCTTTTCCTTCTCAAAATCCTTCGCTTTATCCAAAGCTTGGTCGATTGTAATCTTGATTTTTCTAGGATCTAGGTACATAGTCTCAAGCAATGCTTCATAGACTTCTTTATCGTCACCGCAAATTTCTTCCAAGTCGGACAGTTTCGACCTCTCCGTCGACTTCTCTGCTAATTTTGCCATAATATTTCCTTCGTTAAAGGATCTCTTGGGCTTTCAATCCCCGCATGACTGGCTGCAATGCATAGATTCTCGAGGTCACTATTAAAACTTATTTGTCCGTAAGCCGGTTCTTGCAGATAGACTTAAACACCTCAACATTCAAATCATACGTTCATGCCGTATCGCTTCAACTTCGACCTTTCCGGTGTATCGAAGTCATTTTTTAAAGAGGTAGCGAAAGTCGCCGGAGAAAGAGGAGTGCACAGGAAAATGGGTAGGAGCGCGAGAGAGCTGGCGGCTAGACTGAAAATCGAAGAGGTCACCGGACTCAACGTCACAGACGCTCTCATGCTTCTCGAAGACATGGTTGACGTTCAGATAAAGAACGTGTCACAACTCGAGAGATTCCAGAAAGCGGGGAAGAAGGCTCTGCTTCTTCCTCACTGCTCACGAAAATACATGGACAACCGCTGCAAAGCGAACTTCGACGCAACCATTCCGTCCTACATCTGCGCGAATTGTTCGCCAGACTGTCTCGTCAACCTAGCAACTCAAATCGCTAAGGTGAAGAAATATGACGTCTATATCTTGCCTGGCGGTTCCTGCGTGGAGAAAATAACCAAGAACAATAAGTATGAAGGAATTCTAGGTGTTGCCTGCACCGAGGAATTAAAAATAGGCGGAGAATACCTGAAAAGTATCGGGGTTGCAGGGCAGGCTCTTCCTTTATTGAAGAATGGATGCGCAAGCACCAAATTCAACCTTGACAGCCTAGGCGCGTTAATGTAGACTTGTGGCGAGCGTTTAGGACGCTATAGGAATAACGCATCTTAGGCTACGATTTCTGCAAAGGTCGATAGATTGACTTTCAGTGGCGGTTTTACCGCGTCTGAGATTCGAGCCGCGATAAGATATTTTATGTTTCTTTCGTTCGCGATATCGACCATTCTTTGCGTAATTACACCGTCGAAAACTACCATGTCTACGCCAGCTACTTGCTGAAGTTTTTCTGCCAACTCGCTCACAGGTAGGCGTTCGATCTGCTCCATCTTTTCATCCAGTAAGACTGCTTCCAAGGTGCCGACCAACTCTTGCGCTATTTCAACGGCTTTTTTTGGCAGCATGACCTTTCGTCGTTCTCTTCTCGGTCTGAGTTTTTCTATAGGGGTTTTTTGCTCCAGGGCGGTGAAGATTTCTTTGCAGTTTATCTCTTCCACCTCTTTGCCTTGGGGTGCTCTGGCTATGTATTTGACGTCGGTTACTTGCAAAAGTTCCTTGAAAATTAGGTCTCCTCCCCTATCTCCATCCAAAAATGCGGTTGCTTCTTTTTCTTTGCAGAGTTGAATTATCGTCTCTGGAATCTTGGCGCCTTCTAGGGCAATGACATTCGTGATCCCGCACTTTTGCAAGTTGATTACATCAGCTCTGCCCTCAACGATAGTGATTTCCTTCGCGTTTTCTATCCCTGGCGTTGCCGTGAGTTCTTCTGGTCCATAGTTGAGGACTTTGGCAACTTTCATCGTTTCCGAGACTTCTTTGAAGACCTCTTCAGTGCTGGGCAGCGTTTCAATGTTCCACTTGTGTAGGATCTCCTTGGCCCTGTCGATGATTATTTTGCGTCTCGTGTCGCGTATGTCCTCTATCTTTTCTAATGTGACTTTAGATTGGCATGGTCCCACACGGTTTATGCTTTCGAGACTAGCAGCAATGATTGCGGTCGATACCCTATCGAGGCTCGTAGGGATGATTATTGAGCCATTAGTCATGTCTTGCTTTGACGTCAGGTCGATCTCTATTCTACCTATTCTTCCAGACTTCTGCAACTCTCTCAAGTCCAATTCTGGTCCAAATAGGCCCTCTGTTTGTCCAAAAACCGCTCCTATGACATCGGGCTTTTCGACGACGCCTTCAATCTCGAATTTTGCACGGATTTCATACTTCACTGTAACTGTCTGTGATGATCCCGTAAGCTTCACCTCCAAGTGAAGAAAGTTTTTGTTATGCTGATTACGAACTCATGTGAATGTGAGAGTTCTGTATCTGCTTACCCAACGGGTACCTATTATAGTTTACGAATCCAAGCTATCAATGAACATCTGCTCAAGCATGCTAACGTGAGCTTCTCACACGATACAAAGGACGCGCCGAAAGCTTTGATTGAGAACTCATGATTTCACTCGTATAAAGAGCTTACCGTCCTGCATCACCTTGGCATTGCCAACCGTAACCCATCGATTTAGTCATTGATGCCCATCATTCTTAATCGTCCGTTTCATTTTTTCCGCCTTTGCTCTCGTTGTCTCCAAAACCCATGATAACCACGCCCAAAACTTTACCATCTTGAGTGAACCCATGCCGTAAACGTGTGTTGAGAACCCAAGCTGAAGAGAGCAAAACGGTTAACGTCTTCGTTTCCTTCTTTCAAAATCGCACTCAAAGATTTCCCTTCGCTCTCTCCTCAAACTCAACAACATTCAGCGTGCGCTTCAATGTTGATCATAAATTTAGTTCAATCCTCTGGCTTTTCTCTCATCTTTTGTTTTCTTAACCATTTGCTCGACTTGTTTAACCGCAGTTCCAAGATAGTTCATCGGGTTTAATGCGTTGTCTATTTCTCTTTCGTTCAATAATTTGCGAACTTTTCTATCTGTTAACAAGACTGTTTTGAATGTTTGCTCTGCCGATTCACTCTTAATTGCTAGCACTCGCAAGTGTTCATGTGCCTCTTGTCTATCCATCCCCTTGTTCGTCAAAGCCATCATAACGGCTTCCGACATGCACCGTCCCTGCGTTAGGTCAATGTTTCGTTTCATTCTCTCTTCGCATATTCCGAGTCGGAAAATAGTGTCTGTCATTAGTACGAGCATATAGTCCGTGAGTATGCAGGCTTCTGGAATTATAAACCGCTCCGCCGACGACTGTGTCAAATCCCTTTCATGCCAAGTCACGATGTTCTCCAGGGCAGGCTCCACTAAACTTCGGACGATCTTCGATAGTCCGCAAACTCTCTCGCAGGTGATCGGATTATGCTTATGTGGCATGGTTGAACTTCCAACCTGCCTAGCCTTTTCAAACGGCTCAAATAGTTCTCCGATTTCAGGCCTCTGCAACTCTCGAATCTCGGTGGCAAAATTCTCTAAAGACGACGCCACCAAAGCCAGAAGTCCTATAAACTCACTGTATCGGTCGCGTTGAATGATTTGCGTAGAGATGTCTGCAGCGTTTATGGTCAACTTTGACATGACAAGGTCCTGAATCTTCGCCGCATTTGGTCCTAAACCTGCCTGAGTTCCAATGGCGCCACTCATTTTTCCGACGAGCAATCGCTTTCCACATTCTTTGAGGCGTTGAAGGTGTCGAGCGTTCTCTCGCATCCAAACCGAGAACTTAAACCCTAACGTGGTAGGTAGCGCGTGCTGTCCATGTGTTCTTCCTATCATTATCGTGCGCTTGTACTTCTTCGTCTTCTCCAACAACGCTTTTTCAAACTCGTTCAGCCGCTGTTCAATGATTGCTATCGCTTCTTTGAATTGTAGAGCGGTTGCCGTGTCCGAAATATCGGAACTCGTGGCCCCCAAATGTACATAAGCGCCTGCTGATCCACAAACCTCCGATAAAGCCCGGACGACTGCGGCTACGTCATGCTTAATATCTCCCTCGATCGCAGCTACATGACTCAGTTTAACGTACTTCACTGAAGCCATCCGCTCAATCTTCGCGGCCTTACTTCGCGGGATATCGGACACCTCGGCGTGCGCCCATGCGAGCGCAGCTTCTACATCCAACATCCGTTGAAGCCTATTCTCATCCTCAAAAATTCGCTTCATCGCATCTGTCCCATATCTACCTGTGTCGATCGGAAGTATAGGCAAGGCTCTTCAAGTCCTGCTGCAAATTATGCCTGATTTTGCTTTTTACTTTTTACCCATTTTATTCAAGGCAAACGTTAACAACAAAAGCCGCCTAGCTTAGTCCATTGGAGACGTCGCATAATTGGGTGCCATCGCAGGGATAGTGAAAAAAGAGAACCAAGATGCGGCTAACGCAGTTTTCACTATGATAAAAGAGTTATCTCACCGCGGCAAAGATTCGTATGGGCTGGCTTCTGCAAAACGGCAGATACATGCGAAGTTGATTGACGAACTAAATCCTGAAGTGATTCGGTCCAACATAATCATAGGCTATGCATTCGGCAAGATTATTCAACATGACACTCCGCAACTGATACAGACGAACGATTTTTCACTAGCATTCGAAGGCAGAATCTTTCATGCCTCGGAAGACCTTAACCCTGCGAAAATGGGAGAAAAACTAAAACCTGATCCTGAAAAATCCTCGTCAAAAATAATCAAAGACTATGACGGCGCCTACGCTTTTGCCATTGCAACACCTGACTCACTCATTTTAGGCAGAGACGTTCTAGGCTTGGCACCATTGTACTATGCCCAAAACAAAAACCTATGGGCCTTCGCGTCAGAGCGCAAAGCCCTGTGGAAACTCGGATTGGGCAACACGGAGTCTTTTCCGCCGGGAAACATCGCAGTGGTCAAAAATGATCTGGCCCCTTCTTTTAAGGGCATAAAAAAAATTCGGCAACCTGTTCAACTACAACTCGAATTAGGGACTGCAGCTAAACGTCTGAAAAGGCTCCTTTTTCAATCGACGATGAACGTGACGAGAGATACAAAAGAAGTAGCAGTTGCATTTTCCGGCGGGCTAGATAGCAGCCTAGTTGCATTCCTCGCCCAAGAATGCGGCGCTAAAGTGTGCTTGGTCCATGTCGGACTGGAAAACATGCCCGAGACCAAACATGCCGAAGACGCTGCCAAGGCTCTGGGGATGAAAATCCAGATCAAGACTTACTCCGTAGATGACGTTGAAGCCGTGCTTCCTAGAGTCTTGTGGCTGATCGAGGATCCAAACGCGGCAAATGCCAGCATAGCTATACCTCTCCATTGGGCAAGCGAAGTGACTGAAGATGCCGGTCTTAAGGTTTTGATGGCTGGACAGGGCGCCGACGAGCTTTTCGGAGGATACCGCAAATACATACGTGCGTATTCAGAAAAGGGCGCTAGAGCTCTGCAGAAAGAATTATTCAGCGATATAGCTAAGTGCTATACAACGAACTTTCAGCGTGACAACCAAACCTGCACGTATCACAATGTTGAATTGCGGCTTCCCTTTACAAACTCGCAGGTCGTCAATTTCGCCTTAAGCTTGCCCTTGAAGCTTAAAATTCTGTCTCCGACTGATTGGCTTGGAAAGAGAGTTCTGCGAAGGGTCGCGGAAGATTTCGGTCTGCCCGAGTTTATTGCTAAGAGGGCCAAAAAAGCCGTTCAATATGCGACTGGTGTCGATAAAGCCCTGCGGAAGCTCGCCAAAAGGGAAAATCTAAACCCTAATGAGTATTGTAGAAAAGTCTGGCGTAACCTGTTTCCCGCGGTGAGGCGCAATGACTAAAACTGGCATAGTTTACACTTCCATATATCTGAATCATAATCCGGGTCCTAGTCATCCCGAGAGTCCAAAACGACTGAAGGTAATAATGGAGGCTTTACAATCTAGCCATATCATACATGGGGAGAAATGCAAGCTCTTCGCGCCTGAACAAGCCCGAGTTGAGGATGTGGAGCTCATTCATCACCCTGATTATATCAGATTAGTTGACCGCGTCTGCTCCTCCGGCGGCGGTCTTCTCGACCTTGGAGATACAGAGGTTTCACCGGAAAGTTTTGAGGTTGCGCTTTATGCAGTCGGTGGTGGTTTGAGAGCTGTTGACCTAGTTCTCGCCAAAAAAGTTGAAAATGCATTCGCTTTCGTTCGACCACCTGGGCATCATGCAGGGCCATACACGGCCTCTGGGTTCTGTATTTTTAACAACATCGCTATCACGGCAATGTACCTATTGCGCAAGATCAGGCTCGACCGTATTTTAATCCTGGACATTGATGCCCATCACGGAAATGGGACTCAGGAGGTCTTCTACGACACGGATCAAGTGCTGTTCATAAGTTTGCATCAGGATCCACGAGGTTTTCCAGGGACCGGGTTCATGAACGAAATCGGGGAGAAGAATGGTCTGGGCTACAAAGTGAACTTTCCGTTTCCTTTTGGAACGTGCGACGAGATTTATGAAAAAGCGTTCGAACAAGTGATTACTCCGATAGTTGAGCAATATAGACCGCAGTTCATACTTGTTTCGGCTGGGTTTGATGGCCACTTTAACGATACCGTAGCTGAACTCTCGCTAACTATCGGCGGCTACGTGAGAACCTTTCTGACAATCCTGAACTATGCTACCCGCCTTTGCGAAGGAAGACTTGCTGCACTATTGGAGGGCGGGTATGACCTCAACGTCATTGGAAAAATAGCCGCAGGGGTAGTTGCAGCAATGGCAGGAATTCCGTTCTCATTCCCAGCTGAATCTCCAAAAATAGATAGGACAGCAGTTAGACAGGCTGAAAAAATAATAGAAGGCGTGAAAAGAAATCATTCAGCTTACTGGAGTCTATCATAGGCTACTCGATGACTTCTATAGCACCATTTGGGCATTGAGCTTCGCACGCCCGACAGACCAAGCAATCGCTTTTCTTTATTGGAACGGATTTTTCATCCTTGACTTCAAAGACTCCTACAGGGCAGGTATCAACGCAGGTCTTGCATCCGTTGCATTTTTCGGCGTTTACCTTGATTTCGACCATTGCGCCATCAACTCCTAGGTTCTTGTTTTTATCCAAGTTAGAATCGTGGAATAAAAGGGTTTAGGATTTCTAGGCAGTTTCCTCGCCAAGTCTCAGGAGCGCACCGTCAATGGTTGTCCTCGCCTTTTCCCTTCTTTTGTCCAATTGATCTTGTTGATGTCTGTAGGCGTTCAGGCTAAGGGTGCCGCTCTTATACCTCGCTTCAACCCTCTTTGCCTCTGCCTCCACTCCTTCAAGGTCAGCTTCTGCGATATCTAGATCCTTTAAGATTTCAGCGTATTTTGGTCCAGCAGATTTTACCCTTTCTTTAAGGTCCACAAGCTCTCTATCTAGCCGGTTGAGTTGGCTTTCAAGCATTCGCTTTCGCATTTTGTACCGTCCACGTGGCATTCTTCCCTTCTGCACTTGAAGCTCTATGGATTCGAGTTCCCTTGAAATTCTCGCCCGCTCTTCGTAGGACGAGACAATCGATTTAAGAGTCTGCGGTTTGGTCGCCGCTCTAGGCGCCGTTGAAGGCAATGATAGTTTCGGCCTCTCCCATATCAGGGCCACCACTACTCCAATACCCACGAACGCGCTCATCCATAAAGTGGGAAGGAAAGAAAACCAGAAAATGGAGTAGACATATGTTGCTTCAAAGTTCAGGTTATCGTATGACGAAACGTTGTACGCAGTGAAGAGAATATCTTGTTGAAGCGCCCCCGTTTGAAGCACATAACCCTTGATGTTCGGAAACTGCTCAATAGATGCGCCTTCTGGGAAGGAAATCTTATACGTCAATTTCCCAATGATGCTGTCTAAACTTGTGGTGATTGGAAGATTAAATTCAAATTCGCTACCCGTTTTGCTGACGTAATTACTTGTCAAATGATAATTTAGAGTCAACTCGGTAGTGTTTCCTAGCTGAAGAGGAACCACCAAACTTAGGCTATACGTAGTCGTCGTCTTGTTCACAAGCGTGGGGGCCAGAGAGTTTCCCCACACGTCGTAGGCAGTAACACTGCTGGCACCGGGAGAAAGGCTTAGTTGCATTGATGATACTGATTGGTTCGTCTGGCTTGTTACCGTGTATGCATCTGTTACGAAGACATTGCCCTGTCCGTCAATTCTTATCTGCCTTTCAAGATCATCTATCGTAATCAATTGATACACGTATCCTGTTGATACAGTGAAATTGAACCAGCCTGGAGAGTTAGTTAGTGCTGGCAGCGGTCTAGTTATACAGCCTGCGACTTGACTTGTACCCAAGTATTTCTCGAAGGTAACGTTTCCAGAAGCAAGCTCAAAAGCAGTGTTCGGCGGAGTTGTCACCGTAACATTTGCTACAGATACATTTTGCAGAAGGCTTGGAAACGTAGGATAATACATGGTTAAGACAGGTGAGGTTACGTTTGTTATCGGAACCGTGTTGCTCTTGACTGTGTATGTGGAGGATAAGATGGTGTCTGAAAATACAAAAACTACGGTGAAGCGGAATGGCGGCTGCTCGCCCACGTAAAGTTGAAGCCCCCCTTGGGGGAAGATGACTGTCACTCCGTAATAACCGACATTAGTGCCCAGCCCTGTGTTTAGTGAAACATTGAACGTTTGAGAAGGGTTAGATGTATTGAAGGCGTAAACTGAGGCTAGGTTATAACTGTATTTGTACGGAAAACCCAGAGGATACCCTGTTAGTGTAGTGTTATGCGTTGCCGACAATTGCACAATATCATTGATCGCAACATCCCCGCCCTGAAGAATTAGGACAACATGGTTAACTTGATCCACCGTGACATTTTCAAGTTGTTGGAGAATAGATATTTGCGTTGGAGTAATTGTGGTCGCTGCTTTCACATTGCGCAACATCGAGGTTGAGAGCCCAAGAAACGTCAAAAAGAATATTAACATTAATAGCCTAACCTTTCTCAACATACAACCTTCTTTAGATGCTTGATTGCCTTTGGGACGTTCTTTTAACTGATGTTGCTATCATATAACAGTTTTTCCACGTAAAAAACATTACTTTTTGTGGCGTCAGATCGAGCTTCAGAAGTACACGCTAACGTAATTTACTTAATCCATTGTGGCCAACCTAGTTTAGCGATAAATCATGAGTGCTGAATCGGAAAAGGTTTCCATTCAGAGGGCAAGATATGAAAAATTGTTGAGAGTTTAATACGTATCTGTCAAAATCCTAATGGTCGCTCAGTGCCTAGATTCTCTTAGGTAATAGCCTTCTTCTCTTTTCGCGCCGAAGCTCCTAACTCCTTCCTTCTTGAGCTGTGTTCTTAGTTTTTGGGCGTATTTTTTGTCGATTTCGCCTCTTTTCGCAATGTAATCGATTATTTCTTGAGCTTGCTTTTCGTTGTCGCATCTGCAGAGGAAGTCTATCACGTCTGGATTGTAGTCGTCAAACCGCTTCGGACTCATCGTTCCTCCAGTTAGAGAGCCGGGTTTTGTGGAATCTATGCCCTCCTTGGATTCTTTCGCTTCCATCTCTTCGGTTAGGTGAGGAAACACTTTCTTGAAAGTGCCTTTGTCTATTTCCATATTCACACCTGTAATTAAGCGAGGTTAGCGTTCGATTTTGTTCATTATTTGCAGCCGCATGTCACTTTTTTTCTATGCAAGAACCATTATTTAAACCGAATCATGTCCGACTTCTGAAAGTGCCTCCTTCCGCCCCACAATTTTACGGCATATTGCCGCTGACACACTGGAAGGGTGAGTAAATATGATATCATACAAGAGAGCATAAATTCCTGGGCGCTAATCAACCTCTAAAATGCATTATCTGTTGTGAGAGCCTTTATTTATAAGGAACAATCTGGTAAACAAATTAGTCGGTCATGCATCTCAATATGGGCCTGCAAAAAAGAGCAAAAAAGAAAATCGGTACATTGGAGCAAAGCCAAATTGCCGGAAGATGCCAAAGCCATAGAGGAAAAGATCAAAGAGCTAGATCGTGAACTTGTTCCATTAAAGGAACAAAGGAGCAAACTTGAGAGTGAAGCAAAGCTATGGATGGAGAGAAGAGATCATATTCGCAGGCAAATCGAACAATTGCGTGCGGAAATTGTCAGTCTGAAGACCCATCGTGACGAAATCAACCGAAAAGTCAAAGACCTCAAGGTCATACGAGACCAATTGATCTCGGATAGGAAGGAGAAGCTTAACAGGGTTATTGAATTTAAACAAAAGGTTGCTTCCGTTAAGCAGGTCCCCGCGAAAGCCATCCTCGCAGTAGAGAAAGAAATAGAGAACTTGGACTGGAGGATACAGACAAACTCGCTCACTATGCCTGAGGAAAAGCTGGTGGTTGAACAAATTGCTGAACTTGAAAAGCGCCTTGCGTCGTATGAGCAGACGCAAGCAATGTGGAGTGAAATCAAAACATTGCAGCAACAACTGAGAAACCTGCGCACGGAAGAGAAGGAATTTCACAGTCAAATCGCTCTGCTAGCAGAGCAAGGCAGGCAGGTTCATCAGATGCTAATCGAAGAGGGCGTGAACATCCCCAAACTAAAAACAGAGGCAAACGAAAATCACCAAAAGTACATCGAGAACAGAAAACTAGTGCAAAAACTCGACGAGCAATGTGAACTCCTATTTGCACAGACTCGCCTACTACGGTCTAAATCTAAATCTGAGGAGCAAAAAAAGAAAGTAAGGCGCGAAATGGAGCTTATACAGGAACTCGAAGAAAAGGCCTTACGAAAAATGAAGCGTGGTGAGAAATTGACATGGGATGAGTTTAAGGTTCTCGCTGAAAAGGGGCTCACTGGGAGTTGACCTCTGCGGCTGCACAGTTACGGCCTTAATAGAGAGAGCATATAAAATTATAAGAGGGCAAATGTCTCAGGGTGTGTGCTGATACGATGACGGCGCCCTTGGAGAAGACGGGACATGTTCTCATCTTGTGCGTTGACCGAGATGGTGACATAGGCACCAAGGCAAACTTAAGAACGCCCATTTTGGGAAGAGAGGAAAACATCAGTGCTGCGGTTGCTTTCGCCCTTAGGGATCCTGAAGAGCCAGACGCAAATGCAATGTTTGAAGCGATCCGTGTTTTCGACGGTCTAAGAAAAGAGGGGAAGCCTCATGAGAACTTCCAAATCGCAACAATTTCAGGTTCCGAGCTGGGTGACGTTAGTGCAGATCGAAAACTCGTGGCAGAATTAGCGGAGGTCCTTAACAATTTTAAGGCAAACGAAGTTGTCTTGGTTACAGATGGCTATCAGGATGAGATGATTCTGCCGCTGATCGAGTCGAGGATTCCTGTAACTTCGGTCCGCAGAATAGTCATGAGACACAGCAAATCGATTGAAGAAACAGCCGCAGTCTTCTCGAGATACATGAAGATACTGACAGAGAACCAACGCTATTCACGGCTCTTGCTGGGCTTACCAGGCTTATTATTGATAGTTTTGGGCGTCTTGACAGCTTTTGGGCTTCTAGG
Organism: Bathyarchaeia archaeon; assembly: GCA_035319765.1. Taxonomy (GTDB): domain Archaea; phylum Thermoproteota; class Bathyarchaeia; order Bathyarchaeales; family SOJC01; genus DATHCB01. The sequence goes on from DATHCB010000117.1 coordinate 12,677, forward strand.
CTATACATGGATTGCCTTCCTTCTAGTTCTTGGAAGTTTCCTTTTCATTCGGGGATTCGGGATAGACAGAGTAGCGAAAAACTTTGTGACATGGATGAGAGAGTACGAGCCGCCTCCAGTTCCAGTCCAAATCGCAGGCTTTGCCACGGTCGCAGGTCTGCTTTCCGTGGCTATCGGAGTGTATCTTGGCGTAAGCCAAGCTAGCGTAGGCCTCGCAACCTTCCCCACACTAGGCGCACTTCCTGCCGTTTTAGGTAGGTTCATTTCAGAAGCCACCGCTCTAGTAGCAATAGGCATCTGCGTTCTGCTTTCCGGTAGGGCTATAAAGTGGTACTTCGAGCGTGACCCTCGACTACTTCGTACGCTTGTAATAACTGCCGTGGTTGCATGGTCGTCACAGATTGCCGAACAAGCAGCGCAAATCCTGATCAATCCTACTTCTGCGTATGTCGGTCTCGTTGCGAGTACTGTTATCGGCATAATGGTTGGTATATCTTCGCTTCTTCTCGCTTTCCTCGTTCACAGGAGATATGCAAGCTTTTTCAAAGAGAAAGGAATCGAAGTCAAGGAATTCGGGGAAAGGCCCTAATTGCGAGTTTCGGAAGAATCTGACTCTAATCGCACGGAGGAATTTGGTTGTGCACAGGATCTGAGACGTAAGAAGGCAAGTGGATTCTTAGGAACTCTTAAATGAAACCATTAAAACGCTACCTCACAGTAACACCTATTTGCCAACATGGGTAAAAGAAGCGCAAGGTTCTGAGAGAAGAAAATGCTGGAAAGGCTGCTATCAGTAACGGGCGTCTACAAGCTATATGAAAAATGGTTGTGGTACCAGATAAAAAATGGCAAGAGACCCGAGCACATCGCCCTCATTCTTGATGGTAACCGACGGTGGGCCGAAGAGCGTTCGCTTCCAGCATTTTTCGGTCATAAGGAAGGCGCGGATAAAATCGAAGACTTGCTAGTTTGGTGCCTGGATTTGGAAGTCAAGTCAATCACACTTTACTCTTTTTCCACGGAGAATTTCCTGCGCTCATCCAACGAAGTTGGAGACATCATGCGAATCATAGAAGAAAAGCTCACAAAAGTCTTGACTGATGAACGTATTCACAAGAACAAGGTGCATGTTCAAATAATAGGTCGCCGCAGTCTCCTTCCGAAGCCGCTTCAGGAATTAAGCAGGACAGTTGAAGAAGCAACAAAGCATTACGATGAGCACTTCCTAAATATAGCTCTAGCCTATGGCGGAAGAGCAGAGATAGTCGACGCCGCTAGGAAGCTTGCACAAGAAGTGGAGGAAGGGCGCATAAAACCGGATGCCATAGAGGAGAAAACATTCGAAAAATACTTGTACACTGCCCATTTGCCCCAGCAAGATCCGGACATAATCATACGAACCAGTGGTGAAGAAAGGCTCAGCGGATTTCTCTTGTGGCAAAGCGCTTACAGCGAGCTTTTCTTTCTTGACATTTATTGGCCAGATTTTCGCCGTATAGATCTGCTTCGTGCTGTCCGAACCTATCAGAAAAGAGAAAGACGTTATGGTCAATAGGCAAAAACAACCGTAAGGCTGTTTTGCACTCGCGATTATTCTGATGGAGTGGGGCTCTTTTATTTACTCATGCAACGTTGGGAATCCCTTTCTCCTTTTTGCTGCCCTTAAAGAAAGCTCGTCTAAATTCTATCGGCAAATTTAGATCATTCTCCAATAGATTCTGTAATCAATTAGTCTTCTATTACGGTTATTCTTAAGAAACTAGCAGCAGCATATCCTCGTGGATATGGAACATTAAAGGCGTATTTATAAACGCCACTAGATGTTTAGATCAAATCAAATGTGTTTCGATTTCATACACTGAAAGATAATGATATCTTGGTCGTTGTTGAGGAAAGATTATGAAACGCACTTACGTCCTATGTGCGCTTCTTTGCGCTCACTATTGAGAGCACATCGCCATGCTTAAGTGCATAGTCCTCGCCGACGCGCTTCTTTTCGTGTGCTTCGATGCCGTAGATGAAGCTTTGACCTAGCTCTGTGTGGACTCTGTAGGCTAGTTCGCGGGCTGTCGTGCCGTACGGCACTATGTATGCGTCTGGTAGGACTCTTCCTTCGTGGTCGGTTAGGTGCTCAATGTCCTCGACTGGATAAACTACTATGCTGTTGAGAAGTTTGAAGTAGGCCGTGTTAATAGCGTCTTGTACGCCGGTCGTTCCGAACTTTTCCAAGATTTTTTCCTTGATCGTCTCCAAGGCTTTAGATTGTCTTTGGGTTAGGACATGTGGGTTTATGATTTTGAAGTTGCAATCGCCCGGGCGATAGTCAGTCAGTTTCATTTCTGCAGACTTTCTGAGCGCTAATTCGGCTTCAGCGCAGCATGGAACCATAGTGTAGTTAGGCATCTTGAGTCGTTCAAGATTGTCTTCGGCGCAGGGCAGATCAATCTTGTTCGCTGCGATGAGCATTGGTTTGGAGACGTTTCTGAGTTTATCGACAAATTTGAGGAAGTCGCTGTCGCCCCAGGTGTGTGGTTTTTCGGCGTTTAGTCCTGTAGCGCGTATTGCTTCGAAGATTTGTGTTCTCCTGATCGCCAATCCGCTTAATCGTTCTTCTAGAAGCTGGAGAAAGTCTTGTTTTTCCGACTCAACTGATCGTAGGATCTTTTGCCAGTCACGTTTCAGGATGTTTGCGAGCCACATGGTCAATTCTACTTCCAGAAAGTGAACGTCCTCGACGGGGTCTCGTTCGCCCGGCTTGCATATTTTTCCTTCCGCGTCGGTTCCACCTGAAGCATCGATTATGTGGATCAGTGCGTCTGCTTTTCTTATCTCGTCTAGGAACTGGTTGCCCAAACCTTTTCCCTGCCACGCTCCAGGTACTAGACCAGCGCAGTCGATCAGTTCAACGGGGATTAGTCTAATTCCTTCCCTGCATATCGAGTTTTTCGGGTTGTCTTTTACGTTAAACTCTCTGCAGGCGCATGGCGTTCGTACGTAGCCTATGCCCCTGTTAGGCTTGATGGTCGTGAACGGATAGTTGGCTATCTCCGCGGGTGCTAGAGTTGCAGCACAGAAAAAGGTTGACTTGCCTGTATTAGGCTTGCCGACTATACCAACCATCATTAAATTGGTTCCCCAGGCATATTGTTAGGTCTGATCATGTAAATGAAACTTCTCTCGCGGATTGACAATCTGCCGTGCTACTGGTTTTCTATTGGTTAGTTTTATTATTGTGGAGGATCTAATGCCTGTCCAAGGGATGTAGTTGCGTATAATCATCCGCGTAGGAGGTTCCATTGTTGCATCACCAGTTAATACGCAATTGATCGGACAATATGTTGAATTGTTAAAGAAGCTTGCAAAGGTGAAGCATGAGATCGTGGTCGTTGTCGGCGGAGGTTCCCTGGCTAGAGAGTTTATCAAGTATGCTAAAGTTTTAGGTTTAAATGAGTCAGAACAGGATATGGCCGCGATTTCTGTTTCCCGTTTAATCGCGCAGCTGTTCATTTTGAAACTTGATAATGTCGGAAGTGGAACGGTGTCCACTTCGATGGAAGATTTATCGAAAGAATGGAAGAGAGGCAAAGTTGTGGTAATGGGCGGACTGAAGCCTGGGATGACTACTGATACTGTTGCGGCTTTGGCCGCCGAGAAGGTTAAAGCCGACTTGCTGGTGAAGGCGTCAGATCAGGAGGGCATCTACACGAAGGATCCGCGAAAACACAAGGACGCAAAAAAAATAGATCGCCTGAGTTTTGATGATTTAAAGAGGCTCTTTGAACTGGACAGGCATGAGGCAGGCATACATCAGATAATCGATCCTGAGGCTGTTAAGATTCTCCGAAGAAGCAGGACAAAAACCGTTGTGGTCTCTGGTTTTAAACCTGAAAACGTTTTGTTGGCGATAAGAGGAGACAGAATCGGGACGGTGGTTGAGTAAAAGCGCTCAGTCGAAACAGTATGCGACTTTTTGAAATTCGTTTGCGAGCTTTATTGAGTCTTTCTTTACTTTCGAGGGCTTCTCTTTATCTATAATGACGCGTTTTATGAGTGCGGCGATTTCTTGTATTTCTCTCTCTTTCATTCCTCTTCGTGTTGCTTCGCATGTGCCAAG
>DATHCB010000118.1:0-9129 GCA_035319765.1 Bathyarchaeia archaeon
GCTTTTCCATTTTTCCAGTATCCTTTGCAAAGCAGATAACAAGCGCAGACATAATGGCAACCGCCATAACATAATATGCAGGCGCCAGCTCAGAATGCAAAAAGCCAATAAGTGCAATAGAAATTAGCGGCGCAAATCCGCCAAAATAAGCTGCCGAAATGTTATACGACGCGTTGCCTGTAACTCTTTCTGAAGTCGGAAAACTCTCATTTATGAATGAAATAAGTGTTCCAGTGCCGATGGAGGCGGAAATTCCGAAGATCGCAGCCATGAATATAATTGGTGCTATCTGTTTAGTTCCCACAGTGAGAAAGTAGATGGGTGTTACCGGAATTAGCAGGAGCGTGGACAACAAGAAAAGTTTTTTCCTGGTCTTGAACTTGTCGGATAAATATCCGAAAACCGGAGTTAAAAAGGTGACAAGCACCAATGAAGTCAATGTTGCAATTAGTGCAATGCTTAGACTTAGACCGATAATAGTAACGATGTAGGTTGTCATGTATGTGATTGCACCATAAAATGCGGTGGTTAAAGCAGCGGCTCCGAAAATAATTATCAAGAAAGATTTGTAATCATTTCTGAGGGTTGCAATGATTGGAGAAGATTTGATTTCATTCTTGGCTTTTGTCTCTTCAAAGGAAATCGTTTCTGGAATTCCTTTCCTCGAGAAGTAAGCCAACGGAATTATTACAAATCCTCCTACCAAGAAGGGTATCCTCCATCCAATAGACGACAGAAAAGAAGTTGGTAGGTGAATGAGGGCTAACCCCACAGCTGTACTGACTACAATTCCAAGAAGTGAAATAAACTCTTGGATTGATGAATAAAGACCTCTTCTTGTGCTTCCGCCTAGCTCAATTAAGTAAGCACTCGCGCTTCCCCATTCTCCACCTGTGCCAAACCCTTGGGTGACCCGAGTCAGGGTTATTAGTATAGGCGCACCTATTCCAATGCTTGCGTAACCGGGCACCAAACCAGTGAGCACTGTTGCTCCTCCCATTATCCAGAAGGTAAGGGTCAGCGCCCTTTTCCTTCCATATTTGTCGCCGATGTGACCAAAAACGAAGCTGCCAACTGGTCTCATCAAAAAACCTAACGCATACGATAAGAAAACAAGAAATATCGCTCCTATTGATCCGAAGATTTGCTTTGAAATTATTACTGCGAAGACTGCGTAAATTGAATAATCAAACCATTCAAGAAACCCACCAATTGAGACTCCAAGTAGTCTTCCAGCTAGATTTCGAAAAGGCAATGGTTGAGGCCTCGCGAGTGTCGCTTCCCGTTCAGTCAAGATTGAGACTTGCCTATCGATGGCTTTGTCAAAGCTATACACATGTAGAGGGGCGCTTCTTACTGTTGTCGTTCAACGAGTTGATTTGGTGGTTCATTCAGTGTGCGAGTGATAAAATCTTATCGCGTGCGATATTTTGTGGCGCGCGCAAGTGAGAAATTCCGATAGTTTTAGAATATTGGCGCGCGCAATTCACAGATGTTCGAGCTCCGGTTGGGCATATTGGGTATGTTTTTTTCCAGTAAAGTCGGGTGGAGGTCCCACGCCCCGCACCAAGAAAGATCTCTTTGTGGTCGTGTACACTTTAGAGAAACTTGGTAGAAAGGAATTTGATCGTTATTGTGATGAAAGCGTTCCTTAGACCCCTGTTGCAGCTGAAGGCGACTCTAGATCACGCTATAGGCGGGCACCGTTCAAGTCTTCCAATAGAGCGATCCTTGCAAATCAATGTCTGTGAGGTTAGGAACATGCGCAGAAGGGTAAGCGACGTTTGTACGCCAGCGATCGTTGGGGAAACTATCTTAAGTAAGCTCAAAACATTTTCGGATGGAAGATGGCGGAACTAGTTGACAATCATCGTAGATGATGCTGGAATAGGAGACCTTCTTTTTGGCGTCGTCATAGGTGCTTTTCGCTGTGAGACTCAAGAATTTAGATACGAAATCCTAGAAGTGAAGTATTTCAGACCTCCCAGATTCGGATCAAAAGACTATCTGAAGCAGGCTTCGAGGGTTGTATTCAAACTACTGGACAGGTTCAAACTCAACGATGGTGAATCAATTCAGATCTGCAGGGGTTACATCTTTGACGAAGCCGCTAAGAATTTGGAAGAAAGGTATGGGGTAGATCGAATTCACAGAATCGTCGTGACGGGCGAACCTCAACGATTGACCGAAATAGCTTACCTTGACGAACTAAGAAACCTGGGTTATGAGCCGGTGAAAGAGAGAGACAGGAAAAGGGCAGAGAGCTTCTTCCACATGATGAATTGGCTGCAGAAAAATCCCGATAAAATAATCTACGCAAAGACCGGCTGGCCACGCTTGCGTAGGTACCGTTTGTTCAGGTCGTACGGTCAAACCAGATCAAAAAAAGACAGGGATAGAATCTCTTAACGCAACCACACGGTCGCCCATTGCCATTTCAAACTAGAATTGACGTCCAATTACACCAGAAAAGGGTTCACTCCGGATAAAGCAACGATTCTAAGAAGCTTCACATGCAAAAGCTTGAGGTTCAAAACCATCTCTTTTTTATATTCTTATGCCCTATTATTTTTTGGAGACCACACGTGACAATGAAGGAAATAGGAAGTGCAGGACGACCAAGAGAGTGGGTGCTGAACGAGGAAATCGTTGAAGCCCACAAACTATCGGCTGAGCTGAAATCACAGAATCCCAAAACGCGCTGGTCTGACATCAAGGACATGTTGAAAACACGGCTGGAACAGATTGACAGGAAAGACCTTCTATCGAAATTGGACAAGATCTGGGGTCTCATGAACCATGTCATTCCGCTGCCTCCACGATGCATCTGCGGAAGAAGAGTTTACTCTTACACTTACAACAAGGTAGAAAACGAAAATGAGCATTACTGGGAAATCTTTGCCAGGTGCACAAACCCGAACTGCCGTTACATGAGAAGATACCTGCCATCCGCAAGCTACAAATGGTCGCGACCAAGATCCATCATCAACGAACTCGAAAAGATGCCAACTTTCTACGAAATGGACGGCCAAAAAGTAGAAGAAGCCAAATGACGATTGTGTACTGTATTATTGAGCAGTACTTTTGGCAGACCAATGAGCTAGCTTAGGAGCTTTTCGTTTCATTTATTAGTCTCTGATTCCTCGTCGCGATCTCCTTCTTAAACTGATGAGGCAATTAGGTCAAAACATAGTGAAGTTGCGAGTGAAGGACTATAAGGTCAAGACTCGAACGCTCCTAGCCCAAATAGAGATTTAATGGCGCGTTTTTTGAAGGGTTACGCGGTTTTGGTTGATTTATTATTCAGCCCTACCCAAGCTGAGCGCGCGCCAGTGCAAGGAACTTGCAGAAAGGATCTGCTTTAAGATTTTGAAAGGTAACATATCTGGTTTGTGCTCAGGTATACTGTCAAAAGAGCTTATCTGAGAGCTGTTCTCATCGATAGGAAATGAAGGCTGGTGATAGAGTTTAGTGCGAAGAGGCCACTCTACAGAAAAATCGAGCAGTGGCAGATCTATGACCGAATTGCTGGCGGCGATGATTACTCAGATGTTGATAAAGAGTTTCTGCCAAATGAGCGATATGATTGGACCCTTCTTGCAGAGATCGAGCTCTTTAGGAACGCGGTTAAAGGATGCCGGAGAGTTTTGGACATAGGGTGCGGCACGGGTCATCCTGCATTGTACATCGCGGAAGATGTGGGTTCAGTCGTTGGAATCGACAGGTCGAAAAGGATGATAGAAATTGCAAGAAGGCGATTAAGCAGAAGAGGAGCAGATAATGTGGTTTTCGAGGTTGGAGATGCCGAAAACTTGCGATTTCCCGGTAGAGCTTTTGATGCAGTAGTCCTGTGCGGTTCATTGGCAACTCTCTCAGACAAGAAAAAAGCTCTCAAAGAAGCCAAGAGAGTCTTAAAGAAAGATGGAAAAGTCGCCTGCATAGAAGCCAACTGGCTGTTCCAGTCAGCCAAGGCGAGGCGCTTTCGAGGAGAAGGCAGTTTCACTCTTACCCCAGAAAATGAGATAAAGTATCGCTATATTAGACGTTCCTTTAACCCTCATTGGGAAACAGACTACCGTTGTATCGTGGACCCGAAGAGCGATCTCGGAAAAAGGCTGCTGAGCAACCAAGGTTTCCTTAAGCGTGGATTCTTGAAATCGCGTATGGGCATTGAAGAGGTGGAAGCTTATTGCGCTGAGATTGAGTATGACGAAGAAGAGAAATTCGATTCTGAGACTCTAGCTCAGCTCTTTGCTGAAAATGGCTTCAAGAATATAAGGGTCTTGGGTTACGGGGCAACCTACGATTTTCTAAAAGGCGCCTCGTTAATCGACGAACTTTCGCCAAACATGAAACAATTGTGCAAAGCCGAAACCATGCTTTCAAACTTTCTTGACCCCTCGAAAACCGAGATGCTGTTTCTGACATGCAATGCCTAGCATACCCAGTTATAGTTAAGATCCATCTGCTAGTATTCTGATAGCTTTCTTTTCACGTAAACGAGAGCTTAATCCCATTAGTATCGCATTACTAAGAATCGTGAAGAACAAATGGGAGTTCACTCAAGCTCGTGATAACCGCATCTGGTTTGGCATCGAAGTTTCTGTTTACAAGTTTTCGCTTTATCAAGATGGTCTTCATCCCGACGGCCTTTGGACCCATAACGTCGAGGTCCAACATGTCACCGACAAAAACTGCTTTTGACGCTTCGACACCTAAACCTTTCAGTGCCATCTCAAAAATCGCCGGACTGGGCTTTCGCTTGTTGACCTCACCGCTGATTATTATGACTTCAAAGAATCGCGTTAGCCCAAATTTGTCCAGTAACCTTCGTCCGCATTCTGGAATTGCTAAATTTGAAATCAATCCAAGCTTGTATTCCTTGTGTAATTCTTTCAGCACATCAATAGCTTGATCATCCAGAGTCACATACCGCATAAATTCGTCAGCGAAAGCCGCGGTGGCGCCAGTAACTATAGGATCGGATGAATCAAGATCGTGACCAAGTCTTCGGAGGGTGTGAGAAACTCGAAAGTCAAAATGCGGTTCATCCAGAGTCTTGCGACTTTCGGCATAAAATTCATCTCTGACTTCAAAATACACGTTGCAAAAATGCTCAAACGAAACATTAACACCGTTCTCGACCAAAAACGAGTGAAGCCTCTTAAGGCTTGGCCGATAGTAAGCTTCATCACTCTCAAGCAGAAGTAAAGTGTCAAACAGATCAAAGATCACGCTTCGTATCCGCATTCTTCATCGCTTGTAGTCTAAGATAGACAGAATTGAAAAACATTCTTGCGTGAAAATTCGAGTGAATAACGATTTCTCGTTCAAAAGCCGTGTTACTCCCTCTACAGCTTGTTCGACCATCTTTGTTCGTGCTTCCGATGATTAGTATAGGGCTGCGATTTTCGATCAAAATAACAGCTGACAGAGTATCCCTTCCTTTTCGAAGGCGCTGGCAAGTTCTTTTTTCTTTTCGGCGAAGAAGTGCTCGGTCATCGCATATTCCAAATTATGCCTCTTGTACACCCAATCTGCATAATGATAGTTCATACGATCTATCAATACGTGATCTACTATCCCTTTCAGTTGAAGTGCTATACCTTCAGCTTCTGGGAGTAATGGTGCTATCATCGCAGAAGTTTTTATGCCGTCGGAATGCAGTTTCCGCAGAGCTTCGATCCTTTCCCCAAGTGACGGTGAATTTAGTTCAAAGAGCTTTCTTATGTTCTCGTCAGCGGTGGCGATTGAAAAAGTTACCTCGAGGCCTTTGAATTTTCTCAACAATTCTATGTCCCGCAGCACGAGGGGAGATTTTGTCTGAATCGTAACAGGCCAGCCATGCCTCGACAAGGTTTCGAGACATCCCTGCGTTAGTTTGTATTCTTTCTCCAAGGGCTGGTAAGGATCACCTAGCCCGCTTATCCAGACTCTGCCGGGTTTTTTGTTCCCGATCTCGTGTTGCAGCAAACTCGGCGCGTTAATTTTCACATCAGTGAACTCGCCCCACTCTTCTCTGTGGCCAGCGAACCTTTTAATGAACCGAGCATAGCAGTAAGTGCAGCCGTGCTCACAGCCGACGTAAGGATTGATGGTATAGTCCAGAACCTTCACTTGGACAGAATAGTTTTAGCATGCAACTCCTTGACAATCACACGAATCACTGAACAGCATTACAAATACTGCGCGCAAGAATATACGTTATCACGATAATCTTAGTTTTTTGCTTTCTAGAAGAAAAAATTATGTCCCGTTCTCAGAAAAGAAGATGACTGGGAAAAGAGCACGGAATTTTCAAAGAGCCAGCGCGCGCAAGTTACCCAAGGACACGATTGTGGCTAATTTTGGAACGCATGGAATGATGTGGCAAAGCTCTTTAAGGCACTCGACTGACCGAAATTGTTTTTTACTTATGAAACATCAAGGGGAACCGCAGAGGGTCTTATGAGATCATCAGAATTTCCGGTATTTATACGAAATCTGCCAGAAGCTGACTTGCCATTCAAAGGATTGCGCGGCTGGTTGCTTCAAAGTGAATCAGGTGAAATCCTGTTCAACGAATCTGACATCGAGGTATCGGTGCCTAGACACAAACACGGCGATCAATGGGGCATCGTGATTGATGGAAAAATTGAACTAACAATTGATGATGAAACCAGGACTTACAGCCGTGGCGACTCGTATTTCATTCCCACTGGAACTGCGCACAAAGCACGAATCTATCCAGGCTTTCGAGCGTTAGATTATTTTGCTGACCGAGACCGTTATAGACCACGTTCTCGCGGCACATGACACTAGCTCCTACACGCACATCTCGGGAAATCAAGTCTTAATAGCAGACAATGCAAGTTTCATTCCTGAATGATTCCTCATATTGAAAGGAAACTGCCATATTTGATACCATTGCCAGCGAGATTCGTTAGTCTGGCCGAGGACAAAGCAATTAAAAAGGTTCTGGAGGTTGGTTGCGGTTATGGAAGAGCGTCCTTCTTCTTACTTGAAAATCACTTCAGCGTTACTGGCATTGACGTTGACAAAGTGCAAATCAGGTCAGCTAGTCAAGAAGCAAAAATTCGAAAGGTCAACGAAGAAATGGTTTTTCTGGTTGATGACGCCCGATACATATGCTTTCGAGATTCATCATTCGACGCAGTTACAATGCTGGCCGTCTTGACTTTGGTACCAAAATCTGACAGACCAAGGATAATGAAGGAAGTCTCAAGGGTTCTTAAACCGTCTGGCTATGTTTTCATCGAGGAGTTCGGTCGAACTTGGAAGAATCCGGTTTATGCAAGAAGATATAGCAACGACTTACAAGTGACAGACGAAATGGGCACGATCACTGTCAGAGACGAATCTGGCAAGATACTTCATTTCGGACATCACTTCACTCGTAAGGAACTCGTCGGGCTGTTAGAAGGCTTCAAAATAATTAGCTTTGACAAAGACACGTTCACGAGTTACTATCACAGAAATTGGGTTAATGGGTATAAGATTCTCGCCCAGAGAGTCACCAATCGGTGACATCAGCGCGCGCTCATTGAAAGTTCCTTCAAACCCTAAAAACCACAGCTTCAGAACTTGACGCCACAGCTTAAACCGAGTCCCGATTGCTCGTGGCACGCAAGCGTGTGTGAGATGGGGTTAAATATTCAAAGTACGCGTTATTTCAGATCAAAGGTGTGTAAAATGGTAAATGAGTTGCCTGCGGAAAAGCTGAGGAAGGAATGTGAGCTTAGTGTCGTTGGTTGCGAGACGACCCAGGAATTAGCTCCTCTTCGTGAGATAATCGGTCAGGAGAGGGCTGTCAGAGCGCTCAAGTTTGGGTTAGGTATTAAGGAACGAGGATTTAATGTCTACGTTGCCGGTTTTCCTGGGACGGGCAGAACAACGGCTGTTAAGAGTTTTCTTGCGGAGTTGGCTCAGACGAAGCCTGCACCGTTTGACTGGTGTTACGTGTACAACTTTAGCAACCCCTATGAGCCTAAAGCCATAAAGCTGCCTGCTGGTAAAGGGGCACACTTTCGAGACGACATGGCCACCTTCATCAGCGAAGCACACAAGATCCTGCCTAAAGCTTTTGAAAGCGAGGATTACGGAGCAAGAAGAGCGGCAACTATCAAGGCTGTTGAAGAGGAAAGGCAGAAACTCATGCTGCAACTCACGAAACGAGCCCGAGAAGAGGGTTTCCTTCTACAGGCGTCACACATCGGCTGGCTAATGATTCCAGTAATAAAGGGAAAACCCATAAGCGACGAGGAATTTATGGCCTTAAGTCCAGAAACTCGCGAGGCGATCGAGAAGAAAAGGGAGCAATTGAGCGAGGAATTCATAGGCGCCCTTAGACAGCTTAGAGAACTTGAAGGAAAAGCCGACGAGGAGCTCAGAAAACTAAATCACGATGTCGCTCACTTCGCCATCGGCGACGTTGTAGCTGAATTAAGAGAAGAATTCAAGGAATTTCCCGACATCATCACTCAGATAAATGACGTAGAGAAAGACATCCTTGATAACCTGTCCCAGTTCATAAGAGAACCTGAAGCTCAAGCGCAAGCCCCTCCTCCGTTTCCATGGATGAAAGAGGCCCCCCTCCGAAAGTACGGGGTGAACCTCATCGTCGACAACTCAACTGTGAAAGGAGCCCCCGTGCTGATGGAATCCAATCCCACATACCAGAACCTGTTTGGACGAGTGGAAAAGGAAGCCCAGTTGGGTGCGCTCGTTACCGACTTTACCATGATCCGTAGCGGAGCCTTGCACAGAGCTAATGGTGGATACCTGATTCTTCCGGTTGAAGAACTGCTGCGGAATCCATTCTCATACGATGGCTTGAAAAGAGCCATAAAAAATGAGCAGATAGTTATAGAAGAGGCAGAAGAACGTTTAGGTTTTATTGTGGCTAAGAGCTTAAGACCTAAGCCTATTCCTTTGAGCGTTAAAGTGATCCTAATCGGAGATCCTTATTTGTTCCAACAGCTTTACGTCCTAGATGTGGAATTTAGCCAACTTTTCAAGGTTAAGGCGGATTTTGACACGACTATGGATCGTGACGAGAAGAACTCGCATCAGTATGCCGCCTTCGTCTGCACGCTGTGCCAAAAGGAGAATTTGAAACACGTTGACAGC
>DATHCB010000119.1:0-25609 GCA_035319765.1 Bathyarchaeia archaeon
ACATGCCTCTGATTATTTTTGGCAATCATTGTTCAACGCCAAAATGTAGATGCTACTTTCGATTTTAGGATCGAAAGTGAAGAAGTGCAAGTGAGACAAGGCAGAGGCCTTTATGCTCACAATGAGCACCATGCATAGGAAGTCTAGACTGCCTATTCGAACGTTAAACAGACACCGGCAAAAAAGCTCGACATGCTACGCCGTCTGATGGATGGCTCGGCTTGAGCGCTGAAGAAGGGCGCAGCCAACTGCGAAAAGCCTCGGGTAGACGCATGCTGTCATAGATCCGAGGATTCCTGAATGAGACTTCTCGTTGTGGTTCCTTCGGGAACCGCGACACTCCAGCAATGGAGTGGGAACCCCTTGAACTGAAGCATCTTAGTAATGGGCGGAAAAGAAACCAACTGGGATTCCCTGATTAGCGGCGAGCGAAAGGGGAAGAGTCCAAACCGAACCTTGCAGGGAAACTTGCAGGGGATGTAGTGTTATGGGCCTGGTCTCCTTCTCTCCAGCGAAGTCGAAGTAGCCTGGAATGGCTTGCCAAAGAAGGTGAGAGCCCCGTAGAAAAAAGCTGGAAGAAGTTGGACTGGGATCCCCGAGTACCGTACCCCGGTTTGGGTGCGGAAATCTGGGAGTCACCAACTCTCAAGACTAAATACGTCTCAAGACCGATAGTGCACTAGTACGGTGACGGAAAGTTGAAAAGTATCCCGGAAGGGAGTTGAAAAGAGTCTGAAACCAGACGGTTATAACCGTGTGCAGCCCGGAAGGGTAGATCCCTCCAAAAGGAAACTATGGTGACATAGCTGTACGATGGAGGGGGACTAGGGTTGCATTTTTCGTACTGAAACACGGGCCGGGGAGCTCACAACTGTGGCAAGCTTAAAGGTGGAAGCCTGAAAGCATAGGAAAACCGATATGCGCGAAGCTGGCGCAAGCCAGTTAGGCGCGGGGTCTGAAAGGGCCTGGAGTCACGGTTGTGAACGCTAGAAACCGGGCGATCTAGCCCCGGGTAGGGCGAAGTCAGGCGAAAGCCTGGTGGAGGCCCGAAAGGGTGCTAACGTGCAATTTGTTCCCCTGACCTGGGGCTAGGGGCTAAAGACCAATCTAGCCCGGTGATAGCTAGTTCCCTCCGAAGTGGGTCGCAGCCCAGCCTTGAGCAAGGCTGCCGTTGGGGTAGAGCACTGATTGGAGAGTAAGGAGCCGAAAGGCTCCACTTTTCTTTCAAACTCCGAATCCAGCGGCACTGTAGACCTCAAGAGACGGGTTATAGGGGGTAAGCCCCTATGCCGAGAGGGGAACAACTCAGACCATGGTTAAGGTCCCCAAGTGCTGGCTAAATGTGACAATAAAGGCGTTATTAGCCACAGACAGCGGGGAGGTAGGCTTAGAAGCAGCCATCCTTTAAAGAAAGCGTAACAGCTCACCCGCCGAGGCTGATGGCCCTGAAAATGGACGGGACTAAGCCAGCCACCGATACCTTGGGGCACGACGTAAGTCGTGATCCGGTAGGAGGGCGTCCTGACTGGGTAGAAGCCTGGTCATAAGATCTGGTGGACCGGTTCAGGATTGCAGATCCCGGCAGTAGTAACAGCAAAGAAGGGTGAGAATCCCTTCCGCCGAAAGGGCCAGGGTTCCCCAGCAACGCGTCGTCAGCTGGGGGTAAGCCGGTCCTAAGACTAGTCCTAATCGACCTAGTCGAAAGGGAATCCGGTTAATATTCCGGAGCCATAGAGGTACATGCGGCAACGCAAGCCTGACGTCTGACGCTTCGAGGTAGGCTGAGCAAAGTAGTCGCTTTGTTTAACCGTATACGCCTGGGGAGTGCCGCAATGGCGAGAACCAGGTAAAAGCGGGAATAGCTGCCCGTTTTTAGGGCGGTTCAGCCGAGCCTTGGAGCCACTGAAAAGGGCGTTGGGAAGGACCCTCTGTGACCGTACCTAGATCCGACACAGGTGCCCCTAGGCAAGAAACCTTAGGCGTGTCGGGTGTACATCGAGCGAGGGAACTAGGCAAACTAGCCCCGTAACTTCGGAATAAGGGGTGCCTGCGTTTTTGGTCTCTGACTGGAATCGCAGGTCGCAGTAACAAAGGGGTCCTGACTGTTTAATAAAAACACAGGGAACCGCAAGCGCGAAAGCGTGTGAACGGTTTCTGAATCTTGGCCAGTACAGGTACCTGAAATCCGGGTCCAACCGGCCTAAGGGCCTGCAAACGCCGGGAGTAACTCTGACTCTCTCAAGGTAGCCAAATGCCTTGTCGGGTAAGTTCCGACGCGCATGAATAGATCAACGAGGTCCCCGCTGTCCCCGCTTGGTACCCGGTGAACCCACCTGGTGGACGCACAGTCCATCGTCTCCCATCGGGAAGAGAAGACCCCGTGGAGTTTTACTGCAGCCTGTTGCTGGGATGTGGTTGTGTTTGCAGAGCGTAGGCGGGAGCCGTTATATCCTGGTTCCTCCGGGAATCGGGGGAGGCAACCTTGGAACACCGCCCTTACGCAATCATGTCTCTTACCGGCGCCCGTAAGGGTGCTGAAACAACAGCAGGTGGGCAGTTCGGCTGGGGCGGCACTCCCTTGAAAAGATATCAAGGGGGCCCCAAGATTGGCTCAGGCGGAACAGAAATCCGCCGTAGAGTGCAAGGGCAAAAGCCAGTCTGACTGAATCCTCCACATTAAGGGATTCAGAAGCGAAAGCTGGGCCTAGCGATCATTCATGTCCCCCCTGGTGGGGGCTGGATGCGACAGAAAAATTACCCCGGGAGTAATTGGCTCGTCGCGGGCGAGAGTCCCTATCGACCCCGCGGTTTGGTACTTCGACGTCGGCTCTTCCTATCCTGGCCCTGCATAAGGGGCCAAGGGTGAGGCTGCTCGCCTATTAAAAGGGAACGTGAGCTGGGTTTAGACCGTCGTGAGACAGGTCGGACTCTATCTGATGGGAGTGTTGGTCGCCTGAGGGGAAAGGGTCCCCAGTACGAGAGGAACGGGACGCTGTGGCCTCTAGTTTACCGGTTGTCCGACAGGGCACTGCCGGGCAGCCACGCCATTGTGGATAAGGGCTGAAAGCATCTAAGCCCGAAGCCTTTCCTGAAAATAGGCGGCCGCTCCTTACGCGAGGACTTGGTAACAAGTTCTTTGTAAGGACGAGGGTCCCCATAGAAGATGGGGTTGATGGAGCTGGAGTGTACGCGTCAAGACTTCGGTCGAGATGCTTAGCTCGCGGCCTCCAATCGCCCAAGGTGTCGGGCCTTTGCTGGTGTCTGGACGATTTCACAAATAGTCACTCTAGACGTCCCTGTGTGGTGCTCAAAGTGCCTTTTCGTGATTTTGCCGTGTTCTACGAAGAACTAGACCGTTCTATTCATCGAGTTGTTAAGGCAAACGAAGATTGGCACTATTTACAAAACGAGGGATAACAATAGTCGGAAGCGGGATTCAGCCTTGACGGCATATTTATCAGATTTATCAGTAACAAGAAAGTCCGTGGATGTAGTGCTCGCAGGTGAATAAGCATGCCCGTCCGGACTTGCCCCAACGTTAAATGTACATTTGACAAACAGCTGAAACCTGGGCAGCTTTGCCCATCATGTGGAAGGGAGGCTAAAACATTTAATTTCAACGAGTTCGGCACGCTGCTGAAAGGAAAATGGCAACACAAGAAATCAATGCAGAAAGCCAAGGAAAGACAGCAAATCGCCAAAGGAATTAAGTTCTGCCCCAAGTGCGGTTCGTCTAACCTCAATCTTCTCCCTTTCTATCGCCCTTCAATTTGGAGATGCCTAAATTGCGGCTATCAAGGCGCCTTAATGATCCTGGAGAACAACAAGCCTACGGAGAAAAATGCCAAAAAATCAAGAAAGCTCGAACGAGAGTAGCCCATACTAATAAGATGGGAAAAAAGCCGGAATAATCCAGATTACTAGCGCGCGCCTCCCTGCGTGGTGCTCAAAAATGCTTCTTCTGCAACAATCGTGCGACAATGACCAGACCTTTCCATCAGGATCCAAGTTGTCAAACCTTGTGAAAATTAGCGGAAGCTTGTCTACGGCCTCTTTATATCTTGAATAACAAGCCACCGAGTCGCAGGACTTCTTCTCAAACGTATTTGGATCATATTTGGGACCTATAGGTGACCGAGGGGGTAGACTCTGCGCGCACACACAACTTTGTTCGCTGGTCAAAAAAAGCCATCAAGAAACCAGTGGCTACGACTTGCAAAAAACTAAAGGAATTTGGAAACGCGAGCGTGAGCTTACATCGCGTGTCTTAGTCTGTGAGAAAGATGCTGTCTTGGGGCGCTCTTCCCAAAACGATCCGATCGTTCGTACGAAGCATAAAACGGTCAAGCTAGTCTTTGCCCTGCATGAAACCTTTCTGCATCTCTAAAATCTCGGTGCTATCTTTGGCCTTTAGATAGGTTTCGAGCCTTTCATAATTCAATCTAATAAACTCTGGTCCCCACTTGAATAGATCCAACAGTTTCTCTGCGCCAGCCTTAAAGCCGACGATATACAGTGCTGCGGCAAGCGCCTCAACCGTGCTCAATTTAGTTGGTGTGCCATAATTAACTGGATTTGCCGCAACCAAAAAAGGCAAACAACGAGAAACAACGTATGTTGGAAGACGTGGTTGAAAACCTTGCTCCCAACTGTAATCTAACGCAGCTAACCCGAAACGTTCCACCCTGGGCCTGTCGGCAGGCGAAAAAGCACGCTCGGCGAGAGCGTTAAGCACTAGGGCTCCTCGCGGCAGGTGCCCAACCTTGAAAACGAGTTCAACTAGCCCAAATCGTTTGAGCTTTAACGAAGAACATTTTTTCGGATCGCACTGACGCGCGTGATAAACAACAATTCTAACCACGCTCGCGCACCTGAACATGAGACATCGGATCGTCCAAGACCCGCGGTATCCAATCTATCAAATCCGTCGCAACCATGTGATAGCCCTTGTCGCGCTTGACAAAATCGCCACACGCGCCATTAACAAATGCACCAGCGACCGCAGCCTCAAAAGCATCAGCGCCCTGAGCCAGAAAAGCGCCCACTATACCGCTAAGTACGTCTCCAGTTCCGCCAACGGTCATTCCGGGATTACCCGTGAAATTCAGCTTAACGTGCTCACCATCGGAAATGACGTCGACATTCCCTTTCAGCAGAATCACTCCGCCAAGTAGTTGCGCGCTTTTCAAGACATCCTTAGCTTTTGCTTCTAACTCAGCGGGCGGAAAATGTCCAACCAACGCCTTATACTCGCCGGCATGCGGCGTGAAAACAACGGGCACCCTTAGCCGGCGTCTAAACTCGCCAAAGGCTTTGAGGCCATCTGCATCGAGTAGAAGTGGCTTACCAGCCCTCTCGACACTAGCTATTAATGTTTTCACTACTTCTTTGGTCTCTTCATGTAAACCCAAACCAGGTCCAATAGCCACACCAGTAACCATACTCAGGTACTGTTCAACTGTCGAGATATCCGCCATGTTCAGATGTGGGCCTTCCAACTTCACCGTAATCAAATTAGGCGAATATGCAGAAATCGCATCAGCCGTCTTTTCGGGCGCAGCAACGTAGGTAATGTCAACCCCCGTTCTCAGTGCTGCTAGGGCGACGTATGCCGGAGCACCAGAATAGACCTCATTGCCTCCAACGACTAACAACCGCCCGAAATCGCCCTTGTGCGCTTCTGGAGAGCGAGGCTTAGATACGAGTGCAACATCACCAGGACCCGCAAATCGCTCAAACTGGTTAGGCAAGCCGACATCTGCAACTATCAAGTCACCGACGAATCGTTTTGCCTTCAACAACCCAGGCTTGGCTCTGTGAAAGGTAACTGTCAAATTAGCCCTGACTGCTTCACCAAAAGTCTTACCAGAATCGGCGTCGAGCCCGCTCGGTACATCGACGGAGACTCGAAAAGCTTTCAATAGATTGATCCTTTGGATCAACTGTTTAACAGGCGGGCGTGCTTCGCCTTTGAGCCCTATTCCTAACAGCGCGTCTATCGCCACATCGGCATTGACTTCTGGTATTAAAGAAGAATCGTAAACTTCATGTAAAGTCACGGCCTTTTGTCGGTAGAGCGCTTCCCAATTCTTCTTGGCAGCAATATGCGAAATCTCTGAAGGCCGTCCACTCAGAATCACTTCAAGATTATAGCCGATAGTGGAGAGATGTCGTGCAGCTACGAAGCCATCTCCACCATTGCCTCCCAAACCAGAAAAAACCACAACCCTCGTCTTCAAAGATCGAAAACGTGAACGGACGACATTTGCCACTGCTGCTCCAGCGTTCTCCATCAATTGCAGTTGTGAAACGCCGAAATACTCGGCATTGAGTTCGAGGGCCCGCATTTCGCGGCTTGTGATGACTTCTCGTTCCATAAACATCCTTCTGCAGCTAGTTTGGCAGAAATAGTTTCCGCAACAAGCTATAAATGCGGTATGAATCCAAAATCACAGCACTTAGAGCAAATATTTTAAGGCTTCACAGCGAACATATGTACAAAGGGGAATATAGAAAAGTATGCCCATAGCATTCGTGCTCGTGAACACGGAAATCGGTGCAGAAAGCGAAGTCATGAAAACGATTAAGAAAGTAGAAGGCGTAGAAGAAGCCTATGCAGTCTACGGCGTTTATGATGTGGTAGCCAAGATTAAGGCTGACTCCATGGACAAGCTCAAAGAAATCGTAACTTGGCACGTTAGACGCCTCGACAAGGTGCGCTCCACACTAACCATGATCGTCGTCGAAGAGCAAAAGAAGTAGCTCTCCAAACTCTCCTTTTTTTAATCCGGCACCGAAGCTTCTTATCTAATCTCATCGATTGTGCTGAAGAATAGAAAATGGTACACCTCCACATTGGCATCGACGACACGGATTCGCCAGGAAAAGGTTGTACAACCTACGTAGCCTCGCTTCTCGTAGAAAAACTGACCAAGTTAGAAGTGAAGTTTACAGACTATCCGAATTTGGTGCGGCTGAACCCAAACGTTCCATGGAAAACACGGGGAAACGGCGCTCTCTGTTTGAGGATAGAGTGCGTCGAAGACACAGCCGAAGATGTTGAAGAAGCTGTTGTGGAGACCGTCGAGGCGAATTCTGACTTCGATAACGTTGGCACCGACCCTGGCATAGTCTTCCTGCCTGGACAGAGGATTCCCCAGCAGGTTAGAAACTTTGCTCAAGAGACGATTCAAGGTGTCGTAAAATTGAATGACTCTCTAAGACTCGTTAAAGAGTTTGGCGGAGAAGCCCTAGGCTACAAATCTCGCCGCGGAATTATTGGCGCATTAGCGGCCGTCGGAGAAACCCTAGAAGGAGACTACACTTACGAACTCATCGCTTATCGCTTTCCGGAGAATCGTGGAACGAAACGGGTGATCGATGCTAATTCCGTTAGGGCGATGGACAAGAAGACTTCGCCATTGACCTTTAACAACATAGATCTAGAGACAGACAGAGTCTTAATCACTCCAAGAGGTCCGGATCCAGTTTTCTTTGGTATCAGAGGGGAGAATCCAACTATCGTTAAAAAAGGGTTTGATATGGTTCGATGCGGAGAGCCTATTGAAAGGTGGGTCATTTTTCGCACCAATCAAGGAACGGATGCGCATTTACGCAAAACTAGCGACATAGAAGGCATACTTCGTTTTCAGACTGTCATAGTAAGGGGTACTGTATTGAATGAACCCAAAGTAGTTCCTCGCCGACACGTGATCTTTTCGATAAAAGACGACAAAGCAGTCATTGACTGTGCTGCATACGAACCTACTGGTAACCTCAGAAAGGTCGCAAAACAACTGATGATCGGAGACAAAATCGAAGTCTCCGGGGCCGTCCGCCCAGCGTCTAAAACTCACCCAATGACGATAAACCTCGAGAAAATCCGCATAATTGAACTAATTCCCAAGATTGTACTGCACAACCCCAAATGTCCAAAGTGTGGCAAAGTCATGTCGTCGATGGGAAGAGCCCAAGGCTATCGATGCGAAAAATGCAGGTACAAATCAAAACAACTAACAAAAACCCAAACAACACAAGAAAGAGCTTTAGAAAACAGACTTTACATCACATCTTCGCACTCGCAGAGGCACCTAACTAAGCCGTTAAGCAGATATGGAATGGAGAAAAGACCTGGTCAATCGTCTTTTGAAATGATTCGGGGTTGGCACTCCCCTTGAGCCACAGCTCTATTCTTATAAGGACTCTTGGTCTTTAGAATTGTCGTTCGAGGCTTTGAAAGTGGATTTCAGCGAAGTAATTCGCACTAGAAGAAGCGTCAGAGCGTTCAAAAGAGACCCTATTCCAGAGGATGTCTTAAGTAGAGTCTTGAACGCCGCGCGCGTTGCACCCTCCGGTTCCAACCGTCAACCTTGGCGGTTCATTCTGGTCACG
This sequence comes from Bathyarchaeia archaeon, assembly GCA_035319765.1. Taxonomy (GTDB): domain Archaea; phylum Thermoproteota; class Bathyarchaeia; order Bathyarchaeales; family SOJC01; genus DATHCB01. Next base: position 8,392 of record DATHCB010000119.1, read on the forward strand.
GACGAGGCGCTGAAGCAAAAAATGATTTCAGCATGCAACAATCAGGAATTTGTCGCTCAGGCACCAGTATTTGTCGTCGCTTGTGGACAAAAGATGCCCATAAATCGGGGAGGTTACATGGGAGAAATGAGCATGCTCTTGGATGTTGCCATTGCGTTCACACACTTAGTTTTAGCTGCAAGGGCTGAGGGCTTAGGAACTTGCTGGATAGGCGCCTTCAACAATGGCGAAATCAAGAAGCTTTTGTACATTCCTGCTGAGTATGAAGTTGTGGCAGCAACGCCTCTTGGATTTCCTGAGAATGAGAATGCCTTTAGTCAGACCAGCAAAAGGAAGACCTTGGATGAAGCAGTCTCAACGAATAAATTCTAATGTGTATGGCCCCACTCTTCTTTCAGTTTGGCGGCAAAGCTGTCTTCATCCTTGGCTATCAGCTTCTTTACCTCTTTCCAGACGGCTGAACAGTTTTTATACTCTACATGAACTATTCCATGAATAATTTTGTCAAGGTCTCTCTTGTTTTCCTCAGTGACTTCTATTTCTGCCTTCTTGAAAACGCTTTGAAGGTGCCTAAAGTAGCAGGTCATCATCGATCACCTAAGCCAAAGAGTCTGAGCCAGTAAATATGGATTTGCAAAGTCGGTATGTGCGCTAGTTCCTAGAGATTAAGGGCTAAACAAACTCTATTGATTAGCGCTCGGATATCATTCATAAATCTCTTTGAGACTTAATTTCGGCGAAAGCTGCGATTGAGGTCTATTTGTGAAGTGCCGCGATGATTTCTTATATCTCTCATGGCTTGAACATAGCTTATTGGTGCAGCGCCAGCATGTTCTTTGCCTCTTAACTAGGCTTTAATATGACCGATTATTAACGAAGCAACAACTGCAATTACAACGATGGCCATTGTCTCAAGCAATGATATTTTCCAGTGAACATTTGTTTTCTTTGATCGATAGCGAACTAGAAAGATGCCCACTATACAAGCGACTATACCCAGTGACAAAATGATGCCAAATGGTTTTGGGACAGTTAAATAAGCTGTTATCGGTATGGCTCCAGCCAGAAGAGTGGTCGCACTGCAAATGATTGCCGCTTGAAGGTTAGACCTGCTTATTTCCTTGTGCAAGACCAGAAATAATTGCTCGACAAGCAACAGTGATTTGCTACGTTCTCTCTTGTCTAAGATGTCGCCCAAGCTATAATTCATCAAATTCTGGAGAGTAATCATGTCAGCCAGATCTTCGGTTATCCCGCCTAAAAGGAAGCTTGAGAAGTTCGTTATGGCCACAGCTGCTAACGTTAGAAAGGCTGCGAACGCAGCTGTACTAACCGCCAAACTGGCTATGAAAGCGGAGAGAATGACCACTAACCCTGTAATAGAACCATCGGTCAAACCAGCAACAATCTCAAGGATAGGTTCCTTCTTCAACAGCAGGCTTCGCCACTCTCTGCTCAACTTGGCGCCCTGCTCAGTAGGCTCTATCATCCCGTCCTTCCCTAAAGATATTAATCCTTCGGCAGCCATCCCGTCCAAAGCTCTATCAAGGTCGACCATTTCAATACATGCATAACCGGCGCACACTTTATCAATACGTTTCTTAAGAAGAGGCCTCTGTGCCATAGTTCTTTCTTTGAGATTCAACAGCACAATTACTCTTATAATGTCAGGCAGTTCCTGAATTTCAAACGACAAGCCAGTCGGCCACCGTGCGCTCGTGATAAAAAACGAGCAAACTAATAACCATTGCGCAATCAGTCTACAGTTAAAATCGGCCTTAGCCACAGATTGTCAAATTGCATCCGATTCCGGCTTTGAGTGAATGCACTCTCAAGGATTGAATTTCAGTATGGGAAGAACTTCTATGCTTGTTTTCTCAAGATCGTCTACCATATTGGTAAGAAATTGGTGGGGCTGCCCGGATTTGGACCGGGGTCCTTCCCGCGCAGTTACGATTGAGGTGCGCTTAGAGAGCCCAAGTCTCCAAGCCTAGACCAAGCTAGCCGACAGCCCCTTTGCCAATTACTTATGTTGGTTGAAAAAGAGTGAATTAAGGTTTTTCCACGAGAAAGACATTATTCGAAAACGCCGAAATAGGAAATGATGCTCAGGTAACAGGACAAAGTTATTATTGACCTGCGGCGGTGAAAATTGTTGTCAGAGACCTGTTAGTTGCGCTCGTCTTTCATGGGGTTCACTTTTCTGAGACGTTTTGTTGGTCGTTTTCTGTGGGCAAAATCGCCCCTGATGGCTGAGCAAAATTAGGAGTCAGCAAAGCATTTCAGTCGGTGAAGATGGCTTTTTTCACCACGAAGGCAAAGAGGCAAGGTTCTCAGCGATTAGTAGATTAAGGACATCGAAATTAGAGAGGGTTAGAACAGGGTTGGCATTTTCTGTCGGACCTATAGAAGAACGTCGGCCTAGCAATCTTAGGGGTCAACAAGGTGAGCACAGAAGCACGCCTTTGTTATGAAAGATTAAGTTTTTCCAAGTGGAGACTGACGAGTATGACCCAGAGTTATAGCCTATGTAGAGGTTTCATGCCATCCACGAATATGACTTATATTTAGCATAAATCCCAAATGCTTCTGCATATCTTCCAAGAAGCATAAAGTATTAAAAGTTCGTTATAGTAACGTAGTAAGTCAAAATCCAAGAAATAGTGAGGTAACTTGGCGAGAACAAGAAAGAGCGCGCTGAGGCCAGTTGTTATCTTTCTTATCGGGGTTATTTTGATTGCTCTCTCATTCGCGCTCTGGTACTACACGGTGCCTCCCGTGACAGGTTTGAGCACAAATAGCATCGCGCCCCCTGCAGCATCGAAAACTATTGCCAATGGCTCCAGCCTTATCTATTACTTCGGCTATGTCTATTTCAACTCCGCAAACATCTACAACAAAAGCCGCCCCATCGACGATTCTTTCAATCTGTCACTGCAAGTCGTCGCAAATACCGGTCCAATCAGCGTTACCGTTTACGTACGTGGCAATACAGTTTTCAGTGCGAAGACGAACGCTACGGACAGAACAATATGGTGTAATTCTACGTTAGCCGCAAGCAACAAGACAATTCCTGCAGGCACGATCGTGTATCCTAATATTGCGCACCCTATCTCGGTTTCCTTGCTGGATGCCTTCACTGGGGGTACGACACCTTACATGATTATCCAGAATCTGAATTCAACATCGCCAACAAGCGTCTCGTATTTTTACAGCTATACTGCGAAGTTCAGGAGCAGCGACGGCTTACCCATATTGATATTCATAGTGGGAGTGATAATCGCAGTAATCGAAGGAATTGGTCTACTCAGGTTGGCGATAACGCGAGTAAGAGAACGCTAAATCCCTCAAGCTAATGTTGGATAATGCACAGCATCACTTTTGGGCAGGTCAAACATTTATCGGGAAGAGGGTTATTCTCGGAGAGTCCCTGTAAATATCCTATGTAATGGATGCAACCCTCTGGTCTTTTTTCCATGACAGCAGGATTTTCTGGATCAGCCGCAGCGACAGCTTCTACAGATCCCAAATCCTTACGATCTTTTAAGACCAAGTCGACCTTGGAGTGACAGTGTGGGCATGCATAGTAACTTTCTCTGGATAATTCGCCTCTGCTTGCGAGGAGAATTGGTTGGTTGAATCCTTTCCCGCAATTGCCGTATGGACACACCAAGCCGTTACCCATTATCGACCCCAAGATAATATATCGAGTATTAATAATTAATAAATATTTTTGCACAATCGTACAACAGCAACACACTACAGACTACCTTAGCCTAGAGCTTAGAAACGTACCAGTCTGCAAACTTTCTCAGCGCATCAGCTCTATGCGAAAGCTCGTTCTTCTCAGCGATCGACATCTCTGCAAGGGTCTTCTTTTGGACTTTCTCAGGGCGAAAAATAGGGTCAAAGCCAAAGCCTTGTAAGCCTCTTATCTCCTTGGTTATTTTGCCTTCAATTTTTCCGTTAAAACATTTAGGCTGCTTCCAATTTGGACTGCAAAACGCAACTACCGACTCGAAAAATGCTTTCCTTTTATTCGAGTTGCTCATTAATCTGAGAATTCCCCGCGTCCCTATGGTTCGAAACACGTAAGAAGAATATGGACCTGGAAAGCCGTTAAGCTCTTCTATAAACAAGCCGGCGTCTTCAACGATTATGGGCAATCGGCACTTTTTCACGGCGTCTAAAGCACTCGCTATTGCTACATCTTCTATTTTATCAGCTTGAATTTCGACGGTTTCCACGTTGAGCATAGCCGTTGAAAGGTTAAACTCATTTAGCGCTAGACGGGCTTCGTTGAATTTGTGAACATTTCCCGTGACGAAAAAGACTACTTTTTTCAACAGTTTATTAGTCAATATCTTTTTGCACCCTTTGTGGTCACATCAGAATGTCCTTTCCAACTATTTTAGGCAATTCAAAAAAGTTTCCTTTGCATCTTTGAAGCTCATCTTCCCATTGCTTCATGATTCATCGCGCAAAGGCATAACCGATCAAGCAATTTTTTCCCTGTATCGTAGTGAAGGAGCCAGTAGTGTTCACTGCAAATTCAATCATTAGATCTTTTTCACCCGTTTCTTTCTTCCCTTAGAGATTTGCCTATTTTTCATGCCTCTACAGGTGAGACCGGCATAATTTGAGTCTCATACTTTGCCGGCAGCTGGAGTTTCTTCGTTGTTAGGTCGGATTCTTAGGGACAGCAGCGCGAAGGGCCGCGCATCGAAAATCTTTTCGTTTTCACCTCTCTTCTCTCTCCTCAACATATCTCCCTCTTTTTTCTATTTCTTTTATCTTCTCCAAAATGCTTCTCATCACCGTCTTGCCAATGATTTTTTCGTATCCCTTCATAACAGCTTCGAAACATTCTTCGGCGTGCCGATAATGGGTGCTTTGGAATGCTCTTTTCATCAAGTGCAAATCTACTCCGCGGATTTCGAGTTCTGCTGAATATTCTCCCAAGCCAAAGTCGACGAAGACGACTTTATCGTCGGGGGTTAGTATCATGTTTGAAGTTGTTAAGTCGCCATGAATTATTTCGTGGTCGTGAAGTTGACCGATAAGTTCTCCCACACGCCGACACAATTGCAGTCTTTCTTCTTGCTTTAGATCATTTAGGACTTGTTTGACTTGCTTTCCTTCAATAAATTCCATGATGATTGCCGAGTTCTTACCATCTATCATGAATATAGCGGGTGTCGGGACTCCTGCTTCTTTGGCTCGGTGAATGAGTTGTGGTTCATGCATCGTTCTGTATGTTCTTATCTGCTCATCGAGCTTCGGAAGTCGGTAATTTTTGGGCAGGCGTTTTTTCATGATTACCTTTCTTTCATGCCATTCTTCCAGAAAGAGGCTAGCTTCCGCTCCTTTTCTCATCAGCAAGGGTCTAGACCTCTATCCATGGCACAGGAACCTTTTCTAATCGCCACTTTAGCCTAACAAAACTCTTTTCTACGGGGGTCCTGAGTCCATTCAAGAATGCAAGCAATCCTGTCCAAGCAATCATCGCCCCGTTGTCGACCGCATATTGTGTTGGAACTACAGAGAACTTTGTGTTGTGTTCTTTAGCTATTTCATTGATCATGGACTGTAAGCGTTTGTTTGCAGCAACTCCACCCGTCAAGGATACTTCAGGCTTTTCCGTATGTGCCAATGCTCTCTCAGTCACTTCTGTCAGCATGGAGAAGGCCACTTCTTGGAGGCTAAAGCATAGGTCTTCAAGACGGTGCATTCCTTTATGAAGCTGCTGTGTGGCAGCGGTTAATAGCCCACTGTACGATAGGTCCATTCCTTTGACCACGTAAGGAAGTGGAATCATCTCCTTTCCCTCAATAGCCAGCTTCTCAATGATCGCGCCGAACGGCATGCCCTCTTTCTGGTGTAGTCCGGCTTCTCTCGCAAAGACGTCGAGGCAGTTGCCAATCGCTATGTCCAAGGTCTCGCCGAAGACGCGGTATCGGTTTGCTTCAAAGGCGGTCACGATGGTATTACCGCCTGACACATAAAGTGTTACAGGATCCTTCGCTTTCTCTATCAATTTGCCAATCTCTATGTGTGCAATGCAGTGGTTGACCCCGACAAGTGGCAATTTAAGATAGGAAGCTAACGCCCGCGCTACGGTTGCGCCTGTTCTGAGGCATGGCCCTAAGCCTGGTCCCTGTGAAAACGCCACGACCGCGATCTCTCTCGGCTTCATTTCGGCTTTATGAAATGCCCTTCTCAGAACCTCTCCCGCAACCTGCGCATGATGCCGTGCTGCCTCTCGAGGGTGTATTCCGCCTTCTTCGGGTACATAGGCGCTAATTATATTGGCTAATATTTCGCCCTCTGTTGATGCGATTCCCGCGCTGAAGTCGTCTGCCGTCGATTCGATGCCTAGACAGTATGCAAGGTTTTTCTGCAATTCTTGCACCTACAGTTCAAGATTTGATGCTGGTGTTAAACATTTTTAATTCTACCATATCCGCTCAACATACACATTTTTATTCTCAGAGAGCGCTATATATAGAGGAACTAAGGACACGGTGACCATGCCTAAGAAGAACGACCTAGAACATAAAGCTCTCATGAGCATAGCGAATACCGGCAACGAAGGTGTGCTCCAGTCTGACTTGTGGCGCAAATTAGGCGCCAGTAGCAGAGAAGGTTCCAGAATAGCCTTAAAACTCGAAAATAGGGGATTGGTCAATCGCCAGAAAGAACTGCGCGAGGGTAGATGGACTTACAGGCTTTATCCCAAGCGAAAACCTGCTTCAATAAATTCCATAGCAGACTGCCCGTGTCTCACTTGCCCGGAAAATCTGCGATGCGGTTCTTGGGGTGCCACGTCTCCGAATGACTGTGACAAATTGACCGAATGGATTTTGAAACAGAGTTCGGAGGAAGTGTTGGATCCCCAGGGTGACAGTTGAGAGTTGCCGAAAACTTGGCTGAAAATGCATAGGCGCGATTATTATTATCAGAAAGCAAAGGAAGAGAAGTATCGCTCGAGAGCGGCGTACAAGCTGTTACAAGTTATTCGTAAATACCATTTCATGAAACCAGGAGACGTCGTCGTAGATTTAGGCTCAGCACCAGGCGGTTGGCTACAGGTTGCAAGTAAAACAGTAGGAGAACAAGGGATAGTGTTAGGTATCGATGTAAAGCAGATCGAACCGCTGGCAGAATCGAACGTCTGTGCGATCGTGGGGGATATCACGTGGCCCGAGATAATTAGCCAAGTTAAAGAAATCCTTTCACGCGAGGCAGTCGTCGTCACTTCGGACGTTTCGCAAAGCTTAAGTGGGGTCTGGGAGCTTGATCACGCTCGACAAATTGACTTGGCAAGACGATCACTCGAGATAGCGCTGGCCGTTCTTAAAAGTGGCGGGAACTTCTTCGTTAAGACTTTTCAGGGGGATGCAAGTGAAGAGTTTATCAAAGATGTTAGACGGCGTTTTGGTCGCGTTGAGATTGTCAAGCCAGAGGCAAGCCGGGCAAGAAGTGCAGAAATATATGTTCTTGGACTGCGTCTTAAAGCCACGCCAACTTGACTATACTGCTAGGTTTTCTGCTATCTTGCGCACGGCCTCTACCAGTTTGTCCACTTCTTCTCTGGTATTGTAGAAGTAGGTTGACGCTCTTACCAAGCCGCTTTTCTTTATGACCGCTTTCATAAGTGGCAAAGCGCAGTGATGACCAGATCTCGTCATGATACTGGCGGTGACATCAAGTGCCAAGGCCACATCATGTGAGTTCAAGTCGCCAACATTGAAAGGTAAGATGCTAATCTTGCGCTTAGGCGGGGGACCGTAGATTTCAATTTTGGGTATTTTACAGAATTCCTCATGCATTTGGCTGGCCAATTCTTTCTCATACTTTTCAATGTTTTCCATTCCTATTCCTTGCAAGTAGTCAACGGCTGCGCCCAACCCTATAACCTCTGCAACTGGAGGCGTACCTCCCTCGAAACGCTTAGCAGTCTTGTTCAGTCGGTAGTCATCAATTTCTACGTCTTCAATCGATCCGCCCCCAATGGACAGGGGCTCAACGCTATCCATCACGTCACCTTTCATAAACAAAACGCCACAGCCAGTTGGTCCACACATCTTATGTCCACTGAAGGCGAGAAAGTCACAGCCGATTTTTCGCACGTCCACCTTCATGTGCGGCGCAGATTGGGCGGCATCAATGAGCATGAGGGCATCATGCTCATGGGCAACTTTTGCTATCTCAGTTGTTGGCAGTATTGTGCCAAGAACGTTCGAAGCATGAGTAACTGCGACTAATTTCGTTTTATCATCAATTGCTTTTTCGAAATCCGACAGTTCTAGGATCCCTCGGATTTTTGGTTCTTTTGGCATTACAACTTCGACTTCGACACCAAAACGCTTCTTCAGCCTGAGCCAGACGATGTAGTTCGAGTGGTGTTCAAGAGCTGATATGACTATTTTGTCGCCTTTTTCCCACTTCAACCCGCTGGCAACTGTATTGATTCCTTCCGTGGTGTTCTTTGTCATGATGATTTCATTTTCTGACTTCGCGTTAACAAAGCCCGCCACTTTCGCGCGAGCCCTTTCATATTCCTCGTTAGCTTCTTGAGACAGTCGATATACTCCTCTGCCCACGTTCGCGCGATACTCGTGATAGAATTCAAGCATCTTCTGGAGCACGGGCTCTGGGGTAAGGCTGCTACTCGCGCTGTCAAAATAAATTAGACCTGTTTTCAGTATAGGGAAGTCCTGTCGAATTTTCTCAGGGCTGAACAGCATCGTATTCTCCTAATTGCGATCTACACAAGACTCTCTTATATGGATGCGTTTCTTCGCAACAAGCTTTGCAATAGAAACGCGCGCGAATAGCAAACGATGAGAAACGCATACTCTGTCACCTGGAGTTCAAAGCCTAGACTATCACTTCATGGCGAGATAACAAAACAGCGAGTTGACAGCATCATGAATCAGGGTAGCGAATTAATCAAGACGACGGCGTCCTCAACACGATAAAGCGCGTTGCAGAAGAAAGACGCAAAACGAGGCACTGCATATTCTGCTCGCCCTTACAGAGAAGAATCACACTGTCACTGGCAAACTATATAGAAATTATCCGCATGTGCCGTACAGCAATGGAAGGATCTCAGCGATTCTAGTGAGATAAGACATAGGAAAGCTTCAATGGAGTGCTTGACAATTCACGAAAATTAAGCACCAATTTTCCAACGAAGTGTCGGATCGGTCAGCTTTAAGGATACTGGTAAAACAATGCCTATCTTCATGAAAGAGTGTAACCGAGGCATTGTGCCATAGGAAGTAGTCTTTGTCGGTTTCTCAATAAAATGAATCGGCGTGTTCAAAAACTCCTGCCGGGGGAATTCTGAATGCTCCAGATGCTTCGCTTCAGTCAATGCCGGATAATGCTTTAAGATGCCTACAAAACTAGCTCAAAAGTGTCGCTATTTTCTGTGCGGCTTTTACGTCCCGACAGTCTTAAATAGTAGTCACGCTGTAAAGATATGCAGAGTGTGGCTACAGTGTCGGGATCGTCGGGCGCTAAAAGACCAGCTTCAAAGGAGGAATTCGTTCAATTACTCAGAGATGCAATGATGAAGGAGGTGGAGAGAAGAAGGATTTCGGGTGCTGCGCGAAGAAATCCGACAATTGCCGGCACGGCGAGTATCATGGGGATTCACCGCGACACGCTTTACGAGTGGCTCAGGGACTTTAACATAAAGTTCGACGATATTGGGGAGAGTGTTATGTCGTCTCAGCAGACTGAGTCGATCGGAAAACCAGTGTACTTGATCGGGGAGGCGTTGGTCGGTGAAGGCGACGAGGTGGCGCACATTGATCTGTTGATTGGGGACAAGAATGGTCCCGTTGGAGAAGCTTTTGCGAGCGGGTTGTCAAATCTTTCAATGGGGCACACTCCGCTTCTGGCCGTGATCAGACCGAATCTTCCTCCAAAGCCTCACACGCTTCTCGTGCCAAAGGTTACTGTGAAGAATATGGAGGACGTGGGGAAAATCTTTGGTCCAGCGCAAGCTGCTGTGGCTAAAGCTATTGCTGACGCTGCAGAGGAAGGCGTTATTCCGAGAGATAAGCTGGATGAGTGGGTTGTGATTTCGAGTGTTTTTCTGCATCCTAAGGCCAAGGATTACAGGCGAATTTATCATTATAATTATTCTGCTACTAAGCTGGCCCTCAAACGAGCCCTTTCCCGGTATCCGTCTCTTGAGAAGGTGATTTATGACAAGGATCGAGCAAAGCACCCAATAATGGGTTTCAGAGTGCCTCGTTTGTGGAGACCTCCGTATTTGCAGATTGCCTTGGACATTCCGAGTATAGAACGTGCAAAAAGCATTATCGGCTCCCTGCCTGAAAGTGACAGAATCATACTCGAAGTCGGCACACCAATGCTGAAAAAGTACGGGGTCAAGGCGATTCGTGACTTGCGCGAAGTGGCAAAGGATTACTTCGTCATTGCTGACCTCAAGACGTTAGACGTTGGCAAGGTGGAAGTCGACTTAGCTTTCGAAGAGACCGCCGATGCTGTCGTAGCGGCGGGCCTAGCCGCACCTGAAACAATCGACGAATTTCTCCATGAAGCTCAAAGACTCGGCATTTACGGTGTAATTGACATGATGAACGTAGAAGATCCGATTGCCAAGCTTAAATCGTTGAAAAACTTCCCGGATATTGTCTTATTACACAGACCGATTGATGTTGAGAAATCTGGAACGCGGCATGGTTGGACGACGATTAAAGATATTAAGCAGATGTTTAGGGACAGAAAATTCCTTGTGGCGGTCGCAGGCGGCATTAGTCCTTTAGATGTTCGTGAGGCTCTTAGCCTTGGCGCGGATATAATTATCGTTGGTCGATACATTACGCAGTCCAGAGATGTTGAGAGAGCGACGAGAGACTTTCTCGAAAGTACTATGGAGATGCGCGAGGACATCGACTTGTACCGTGTACATGTTGAGTAGCTTCATTTCTATACTTCCTTTTTTCTCATAAATGCGGGAAGAGTCAAGACTATGAAGAGGACGTTGACTTTCCTACTTCTCTTGCTGTTGCCAAGTTATTCCCTTCCACACAATGTATAACCAATCGAGCCTCCTCTGTCGATGAGAAGAATACGAATAGAATCAAGCCTGTGCATTTGCCGGCTCAATGCTGGCGCGCTCGATGTCTTTGGAATTAGGGAGAGTCGAAAAAGGAGCTATGAGCTCAAGTAATCGACTATGGTGTGAGCATAAATCTTCATCACGTTCACTAAATCCTTTGTGTACACAAACTCGTTGTAAGCATGTGCTACTTCGCCATATCCAGGTCCGAATGACACTGTCGGGATTCCTAATGCCTCTCTGAAACTGTGTGCATCGCTTGTCGCTGTCATATAAACCGCGGGAGGCTCGTAGCCCAGCGCTTTCTTTCCATTCTTCTGCAAGGTTCCGATTAATGGTTCATGAGCGGGAGTATAAGATGCAAAGGTGCGATTAGTTATTTCGTATTCGAAATTTTGGGGAAGAGCTAATTTGATAAACTCCTCAACTGCATCAGGGTTGCCGCCTGCTGGCACTCTTATGTCAATTTCTGCCTCGCACTTCTCCGGTACCACGTTAACTTTTGTTCCGCCGCGCATGGTTCCTGTATTAACAGTGTAATGGTCGATCGATCTTGTAATTTCCTTCGTTCTTATTCCCATTCCTTTTGCAATTTTTGCAAGGTCGATTTTTCCATTACGGACCAGCGGTCTCGCATCTTCGGGGATCTTTACAGGCGTTTTTTCTAGTGCATCAAGTATTCTTAGAAATTTGGTCAATAGTAAGATTGCGTTTTCTCCAAAAGCTGGTGTGGCTCCGTGGACCGGCTTTCCTTTAGCAATTAGTCGTACCCAAAGATTGCCGCGTTCTCCTGCAACGACGGAGTATCCTGAGTGAAGATAGCCGGTTGGTTCCGTGATCAAACAGGCGTCGCCGCGCAGTTTGTGATTTTTGAGTAGCCAGATTGCGCCCGCGGGTCCCATCGTTTCTTCGTCGCAGACTGCCGCGAAAACTGCTGTCCCACTGAGTTCCTTCTCGATTCTTTTCAGTGCGGCGCCCGCCATGAGCATGGATGAAATTCCAGCTTTCATGTCGGATGCGCCTCTGCCGAAGATTTTGCCGTCTTCTGTTTTTCCGCTGAAAGGCGGGATTTTCCAGTTCTTGACGTCGCCTGCTGGCACTACGTCTATGTGTCCGCATAAAATTATTCTTGGCTCACCTTTGCCCACTGTGGCTATGATGTTGGCGTGTCCCTTGGTTGGTTCTGATCTTTCATATGCGATTCCATGTTCATCTAGAAATGTTTCAATGATGTCGGCAGTAACCGAGACGTCGCCTGGAGGGTTTTCTCCGCCCGCCTGAATTACGCGTGAACAAAAACTTACTACGTCTTTCTCATATTGTTTTAGGAAATCAGACATTTTTTGTTCTATCGCTTCCAAGGCGCTCTCCTCTGAGAAATGCTATTCGTTCATTCGCATATTTTAGATTGTTCCGTATTAAGAGAATCGAGGCTCGGCGCTAGCAAATCCTTAATAGACAAGATCGTTACCTTTCACCAAGTTCATGAGAAAACTGCTTAATGGAGAGTAAACTTCCCTTGGCAAAATTCAAGATAATCGTGTCTGACCCCTCAACGGGGAAGTCTCAGGTTGTGGAGCTTGAAGGTTCTCGTACTGCGCCACTGATCGGTAGAAGACTGGGCGAAATAGTGGATGGCTCCCTTGTAGGGCAAGGTGGTAGTAAGCTGCAAATTACCGGAGGCTCTGACAAGGATGGTTTTCCAATGCGTCCTGACATCCACGGCGGAGTGAGGGCAAGCAAAATATTTAGCGGAGGAGTCGGTTTTCATCCGACACGTGAGGGGGAGAGACAGAGGAAAACAGTTAGAGGCAACATAATCACTGAAGAAATAGTTCAAATCAACATGAGGACAACTGAAAAACTGCAGAAAAAAGCTGAGAAAACGGAGAAAATCGAAAAAGTGGAAAAGAAGCAAGCAAAAGCTCCTGGGAAAACTGAGTAGGGATCATCGATCCTAGAACGCAAGCAACTACGCGTCGCCAGGGTTAACAGTTAGGTTTATTTGTTTTTTTGATTTTAGCACATAACTTTTTTATCTTTCACGAAGCATTAGTGTGAGGATCATCATGGCGATCCCGCAAGAACAGCACCAGTTTCCAGCACAACCAGAATGCAATATAGGCACAATTGGGCATGTCGATCACGGAAAAACGACGTTGGTTCAGGCGCTGACCGGCGTTTGGGCTTCTAGGCACAGCGAGGAATTGCGGCGTGGAATTACGATACGATTAGGCTACGCTGATACGCCGATCTATAGATGTCCCAACTGCAACGAGCCAGAATGTTACACAATAAGAGCAACCTGTTTGAATTGCAAGGCCGCATGCGACTTCGTACGTGCGATAAGCTTCGTTGACGCGCCTGGTCATGAGGCACTGATGGCAACTATGCTTTCGGGAGCTGCAATTATGGATGGGGCCATATTAGTCATCGCAGCGGATGAACATTGCCCTCAGCCACAAACGCGAGAGCATTTAGCTGCTGCCGAAATCGTTGGAATCAAGAATCTCATTATTGTACAGAACAAAATCGATCTCGTTGATGAGAAACGTGCTATGGAAAGCTATCAGGAGATTTTGGACTTTGTTAAGGGAACCATTGGGGAAGGTGCACCAGTGATTCCCGTTTCCGCACAGCACGATGTGAACATTGACGTATTGATTCAAGCAATGGAAAAATATATTCCAACTCCCAAGCGAGATTCAAATTTGCCACCAGCAATGTTTGTGGTTCGCTCTTTCGACGTGAACAAGCCAGGCACGCTGGCTGAAGACTTGAAAGGCGGAGTCTTGGGAGGCAGTATAGTGCAGGGGAAGTTCCAGGTTGACGATGAAATAGAGATTCGTCCCGGAATACGTACGGAGAGAGGTGAAAGAGTCACTTACGAACCTCTATTTACCAAGATTGCAAGTTTGAATGCTGGCGGAAGGAAGGTGAAATCTGCGCTCTGTGGTGGTCTGGTAGGCGTTGGCACGTTGCTGGATCCATCTTTGACTAAGGCAGATGGAATCACTGGCAATCTTGTCGGCAAGCCAGATATGCTTCCTCCGACATTGGACGAGGTTACTCTTGAAACTTTCTTTCTTGAGCGTGCTGTTGGAACAAAAGAGCTTGTAGAGGTGGAAAAGCTACAGGTTCGCGAAATGTTCTTGCTAGACGTTGGCGCAACTATTACGGCTGGAACTGTCAGTTCAATAAAGGCAAAGACTGCGACGTTTAAGCTTGGTCGTCCAGTCTGCGCGCAAGAAGGGTCTCGAGTGGCTATTAGCAGAAAGATCGGAGGAAGATGGCGACTCATTGGCTACGGCATAATGATCTGACGAAGCGCCTAGGGAAAGAAATGACGTTAAGAGTCATAATTGACACGAATTTTTTTCTTATTCCATCAAAGTTCCGGTTGGATATCTTTGAGGAACTGGACAAGTTGCTAGGTCGAAGAGTAGAACCTGTAATTTTGTCTCCTATTTATTTCGAGCTGCAAAAACTGGCGGCCTCCAAGTCTGTTAAATTGAGTAAACAGGCACAATTAGGGCTCAGACTAGCCGGAAGGTGCAAAGTCGTTGACGTAGAGCGTAAGGTTGGCGAGTCGAATGATGATTTGATGTTCCGCCTGGCTGTTGAATGGGGATGTCCTGTAGCTACAAATGATGGAGAATTACGTCGAAAATTGAGGAATCTTGGTGTTCCAGTTGTTTTCTTGCGGCAGATGTCTAGGTTAGAGGTTGAGGGCGGTGCGTAGCCACACTTTTATAGAATTGTTTAAATGCGCCTCAAGCTTTAAGTGGAAGAAAAGCATCCTCAACGAGGGCAGCGGGACTAGGTCATGTTTAAACTGATAACTCTGGAAGATACTGTACGTATTCCTCCGGATAAGTTTGGCAATCCTTTGACTGTGGTCGGTCACCAACAGCTCAAGATGAAGTATGAAGGCATGGTTGACGAAGAGCTTGGTTATGTGGTGGCAGTCACAAAGATTCAGGTTAGTCCCGTGGGAAAAATTATTCCGGGTGACGGTGCGACTTATCATAAGGTCAAGTTCTCGCTTCTCACCTTCCTTCCACGACTTCAGGAAGTCGTAGAGGGCGAAGTAGTTGAGATTGCAGATTTCGGCGCATTTGTGCGTATCGGCCCGCTTGACGCATTGCTCCATGTGAGTCAGCTTTTGGACGATTTCATATCTTACGACGAGAAGCAAGGAGTCCTGCTCGGGAAGGAAACAAGGCGAAAACTGTCGACTGGCGATCATGTGCGTGTGAGAATAACTGCTGTCTCTCTCGGTCGCGGGGGCAGCTCAGGAAAAATCGGCGTTACAGCCAGACAACCCTTTCTGGGAAAACTCGACTGGATCAAAGAAGAGCTGAAACGGTCAAAAGGTGAGGTTGAGGAGAAAGCTAAAAAGGAAAAGGCAGAAAAGACCGAGCAAACTGGGAAGAAAGTAAAGTAAGGTGAGAGTTCTTGCCCGAAAAAGCATGCCGTGAATGTCGGCTATTGTCAGCAGGCTCAACATGCCCTAAATGCAAAACCGCGACGCTAAGCGACGATTATTCTGGATTAGTGATTATCTTTGACCCCGAAAACTCTCTAATTGCAAAGGCGATGAAAATAAAAGAAAAGGGACGATATGCATCGCGCGTTAGGTGATTCTAATTCGTCTTCTCACGAATGATCTGAGAGTCAAACTGAAATCACCCTTGGGAACATTGCTAAAAGGCTCGTTCAATGGGACAATCAAAGAATTTGAAAATATTGTGAAAGCTAAGAGGCCATCCATGATAATTTCGGTTGGCGACGCTCTTTCTGAGGCTCTACTGAAGCAAGGTATTTTTCCCAAAGTTCTGATCGTTGATTGCAAGGTCATGCGGAAACCAACTGCTCCACTAATCACAGAGGGCTATGAGACCTTTCCCCTCAGAAATGTCGCGGGCACAATATCTGATGAGGCTTGGGCCGTTGTTGAATCCGCTGTTACGCGGGACAGCAAGGTAAAGATTGTTGTTGAAGGCGAAGAAGACTTGCTCACATTAGTAGCCATTATTAGCGCTCCTGAGAGCGCCGCGGTTGTCTATGGACAACCTTGTGAAGGCATGGTTATCGTTGAAGTTACTTCAGAGAAGAAAAAAGAAACTCAGAGAATTGTAGAGGCCATGAAATATGTTGGCTAGAAAAGCTAAAGTAAGGGTTGCGCATCTGTTTGAACACCCATGGACGGAGATAGTATGAAGGTCAAAGTCATCGATGATCATCATAACTCTTTGCTGAAGAGGAGAGAAGTGGCCTTCGAAGTGGAGCATGACGTTCATGAGGGAACTCCGACTAGAGCAGAGCTAAGAAAAAACTTGGCGGAACTCCTGAAAGCAAACATTGATCTTATCTTTGTAAAGAGGGCAGTAACGAAGACTGGTTCGCTTCTCACTGTTGGAGAAGCAAACGTCTATGACTCGGCTGAGCAAGTGAAAATTGTCGAAGCAGAACACATCATAAACAGAAACATCCCGCCAGCCAAGCCGAAAGAAGGAGAAGTCGCAGCACCAAAAGAGAAAGCACCTGAATCAAAGGAAGAAGGCGGGAAGAAACCTAAGGAGGCATGATAGCTTGCCCAAGGTAGAGAAAGAAACGAAAGAAAGCGCGAAGGAAGGAAAAACTGCCGAAAAGGCACCATCCAAAGAGGCAGCAAAGGCACCTGCACCGCAGCCCGAAGCTGCCGTTGAAGAGGTCAAAGAAGAAGCAAAGAAGCCCGCCAAAGGTAAAATTCAAAGAAAGAAGAGAATAGGCAAGAAAATACATACTATTTACAAGATTGAAGGTGCAACAGCCACTCGGCTAAGACCTTTCTGCGAACGTTGTGGACCAGGCTATTTCATGGCGGATCATGGTAACCGATTCGCCTGCGGGCACTGCGGTTTTACAAGGTATAAAGTGACAGAGCAGACTCAGTAACCCAAGCGTGTCTCTGTAAAAGGTAGCCAATATAGAAAGGTGAATGAAAGAAGAAAATGATTCAGGTCAATGTTTTCTTGCACGATATCTCCGCTGAGCGTTTCTTGGATATTGAGAAACCCATCCCTCAGATTCAAATTGCTACTAATCTGAACCTCGTAGGCGTAAACCAGA
>DATHCB010000120.1:0-30946 GCA_035319765.1 Bathyarchaeia archaeon
AGCAACGCAACGATCGTAGAAGATCAAGCTGATGCTTTCCTCTTTGTCGGGGGAGGAAAGTTTCATGCCGTAGGTGTTTCGTTGGCAACCTCCAAGCCTACTGTGGTGGCTGATCCTTACGAGAATCGAGCCTATAGTGTGGAAAGCGAAGTCCAGAGAATTCGAAAGCAACGAATGACGAGCGTTTCTGAGGCAAAGAGGGCTGATACCTTTGGTGTTCTGGTAGGACTTAAACCTGGGCAGAATCGTCTTCAGGATGCCATTAAGATCAAGGATAGATTGGAGAGTAGGGGGAAGAAGGCGTTATTGTTCGCGGCGAGGGAAATCACGCCTGAGGGACTTATACAATTCCCGACGATCGATGCCTTCGTAAGCACGGCATGCCCAAGGCTAGTTTTGGACGACTCGCTCAGATTCCCCAAGCCAATGCTTACGATAAAGGAAGCACTTGCCGTAATTGGAGAGGCGGACTGGAACACGCTTTGCAGAGGAAATTGGTTCGAAAACTAGATCTTGAAGTGGCCATTGCAACGGTGTCCCCACATCCGTCTCCTAAAGCTTACTTGGAGCAGTATACGATCTCTGCAGAGGCTGCTGCCGAAATTTTGTACATGGCGACGTACATGTATGATGACATTATTGGCAAAACTGTGATTGACCTTGGCTGCGGAACTGGGAGGCTAGCGATTGCTGCCGCACTTCTTGGCGCGGAAAGAGTGTTGGGCGTGGACATTGATCGTGACGCGATAAAGGCAGCTGTGCGGAACGCAGAGAAATTAGGGATAAGGTCGAGGGTGGACTGGGTAGTCGCTGATATAGACGGCGTACACGGGGAATTCGACACGGTCCTTGAAAATCCTCCTTTCGGCGTGCAAAGACGAGGAGCGGATCAAAAATTCCTGGAAAGAGCGCTTCAAGTGGGCAATCACATCTATTCTCTTCACAAAGCCCTAAAGATCGCTGGAGTGCGGAAGGAGATCAGACGAAAATCGCCTACTCTAGCCGCGCCTTCTCCTTTTCTGAAAAGGCTAATAGAAAGGGACGGCGGAGAAGTCAAGGCAACGTACGCTCTTTTGATGAGCATCCCTCGGCTCTTTGTGTTTCATCAGAAGCGCAGGCATCAAATCCTTGTTAACTTGTATGTGATAGAGCGAAAAGAACAAAAGGTTTATTGATCAGCACGAAGGAAAAGTATCGAACGCACCTAAAGACATGAGGGAATACTTGGGTATTTGATGAGCATGAATGGAGTGATGAAGCGTGAGTCAACCTAAGAGAAAAAGCGGCGGTTTCGTTTCTCCTGGAGATCGTTTGGGGGTCATTGAAGAGTTTTCGCCGGGTCCAGGAACGTACGTGGATGAAGGGAGGATATACTCAAAGACGACTGGTAGTGCGTTGATTGATCATATGAATAAACAGGTGTCTGTGTACCCGGCCGTCCGTGTGGCGAGTTCGCCGAAGGTGGGAAGTATTATAGTCGGTCAAGTGACTCAGGTTCAGATTCACACTGCCAATGTGCGCATTCTGAAGATAGACCAAAAAACGTTATCAGGATCTTTTTTCGGCATCTTGCATATTTCTGATTCTAGTCCAATGTACGTGGATTCGATGTTTGACGTTTGCAAGAGTGGCGACATACTCCGAGCAAAAGTCATCTCCGAGACAAACCGGACCTATCATCTTTCGACATCTGTCGATAGAAGTCTTGGAGTCACCTTTGCGTTCTGCTCCAACTGTGGGCATGCCCTCCAATGGCGGAGGTCAAGAATGCGCTGTCCGAACTGCGGCAGAATTGAGAACCGCAGGGTGGCTTCTGATTATGGAAAGGCAGAAATCTAGGAGAGTTCCGTTGTGAAGATAAAGGTTTTAATGAAAACAGGAAACGAACTCAAGATGGAAATTGAAGGCGAGGGGCACTCTTTCTGCAACGCCTTGCAGAGGGTCCTACTCGGCGAGGAGACGATAGAAACTGCCGGCTACAACATACCACATCCGTTGATTGCAAACCCGGTTATCCACGTTCGAACTCAGAAGGGTCGACCTGAGACAGCGCTTAGAAACGCCACCGAAAAACTTCAGAAGAAGACCAAGCAGTTTAATGACGCATTTGAAAAGGCATTAAAAGAGTGGCAAGAAAAACAATAGGCTTCTGCCTAAAGGTTCAGCCTTTCTTTTGCTAAGAGAAGCAGAGCCGCAAATGCCTCTACTATGTCATTTGAAGATCGTAGCGTCGTAACGCTTTCTTCGATAGTGATCGTTTCTCGTAGCCAAGCGTAAACGATCAACGCCTCAGCCGCATCTCCAAGCGCGTGCCTGTCAATTCTTTTGGGCAAGAATTTTCTTAACTTGGATTTTTTCAATGCTTGAGAGAGGATTCGGCTGCTCACTTTTGTCCCGGCCGCTTCGCCTCTTTTCGTGGATAGTGCAAGAGAGGAGATGAAGTTTACGTACGAGTCGCCTAGGCTGGCAAGTTTGTGGTCTTGGAGGATGGCTTCTAGGCCTGTATGCTGCGGAGTGAAGGGAGATAGTTTTTCTTTCAACGAATTTCCCCGAATGTATTAATTTGTTGGACGTTAAGCTTATAGTGATGCTTTTCCCTATAAGCTCCGAGAGGAACGGTTTGTCTTCTAGAAAGTTTCGTGTGATCAAGCACGAGATACGAATCGTCGGCGTGGATGATGGTGTTTTTCTCCCGCACACGAAGGGATTAGCCGATGTGATTGGTGTTGTCTTCAGGGGCGGCTATTGGCTGGATGGCGTGATGAAGACGGAAATCGCGATCGATGGCATGGATGCCACGGAGAAGATCGGGGGAATGATAAGTGGCTCGCATCACTATGCACAGATTCGGGTTATTATGTTGGACGGCGTGACTTTTGGAGGTTTCAACGTCGTAGATATCAACGGGCTTTCAGGGCTCACTATGCTACCTGTGATCGCGGTTACCCGCGATGAACCAGATTTTGAAGATATTAGGAAGGCGTTGACGCACTTGCCCGAAAGCAAAAAAAGATGGAAGATCCTCGAAAATCAAAGTACGTTGATTAGCGTAAAGAGCAGAAAAGACGAAGAGCCTGTTTACATGCAGGTCGCAGGCATTTCCAGGGAAGATGCCGAGAAAATCGTAAAGGAGACTTCTACGCGGAGTAACATTCCAGAGGCTTTGCGTGTGGCACATTTGATCGCATCGGGTCTCTCGAAGGCGAATTCAGGTAGTAGGAAGCCAGAGTTGAAGTCTTGATTCGCGCAAGAAAAGATTTAAAAGCTCCATCACCATGGAAGATGAAGTCGGAAACGGTGAAAGGGTAATGGAGTTTTGTCCTAAGTGCGGGACGAGGTTAGTACCTGCGAGGAAGAAGCAAGGTGCCAAGACGGTTCTTCTGCTTTCTTGTGCGAAATGTGGCTATAAGAAGCCACCTGAGGACGCCAAGGTTGCGGTTGCACCGATCGTAATCGAACAACCGCCGAAGGAGTCCATTGCGGTCATCGGCAAGGAGGAGCAGAAGCTTCGAACTCTGCCCACGGTGAAGATCGAGTGTCCAAAATGCGGAAATACGTTAGCTTACGTCTGGCAGGTGCAAACTCGTGGAAGTGATGAGTCTTCTACGCAGTTCTTTCGTTGCACAAAATGTAGTCACACGTTCAGAGAGTACAGCTGAAGCATCCCTGCCAATACTTTGTTCGACACTGTTTTCTGCACCTTTCTGTTTTATGCCTTCGCGTGGCTAGGCTTGCGAATATGTTTACTGTATGTAGAGAAACTGGTCCAAGAGACATCAAGAATCAAAGACAGCAGATTGCCTGTACTGCATGCCATGCTTCCGAATGGGTAGTGGTAAAGTTTCTAAAGAGATGCTCTATGCGATGGGCGTTTTCCTAATCATGAAGCGTTGAACGAGCACGAGTGCGAACAGGTAGAATACTATCCAGAACAGAAAGAATAGTTCCCCGTAATAATCATGGAAAATGTCACCCGCAGCGGCTCCTTGAGATATGTAGATTTCCATTATGGACACGATTCTCAGTATGTTAACGAAAAACGTTCCGACTGCGCCAATCACGAAGCCAACAACTTTTCCACGCAATGACACGGGGAAGTCCTTCAGGAAGAGAAGGATAACGAACGTGTAGATGAAGAGGCTATAGACGCCGGCGCAAGGCCAGTATATGGCAAACCCATACCCGTTGACGAGCATCTGCACTGTACCGTCCTGCAATACAGCCATTTGTACGGCATAGCCTAACCTTTGCATGACAAATGCCACGATTGAAGAGATAAAGGGCACGAAACCTTGGATAGACACTCCGCTCTGGGGCAAAATGGGCGACAATAGCGACAGGAAGTTCGGAAAAGAAGCCGATGCGTAGGGTCTAAACGTGTTGATCACGTAGAAGACCCCTACTAAGGTTAGGAGAGAGATTGAAATCGAAAACTGTTTTATTCCTTCATAGTGTAGGAGAACGAATACGCCGGTGAGAATTGAAGCTGTCATGATGATATACTCGAACGAAATTGGGAAATATGTAGAAATGAACCCTGCTTGCGAACTCCATGTCATGCCTTGTGGTACCCCAAAAAAATTCCCGAGTCCCAATCCGAGGGCTGTTATGGCGTTGTTCAATCCGAACATATAAAAAGCTATTATGTAGATTGTTGGAATCATCAGTATTAGGAAGCCGCCAGCAGTTCTAGCCAATCTTGCACTTTGGTTGATTCCTGATTTTGTGCTTCTAGTGCCGCCGAGAATGAATTCAAGAGCGAAAAGCCACAGGAAAAAGAGATAAAAAGCTCTGCCCGTCCATGTTTCTTCAAATGAGGAAGGACCCACGACAGAAGGATCGAAGACGTAGGCAATCAGCATCATAATCATAAAGGAAAGGGGGATTAACAATTTTTTGTACGTGTCGCCAGAGATCGTCAAACGCATAAGGTGTACGCTCGTTCGCAACGATTTAGCCTTTTCGTTTGTAAGGAGAACATTGCTTTGCCCCGGAGCGAAGCGATGTCTTGCCGAGACATGATGTAGATGGGTAAAGGCTTTTATTATATGGCGGCAGATTCTCTCTATCTTAAGCGAGGAGGTTCACGCTTGTTCAGAATAAAGGTGTCCGATGCAAGACTGTTGAGAGATATGATAACTGCCATTTCCATACTCGTGGACGAAGCCACGTTCAACTTGGCCCCAGAAGGCATGAAGCTCCGTGCCATGGACCCCTCAAGAGTCGCCATGGTGGACTTTGAGTGGCCGAAAACGGTCTTCGATGAATACCAGTGTGACACGCCAACAAAGATGTGCATAAACGTCACAGAGATGCTCAAGCTCCTTAAACGCGCAGGAAAAGACGAACCTGTAGAATTATCGCTCGATGATAAAACTGGTCGCTTGCAAATAGCAATAAGCGGAAAGTACACTCGAGTATTCAACATGCCAACCCTTGAGGCCGCTGAAGAAGAAGTGCCTACGCCAAAAATCGCATTCAACGTAACGGCAAAAGCGACTACCCAAGGCTTGAAAGATGCGATCGATGACGCAACGCTAGTGAGCGATCACGTAAGAATCGAGGCTGACCCAGAAAAACTCGTACTACGGGCTACAGGGGATCTTATGGGCGCGAACATAGAACTCAAGAAAGGGAGCGACGCCCTGCTAGACCTTATCGTGAAAGAATCTGCGAAAGCTACGTTTAGCCTGAGCTACTTGGCTGAGATAATCAAGGCCGCGATCGCCACATCAGACATAGCCATGCTAGAATTCTCTAATGACATGCCTGTGCGCCTAGATTTCCAGCAGCCGAAAGAGGGAAAGTTAACATTCTACCTGGCCCCGAGAATTGAGGTGGAATGACACGGCGACAGCTGGAGCGGGAACAAAGTCCTCACGAAAAGCGATTTGGCCAAATACCCATTTCTTCCGGAAGCATCAGAATACGTCAAATCCTTAGACTTGCAAATAACCGAACTCACAGACTCGACTTTTTCATACATCCTTGACAGGGCAGAAAACCGCGTTGGGAGCACCCTCACATCAAACAATACTGGGGCATCACTACGCGAATTTGAGGTCGAAATCCCTTCCTTCCCCATTGCTGTGATGCTGGTCGCAGCAATAAAAGACCCGTACCTGAAAAAAAGATATGCGCTGTTAGAAGCTAAACGAATCTCAGCATCCTTGAACGAAGAGAAAAAAGAGACAATAACGCACATTGCGGAATTCTTCAATTGGAAAATAAGGGCATTAAAGAAACTGGAAGGCGAATATCATGACTTTGCTATTTATTTCACGGATTTTCTCAGGAACACCTCGATGTTCCATGAAGCGGAATGGAAACTGATAAACCAACGGATAATAGCCGGTGAAATTCTTCTCAGGACGGACAAAGTCTCCCGGCTCTTGGAGGAAGAAGTTAGAAGGTACATAGAGAAAAGGCTTCAAGCAGAGGACCTGCCACTTCCAGACGCTCTCGTCGCCCGTGCGGAACGCTTAAAGCAGCTGCTGATGTTGAAAAAGGGAAGGCTCCGAAAAGAAGAAATGCCGAAGCAAGTAATCGTCGCCGCCTTTCCACCATGCGTGAAAGCCCTCTATACGGCTATAATCTCTGGGCATCACCTTTCGCACGTCGGGCGCTTCACGCTAACTACTTTCCTTGTCAACATCGGCGTGAGACCGGAAGAAGTTATCGAACTCTATCACTCGCTCAGCGATTTCAACGAACGATTGACACGCTATCAGGTTGAACACATAGCAGGTGCAAGGGGCTCGGGAACTAAGTATGTGCCTCCGAGGTGCGACACGCTACGCACTCATGGGGTATGCACGGGCATGGACGAGATATGCAAAAAAACGCGCCACCCACTAGGCTACTACAGAAGAAAACTACGGCAAGCCCAACCTACTCTAGCTGCGCCCTCCGCCGCCTAAAATTTCTCTACCTCCACCCGTGCGGCAATTCCCTGCTTAACAAGAACTGAAGCGTTCTCTGCTGGCACGGTGCCAACGTCTTCGATCTTGAACGGACCATAAGCCTTCATGTCTGCGCCGATAATCGCAGGAATATCCCTCAAGAAACGGACGAGCATTCTCTTCGGCTTCTCCTTTGTTTCTTCGCTAGAAATCAATCGCCCTAGAAGGACGCTCTGCAGAAACTCCTGATAAGATTCAGCTAACGGTAACATCTTACCGCATAGCTTTTCCTCTTCCTCGGTCAGAACCTCAATCGGAATCGTTTCCCGAGCAGTTGCAGCTCGAAAAATCTTCTTATACCGAAGCTGAAAGAGTGATTTAATAAGCCTACGAGCGTTGCGAAGCTCGTGCTTTATCAGCCTCGCCTTCGCCGTCCTTTCGTCGAGCATCTTGGTTTCTTCGCGTATCCGCTTAATGTAACCCGCTAACCGGGCATAGAAATCCTTCGCCAAAGGCTGCAGTTCAGCGCTCTCTTGTTCCTTCTTCCAGGCATCGTAAACCTCGTCATACAAGTTACATGGCCACCTCTGCAGCACCTTTGCACAACAGAAACAAGGCGGCGGCCACTGGTAATTCAACCTTTTGCTCTGTTAAAGCCCCATACACAGTATCGCCGATTCTGAACTCAGGGCTTTGGTGGACAAAGACTTCAGTTGTTCCTTTTTCAAAGGCGACAGCTTTTCTGAGAGGATCAAAATCCTCAAGTCGCGCGCTTGAGACTTCTGTTTTCTTCAAGCCTGTCTTTCCATGCAGAGTGCCATTTAGTCTTATCAGACGATGAATATCCGTAGTGACCACTGTGTCGATTTTGGCTGACTGCAACTCAATTCCTCGCCTGGCTATCCTTTTCCAACTCTCTGTGCCTATCCCTTTCGCATTGTTCCAAAGGCTTCTTGCCCCTCGGTTCTTAATGATGGTGTCTTTATTGTTATCAACAGCCTCTACAGCTCTCTTCTTCAGTCCAAGATCTTCCAGCTCCATGAGCGAATAGTTCGCCAGAACTTCATAAACCCCCTCTGCGATTCTTCCGCTCCATCCAACATCTTTCAAGTTTGGACCACTAATTGCTTTGCCTATTTCTTTCACTCCAAAAAGACTCTCATTAAGCCCAATTCCAGCAACGTAATCAACAATCTCCTTCCTAGCGAGTGCATCAAGACTTCGCACAGTCTTGCTTTCAAGGTGCACATGATAGCCTCTATGGCCGGAAAAGAATATCTTGATCTCTGCCGCAGAAAATCCAAAATCATCTGTAAGAAACTTCATGAGCTTCAGAGTTTCCCTCTTCGTTGTCTGTAGGCACTCTTCGCAGATCCATGTTTTTACATCTATCTTCCGCCCTCCGCAGGATGGACAAATATCTGGTGTTACTCCCATACCTGAAAAACCACAGTTGCCACAGGCCCAGCGGTCATGAATTTTTCCACAAGGTGTAGGAATATGATCGGCATCGATGTCAAAGACTAGGTCGGCACCGAGCCATGTCTTCTCGCCCATATCGCTCGAAGCAGGATTTTCGTAGTAAGCACTGGAGTAGTAAACATCTGAAGGAATCAATTCGCAGAGAAACTTTTTCAACGCATAAGGCCCCTTAAAGCTCTTATGCCTAACCATCATTTTTTCTTTGAAAAGTAACGCAGCGAACTCACGATTCTCAAAAGAATTTGGCATCCAGCTCTGCTGAAAAGCATCGTTATAGTATTCTAAGAATTTCTCTTGAACAAACTTCAAAGTCTGGTGGGGCATTTCCTCAGATCAACACGCTTTGCACACTTTTAGTTTCTCAATTCCGATTCTTATATACGTGTGGAGCACATAACAACAATTTAACTGCATCTCACGGGTAAAGCATATCGCACCTAGTCGGGGGCTTTCGCTAGTCGCTATTAACGGACGTACTTACAAGTCGGTCGAGATCGCATCGTGGGCTTGTTCGGGTCTACTTACCTAAAAGTTTCGTCTGTGCAACCTATGAACGCGTCGTGTCTTACGGAAAATCTTTTATTAGTTGTATGTGATACTAGTCGAACTAATAGCATTAATTTATGTGGTCAGGTCTATGGAGGTGGGTAGCGATCGCGTTATCGTTAGTGACGCTAAACAGGCTTCATTTTTGTTTGCGTTTTCCAGAGACCGCCTCATTAGGCTTAAATTGAGGGCACTGAAGTCTGGCGCTTGGTTCAGAGTTTTGAGAGATGTCGAGCGGGCTTTGGTTGATTTGACGATCAGGGTTGTTGACCGGCCGCGGAGCCCGGCGCTAATTAAGTTGCTGCTTTCGGTGATGGGCAAGTTGACGGATGCCCGAGAAACTAAAGTCGACGTCGCTGTGAAAGAGGTCGGTCTATTCTACGCTCGTAGGCTCAGTTTGCTCGCTCAAAAGTGGGGCAACAAATCCGCCTGGTGGTGGATGTATGATCTGTCTTTTGCGAGGTTCATAGCCGTGATGCATATGAATAGCATGCCAAAGAGATTTAGCAATTGCTAGAGGTCTTATTAAGATGCTTCTTTTAAGAGTCAAACTGTATTTTACAGCAAATTGGGATGCTCCCTTTGTCATGGGTTTTATTTTGTTCTTGATTATTGGGGCCATTTTTCTGTCGATTGGTTCAACAGCCTTTGCTGGTTCTGTAGCAGCTTTCGCCTATTACTCTTTGATTGTCAGTATTGTTCTCCAGCTTGTCTGTTTTCTCAGAGATTCAAAAGTGAAAGTGAGCGTCACTGGTTCTACAACTCGCAAGGGGTAGAAGAATACTGGAAATAGAGAGTAAGCCGCGATTCTCTGTAGTAGTTCCTGCTTATAATGAGGTAGGAAGAATTGAACCGACATTAAAGGATTTGTTGTTCACTCTCGACTTGAGATCTACTGAGGGATATGAAATACTGGTAGTCATGGACGGTTGTAACGACGGAACGCCCAAGAGCGTCGTAGAGGTGATGAACAATCGCTCTAACACGGTTGCACTGATCCTACCGAATAGGTTGGGCAAGGGTGGAGCAATTAAAGAGGCCTTGAAGCATGCCAAGGGTGACTTAATCGCGTTCGTCGATGCAGATGGATCTGTTCCTTCTATGGAATTGTGTAGGCTTTTAGAGTTGGCTCGAGGTTATGACTTGGTCATTGGGTCTAGATACAGAGAGGGTTCGATTTTGTTGCAGGAGAGGCCTTTGATAAGAGCTGTGTTAAGCAGGAGTTTTAACGTCTTGGCTAGATTACTATTTTGGAGGCTTTCTGGCATACGAGATACGCAATGCGGTGTGAAAATCTTCAAAAGAAGTTTGGTAAACAGCATAGGCAAGGATTTGCTAATTACGGACTTCACCTTTGACGTAAACTTGATCTATTCGGCTCTGTCTGCTGGCTTCAAAGTGAAAGAGGTCGGTATTACTTGGACTGAGAAAGAAGGGAGCAAGATGTCGAGTGGGCTTGCAAAGCAGTCTTTCGCTATGCTTTTTTCGCTTTTGAGACTTAGAATTCAATATAGTAGGTTGAGGGAAATGCTCAGTTCTAGGCTGTTAGGAAAACTTACCGGTCCTATTTATTATTGGATGCGACCATGAATGCTTCTAACGTGAATCATTGTTGCTTCACGCTCGTATAGGTAAGTGGGGCGGAGGCGAGATGCGTTTGAATGTGGTTAGCAAAAGACTTGTTTATGACGATTTCTTAATTAACTTGACTTGTAAGGGATGGAATGGTTTAATGACAGTTGAGCCTTGGGCTCGTATGCACGGGGTTTGCTGAATGCTAATGCCACAAGATATTTTGGTTTCGATCATAATTCCCTGCAAAAATGTGGATGATTATACGCGAGAATGTATTGAGCACTGTAAGCAGCTCAATTATGCTAATTACGAAATAATCCTGCTTCCAGATGATTCAAAAGACGCAATCGAAGGCGTTAGGGTTATACCTACTGGCTCAGTGACCCCGGGAGTCAAGAGAAACATCGGAGGCGAGAATTCAGAGGGTGATTTCTGCGCATTTATTGATAGTGATGCCTATCCGCCGAATGATTGGTTAGCTAATGCTATGAAATATTTTGAGGATCCTGAGGTTGCTGGTGTCGGAGGACCTGGGTTAACTCCCGAAATGGATTGCTTGATGCAAAGAGCTGGTGGTTATGTTTTATCATCCTTTATGATGGGCAGCTTGTCGAGCAGGTATAGAATATTAAGTAGGGGCGAAACGAAGCGAGGTCTCGAGTCGAACGAGATTCATTCTTGCAATTTTATCGCTCGAAAATCAGTGGTACAGGAATCTGGCGGTTGGAACGAGAAATACTGGCCTGGGGAGGATGGACTGATGTGCTTAGCAATTAAGCAGCTTGGGAAAAAACTGATCGAATCATCGAATGTGGTTGTTTATCATCATCGTCGTCCGCTTTTCAGACCCCATCTAAAGCAAATTTCGAGATTTGGCACGTATAGGGGTCTCTCGGTTAGGAGGTCTCAACAGAACTCCTTGAAGCCTGCCTATTTCTTTCCTTCTCTTCTCGTTTTATCTCTTTTCATAGGTGTATCGTTATCTTTTCTCTTTCCCTTTTTTAGGTATATAATAGTGTTAGGCTTGGCGTTATATCTCGCCCTGGGCTTTGGCGCGTCGATATTGCAGGTCAGAAAGGTGAAACTAATATTCCTAATTTGGGTTGGTATAATCGTTACTCACATTACCTATGGGTTATCATTCTTATACGGCTTGGTTAAGAGCGATCTAAAAAGATGAAGGTCAGCATCTCGTATCCGCCGATAGATTCGGCAAAAGGTGTGCCCTTATTAGGTCAGAATAGGCAGTTTCAGTACTTCTATACGCCGACGTACATCTACCCCATGATTCCGGCGTATGCCGCTACCTTGCTCAGAATTGCTGGCTATACTGTCGTTTGGGATGATGGAATTTCCGAAGAAAAAACATACAGCCAGTGGCTGGGTGAATTTGATAAAAGCCACCCTGACGTTGTCATGATTGAGACAAAGACTCCCGTTGTGAAGAGACACTGGTCCATGATCGATGACATGAAAAACATGGCGCCTGACTCCAAGGTCGTTTTAGTTGGAGATCACGTAACGGCCCTACCGCGAGAGTCAATGGAGCAAAGCCAAGCTGACTTCATTTTGACAGGTGGTGACTATGACTTCCTCCTGCTGAACTTGGTTAATTTCTTAGCTGGTGAAACTGATCGGCTTGAGTCTGGAATCTGGTATCGCGATGGCAGCAGCATACGGAATACAGGTCGATTTCAGCTGAATCACAATTTGGATGATTTGCCATTTATTGATCGTGATTTAACTAGATGGCGGTTATACAGTCAGCGTAACGGTAATTTCAGAGTAACCCCTGGAACATATACGATGGTTGGTCGCGATTGCTGGTGGAGAAAAAATGGAGGGTGCACTTTTTGCTCTTGGCCTACTCTGTATCCTGTTTTTAGAGCGCGGAGGCCTGAACTCTTAGTTGACGAAATCGGTTTCTTGATAGAAAAATACGACGTTAGGTCGGTTTTTGATGACACTGGCTGCTTTCCAATTGGCGAGTGGCTCAGAAAATTCGCAGGGCTAATGATTGATCGCGGATACAATGATAAAGTTCAGTTCAGTTGTAACATGCGATTTGGAGAGGCAACTCGGGAAGATTATCGATTGATGAAGAAAGCGGGTTTCCGTATGCTTCTTTTCGGTGTAGAATCAAGTAGCCAGACTACGCTTGACAGGCTGAATAAAGGTACAACCGTTGAGGGAATTCTTGATGGGTGCAGAGTGCCACATGAAGAGGGTCTGGAATTGCACATAACGATTATGGTCGGCTACCCTTGGGAGAAACGTGCAGATGCGCTGTCTACGTTGAATCTTGCCAAGACATTGATGGAAAGGGGCTGGGCTGCTACGCTTCAGGCTACGATTGTTATTCCATATCCAGGATGCAAGTTGTATGCAGAGGCCTTGGAGAATGGCTGGTTTAGGATCGACCCGAAGGATTATGATCGCTTTGATATGAGGGAACCCGTTCTCAGTACGCCAGATATGACGCCCGAGGAAGTGATTAGGATTTGCGACGAAATTTACAAGGTGTTCTTGTCACCCAAGTATATACTTAGGCAATTGGCTCGGACGCGCTCCTTGAAAGACGTTGAGTATTCTGTTAAGGGCATTGCAAGAGTTTTGGGGCACGTTAGAGATTTTGCAAAAAACTAGCGACCGCTCGCAGGGACTCTTCCTTTCGCCTAAACAAACAGGGGCCGATCCTGTGGTTTCTGTTATCGTAACTACCAAAAACGAGGAGAACAACATCAGAAATTGTTTGCAGTCCGTAAACACCCAGTCTTTCAAAGACGTAGAATTAATCGTGATGGATAATTTCTCGGATGATCGAACTGTCGAGATTGCAGAAAAATGTGGAGCCAAGGTTTACTCGAAAGGGCCTGAAAGATCTTCACAGCGGAATTACGGAGTCCGAGTTTCTGGAGGTGAATATCTGCTTTATTTAGATGCGGACATGATTTTGAGTCCAGAAGTCATAAAAGAATGCGTCAAGAAGTGTGAAATCGATAGGTTTGATGCGCTATATATTCCGGAACGAATAGTTGGAGAGGGTTTTTGGATAAAGGTTAGAGATTTTGAGAGAAGCTTTTACAACGAAACAGTTATTGATGCTGTAAGGTTCGTTCGAAAAGATCTATTTGAGCGAATAGGAGGATTTGATGAGAGTCTCACAGGTCCTGAAGACTGGGATTTAGACAGGAAAATAAGAAAGATCGGTCGAACCGGAATAATTAATGCAGCTCTTTGCCACAATGAAGGCAAATTCAGTATGGCTAGGTACCTAAGTAAGAAGAAGTACTACGCGATTGGATTCAAAGAGTATGTTAGAAAATGGGGATCTGATGATTCGGAAACAATAAAGCAGACAGGCTTATGGTACAGACTTGTAGGCGTCTTTGTTGAACGGGGCAAATGGAAAAAACTGATTAGGCACCCACTTCTTTCGATTGCGATGTATTATTTGAAATTTAGAGTTGCTCTAGAATATAGCCAAAGTACGATGTAGGCTTTTTTATTGGTGAAAACAGGGGTGTTTGCGAATTTTGTGAATGGGAATAGAGAAAAATTATTTTCAGCGTATGCATGCCTCGCTTTAGGCATAAAGCGTAACTCTAAGAAGCTGTAGTAACGATGAAACCTAGGCTGATAGCCTTTTTAAACTCCTATAGGGGGAGCATAAGCGGTGGAGATATTCGCTTTGTCGAAATAGCCAGAAGAATGAAGAAAGTTGAGAAGATTGTGATAACCCCTTCAATAGGTAGAAAAATGTTGAAAAGCGAAGGATTGAACGCTCGTTATTTTATAACATCAAAGGAAGTTGGTTCTAGAAATATTTTGATCTCACATTTTGAGCGTATTCTTAAAGCGTTGTTCTTGGACATAGAGATTCATGATGGGGATATTCTATACTCCACTTCAGACTTTTTGCCTGATGTTCTTCCTATTTTCGTTTTAAAATTGAAAAATAGAAATGCAAAATGGATTGCGATGGTTCATCACAGATATGGAAAACCTTGGATGAGAAAAGGGAATACTGCCGGAAACTGGTTAGGTTATTTTTCTCAGCAAATCAGTTTTTGGCTAATTAAAAAACAGGCTAATTCAATATTTGTGTACGATAGTCCTGAAGGCGCGGAGATTCAAAAATATTTTGAAAACGCCTCAAAAAAAACATTTGCCGTGGAAAATGGAGTTGATTTTAAATCTATAAACAATGAACCTGAGCAAGATAAGAGGTACGCAGCCTCTTTCGCTGCTGAATTAAGAGAGAGTAAGGGAGTACTTGACCTGATAAGAATTTGGAGAGTAGTATGCGAAGAGCAAAAAGAATTCGAACTTGTTATCGCCGGTTCTGGCGAGAAAAGATTGGAAAATAAAATGAAAGATCTCATTAAAGACTTTGGATTAACAGATAATCTCACTATGCTCGGCTATGTCCCTCATAATGATATATTCAAAATACTAAAGATGTCAAAGTTGTTCGTATTCCCCAGTTTTGAGGAGGGATGGGGGATAGCAATATGTGAAGCGATGGCATGCGGATTACCCGTGGTCGCTTGGGATTTACCCGTATATCGGGGAATCTTTCCAAAGGGTATGATTAGAATTCCGCCTGGAAACATAAATGAATTTGCCTATGAGATTTTGAACCTGTTAAAAAATGAAACTTTCTACGATCGAATATCGAAAGATGCCTTCAAGACAGCATCTAAATATGACTGGGATAAAATTGCTGAAAGAGAGCTTGAATTACTCAAAGAGACATTGAAGAATTGATGGGGAAAGGAAATCAGTGAGAATCTTGATAACAGGGGGAGCAGGATTTATCGGATCGAATGTTGCTGAATATTACGCGAAGATGGGCATTGAGGTTACTTGCATTGATAATTTTTCTAGAGGGGGGCTTCTAAAGAGAGAAATCAATACCGCGTGCAACTGGAATTATCTTAAGAATTTTAGTAACGTCCAACTTATTGAAGCCGATATAAGAGATTTCGAGAAATTGAAGACCGTGACTGAGGATGCTGACGTAATAGTCCACACAGCAGCGCAAACTGCTGTTACTACTTCTATCCAAGACCCGCGTACTGACTTTGAGGTAAATCTTTCAGGATCCTTCAATGTTCTAGAAGCCGCAAGATTATCAAATCGTAACCCCATATTAGTCTATTGTTCTACTAACAAAGTTTATGGTAACAACGTAAACAAAGTCGAGGTTGAAGAGGAGGTAACGCGTTATGCTTTTGAAGATAAATTCAGGAATGGGATACCTGTGACGTATCCGATAGATTTGTGCGAGCATACTCCTTATGGGTGTTCTAAATTGGCTGCAGACTTGTACGTCCAAGACTATGGGCATCTTTATGGGTTACGAACTGGTGTTTTTAGAATGAGTTGTATATATGGGCCACATCAGTTTGGAGTTGAGGACCAAGGTTGGATTGCATGGTTTATCAGAGCAACCTTGTTAGGCAATCCGATTACTATTTATGGCGATGGCAAGCAGGTTAGAGATGTTCTATACATTAGCGATTTGATTAACGCTTATGACCTATTCGTCAAAAGTAACATAAAGCAGGAAGTTTTTAATGTCGGTGGCGGTCCTAGCAATACGATCTCATTGTTTGAGCTATTGGATATGTTGGAAAAAATTACGGGAAAAAGAAGCAAAATCCGTTTCGGAGACTGGAGAAAATCTGATCAGAAAGTATACGTTTCTAACATCTCTAAGATACGAGAGAGGCTGAGTTGGGTGCCAAAAATTAGTCCGGAAGTAGGCATCCGAAAACTGACTGAGTGGATAAGCACAAACATAGACAAGTATTGATAGGACGGCGCGCGCTATTGCAGGGCAACAAACGCTATTAGTAGTCGATCAGCAAAAA
Source organism: Bathyarchaeia archaeon (assembly GCA_035319765.1). Classification (GTDB taxonomy): domain Archaea; phylum Thermoproteota; class Bathyarchaeia; order Bathyarchaeales; family SOJC01; genus DATHCB01. The sequence goes on from DATHCB010000120.1 coordinate 16,385, forward strand.
TGAACATCCTGTTCTTAGTTCAGGCCGATCCATTCGAAACGATTGCCGGAACCGAAATATTCGTCAAAGACTTGTCGCTTGAATTACTTAAACTCGATTGCAATATTCACATTCTTTATAGCAGTACCTCTCATATTCAACAGACTGTTTGCAAGCAAAATATTACCTTGCATGGCCTTACCCACAGACGAATATGGCTCATTGGAGGCTTACAATACAACCTTAAGCTCAAAGGAGCACTGGCTAGACTACTGAATAAATGCAAGTTTGACGTCGTAGGTTGCCATGGTGCGGGGCAAGCCTACGCCTTTTCAAAGATTAAGAAAAGTAATCGTCCCCTCCTTCTTTATCATGCCCACGACTGTATGGTGAGCGAATACTCGTGCAGGAAAAACATCTCCGCGAAGTATAGGCTTGCAGACTTTTTCCGTTATAAAATACTTATTGACATGGAAGAATCAGCGTGCACCCACGCCAACCTAATTATAGCCAATAGCTACGCCACACGGAAAGCGCTACAAGAAAGTTATGCTGTGCCCCGGGAAAAAATCAGGACAATTTACCTAGGGATCCCAGACGATTACGCAAATGGTTTCAAAACTATAGAGCCTGAGATACCGACTTTTCTACACATCGCCACGAATCATGAGCGTAAAGGCACAAGATACTTGCTTGAGGCCATGAGAATTTTGCGTGAAAAGCATCAAATTAACTCAAAGGCGTTGATAGTTGGCAAAAAGGATCCATACTATATTCATATGACAGAACAAATGGGTGTTAACGCAAGCTTTATCGATCACCTTCCAGAAGCTATGCTTAAAAAGTTATATGCTTCTTGTACTTGCCTGGTTGTACCATCTCTTCGTGAGGGTTTCTGCCTGCCAGTTATAGAGGCGGCATCGTTTGAAAAACCGTCAATAGTAACTGATACGGGGAGTTTACCGGAGCTTGTCAGTGATAGGGAGACTGGCTTCATCGTTAACGTTTGTGATGCAAGTGGTCTGGCTGATAAAATGTATTTAGTAGCTGTAGATGGCAATCTAAGACGAAAGATAGGGACTAACGCAAAAAAGCGCAGTCAGCTCTTCAAGATAAGTACTATTGCAAGGAAAACAGTTAGTACCTACTCAAGTCTCTTGCTGGGTAACTGACTCGCAAAAAGCGAATAGCATGATGAATCTGCCTGCCAGACTTCGAGGCAGCTGGAGGGACTTTTACTCGCAATCCACACGTTTTAAAGTTTTCGCACTTGACGTTACTGGCCACATTTATTACATCCTGTCTATTTTAGCGCGACTGCCCAAATCTGCATTAGAGGTTGGTTCAGGTACAGGTTTTCATTCTTGTTTCATAAGCTACTTTGGAGTAAACGTAGTGGCCTTAGACATAGATCGTGAAGTAATCGAATTATCTAGACGCAACATAAAACGTTTCGGAGGTAAAGCAAGTTTCGTTGTGGCCAGCGCCTTTAACTTGCCCTTTAAGGACGAATGTTTTGACGTTTGCTTCAGTCAGGGATTGCTAGAACATTTTGACGATAATTTTGTTTGCAGGTTTCTTGAGGGGCTTATTAGACTTGGTCGCAGTATCACCTTGAGTGTTCCGTCGAATTATTATCCGCTTAAGGAGTTTGGCGATGAAAGACTTTTAGCTCCTACTAGTTGGTCTGAACTGATATCCAAGTTCAACCTACTTCCATATGGAGGCATCAATGTAAGAGCTCGCTATTACCTCAGCTTGAATGTTCTTGGTAGGAAATCGATACCTAAGCTTATAGGTCCTTACCATGTAATCATAAACGTTTATAGACGGTCTTCAAAAAGAAAAACTGGAACGAGGAAAAATTAGCATCGGATGAACATGACTATTTTTAAGAAGGAAACTCGCCTGCTAAGTAAAGACAGAATATTCGGTTGCGATTTGTTATTCTTCATTTTCGTTTTTATACTATCTTTGTTAGCGTATAGAGTTATTATTTCTAGTCCAGGAACCCTGGCGCGGATTGATTTAGACACCGTAACGCCATATAATTTTCCGAATTGGGCGAATTATTGGATTAGTGAGGGTGTTTACACGTGGTGGCAGGTAGACTGTGGCTACCGCTTCGCTAATCCAGGCTTCCTTCCCGTAATAATTTTCGGCAAAGTCACCTCTTTTATTCTTAATGCAGACCAGTTTAGGCTATTACTTTTTGTATTATTTACTGCGCTTTCTGGTTGGCTATCTTATCTCATGGTCATAAATTTAGCATTTGCCAAAGTAAGGCCGCTGAACGTCGGACATCGTGTTGCCTCATTGGTGGCCGCTGTTGCATACATGTTTAACCCATGGGTTTTCGATTATGAGCTTTTTGCAATCAACTACGTATTTGCGTATGCCGTTGCTCCTTTAGCTTTCTTATGCGTTGTGAGGGCCATAGATTCTGCCTCCTCAAAATTAAATATACGAAACGCTATCTCGGCGGCACTAACGTTTTCCGTCGTTGCTATTCTATCTCTGCCGGTCAGTTACATGCTTTTTTTAGCTATAATATTGTACTTCATATTTCGGCTTGTTCTTAACGTCCGAAAATTCAAAACCATAGTTTTAGGTATGGTGAAAACTGGAGCTATCTTTCTCATTAGCGTGTTGGCTTTGAATGCATATTGGATTATTCAACAGTTTTCTCCCACAGGATGGGCGTCGGTAACTGGAGCGTTGTCCGTGGACGATATAGCCACGAACTCTGTAGCATGTTATCTTTACAACGTCTTTAGATTAGAAGGAAGTCCCTACGGGTATTTTATAGAAATAATGAAATCATTTGCAAATCCTGTTACAAATTTGATCAGTTTTGTTTTTCCTATCTTATGCTTTTCAGCGCTGATCATTAAACCTAAAGACGAGAAAGTTTTGTTTTTTTCAATACTAGCCGCAGTTTCCATAGCATTGGGCGCCGGCATTTTAGGCCCATTAGGCAACGGTTACGTGTGGCTATTTCTCCACGTACCCTACTTTAACGGCTTTAGAGTTTCCTATAAATTTGTATTTCTCACGTCGCTAGCTTATGCTTTCTTGATAGCAGTAGTGGCTGAATACCTGATTAATGCTAGATCTGGCAAAGTTCCAAACTTATATCAGGCGAGTGCGCACGCGCACGCGGAGTGTTCTAGAAACGATAACGCGGGTTCCGTCAACATAACATATCAGGCGATAACACGTACGCACGCGCATCAAGCGATTAAGTATGTTATTTTAATATTCCTATTACTATCTTTGTCATTAACTGTGGCGCCAATGCTTACTGGGAACATGTCCGGATATCTTCCCACCTTTAATCTTCCAAGCGAATATAACACTGTTTATAACATGCTGGCGGCCCAACCGGGATTTTTCAGGGTTTTACTTCTTCCAATGAGCACTCCAATTCACCCCGGTTGGTTGCCTGCAACTATTCCGTACATCCATAATCCGTTCGATGTAAATCCTCCAAATCATCCCGTGATCTGCAACGACTTGGCTACTCCCACGGTGGCTACTTTGACAAAATTCTTACAAAGCACAATTGTTGATAATGACACAAACGATTTTAATAGCCTTCTCTCTTTACTCAGCGTAGAATACATCGTGGTAACTAAAGACAATTTGATCGGTGAACAACTTCCTGCTCCAAACGCGACGTTGTGGGAGTATATTTTAGATGGATGGCCAGGTTATTACCTCCCTTCAGAGCAGATAATGAATTTTCTAACAAACGATACAGAATTGGTCATAAAATATAGCGGTGCGTACCTTTCAGTTTTTGAATATGCCAACCAACTTTCTCCGCATATTTACTCTGCTTCCACAAGTTCTCTTATAGTAGGCGGTGGGTATAACGCCTTAACTGAAGTGTCAGAATCGACTATTGGATTATATGCTACTCAGTATGATGAAAACTTTCTATTGAATAATTATAATTTGTTTGATAACGTCTTATTTTATAACGCCAACATCACTGATCTTGCGCTATCAACATTAGACAATCAATATATCTTTCAACCATATGATTATGCTTATCACGGTTATAGCTTCAACCAATATTGGTGCCAAAGCGATTTCTTCCCAGTCACGTACGAACCCTTCACGCAAGGTGAACCCGTAGACGGAGAATTCGCGTTTGCATTGGCCAGCAATGTGAATATGAGCATCCCATTCTCCATTAAAAGCAACAACATCTATGAAATTTGGGCAAGCGTTTTGTTCGATTCAAACGGAGGAAACCTTACGTTCGCACTAGGCAACAAGAGTGTTAAAGTAGACACGGTTTCTTCAATCTCAGGTCTAAAGTGGGTACCAATCTTCGACCCAACTGATCTGCCTAGTAAAGAATACAAATTGGAAATTTCAAATGTCGAAGGAGACAACGTAATAAACAGCATAGCCATAGTTCCATCAACTGTTCTCAACGAATTACAAAATCAATACGCCATAATCTTGCAAGGAAAAAAAGTCACTTCTATCCAAACAGGTCAAAAAACAGTCGTCCAAGTCTCGGATGGACGACCTCAACAAAACTATTCATCTGAAGACGCAGCATTAACTTATGAACAAATTAACCCAACTGAATACACAGTCCAAGTAAACACCTCTAAACCATTCTTTCTGGTCTTCAGCGAATCCTTTGACACAGGCTGGGTTGCATCCATTAACGGGCAACAAATACCAAGTCAATACCATCTTAAGATCGACGGTTTCGCCAATGGTTGGTACATCAACAGAACAGGCAGCTTCAGTATAACGCTAGAATTTTCACCTCAAACCCTATTCTATGCAGGTGTTGCCATATCAACAGTCGCATTTATCATATGCGTAGTGTTTGTCGTATTCGCGAGTAAAGGCAAACTCCTAACTAGGTACAAAAAATCTACGAAGAGCAAGCTGAAATCCGAGAATGTGTAGAAATGATATGACTAATTCTAAGAAGGGAACAAGTCTAAACTATCTTCACTAATTAAGCTCGTCGACGTGTCCATCCATTTTTTTTACGTCTATTTTTTTTAGGAATCATACTTGCATGAATTCAGGGAATTGTCTTGAAGCAGGAATAATTCGGAATACTGCCAAACTTTTAAGAAAGCAAACGTACAAATCAGTGAAACATCCCCACGCACCTCTTTCCTATCAATTTTAGTCTTCCTTCTGATACTTCATATCAAAAACATGTTAATTTGACCTGTACGCATAGATATCAAATAAAGCTTTATATCTATAGCAAAATTGAGTAACTATTTCATCATTAGAGAACGGTTAATTCGCACACTGTGAAGGCGCAGCAGACGTGATGCAAAGTGGACAAATCGAGGTTCTGCGATGGAGTTTAAGATAGCTTTTGTCAGTACATTTCCCCCTCAAAGGGAAGGCATCGCTAGCTACTCGCTATCTTTGGTTAAGGCACTGGCGACTCATAATGAAATTCATGTTATAGTGCTCTCCAGTATTAACTATGACGAAGACTGCCCAGAAATAAGCGCTATGAAAGTGTGGACACGAAACTCTGTTAAATACCCTTTTTCAATCTCTAACGAAGTCGCAAAACTTAAAGCAAATCTTGTTCACATTCAACATGAATACTTCTTGTATGGTTCCCCATTTTATGGTGGACTATTTCCAATTCTACTCTTGATTTTAAAACTGATGAGAAAAAAAGTAATTGTCACGATGCATAGCGTAGTATTGAGGTCATCATTAAACAGCGAATTTTTCGGAAGATACAGCGCTGGTAGGGGTTTAGCCACTTTAAAGAAGATATTTGTAATTAGCGTAACGAAATTCATAGGATACTTATCGAATGCCATTATAGTTCACCAAGAAATAGCCAAAGGCGAGCTTTCAACTCAATATGGCGTTAGCGCTTCAAAAATCCATGTAATTCCGCACGGTGTTGAATCTTACTGCAAAGTCTTGAATACTGCCCATGCAAAAAAGAAACTGAACATACAGGATCGTATAGTCTTTTATTTTGGCTTTCTCAGGCCTGACAGAGGAATTGAGTATGCCCTTGAGGCAATGAAGGTAGTAATAAAGAAGCATCCAGATGTGAAACTGATTATAGCCGGGGAGGCTCACTGCTTTTCGTTCTACGAGGGCGAAGCCTATGTTAATAGGTTAAAGATCTTGACAAAGGAGCTTAGCTTGAGCGAAAAAGTGATTTTCATTAATCGTTATATCCCTGAACAAGAACTTCCTCTTTATTTTTCTTCAGCGGATCTTTTTATCCTACCGTACACTGAAGAGGGAATAATAGGAGCAAGCGGTGTGATGTCAAAAATTCTGTGTTTCGGTAAACCATTGGTTTTTACTAGGGTCTATCGATTTAGTGATTTATGGAACTTGGACGGCATGCCTATGGTTGAACCTAAAAACAGCGAAAGCTTAGCAAACGCTATATCGCGAATCTTGGAAAGTCCATCATTGAGAGAGAGAGTTGGCAAAGAGCTAAAAGAACTCGCAATTGAAGAAAGTTGGGATAATATCGCTGATAGGACTCTATCTCTTTATCGAGAGACTCTAAATGGCAATGAAGCGCGCAGCTGAAAAAGCTAGTCTGCTTTATAATCGATTTCTGCAGGCGACATCTCGACGTTGGTATGTTCTTATTCCTCTTTTTGTCGCGCTGCCGCTTGTCCTAAAATTTTTGGTTTTCGAAAATGCTAGCATAATAGGTAATGATACTCAAACCCACCTCTACAAAGCAATAATCCTACAAAGAAACATTGGGCAAGTATCATTTTATTTGTGGGGAAAGTGGGATTGGAACTGGTACGCTGGATATCCTTTCCTGCAAGTGTATAGCCCCTTATTTTACTACGTTATGGCAATAATATCATCTGTGTTTAATATCTCCGTCGACTTGACTGCGAGGTTAGTTCTTCCAATTTTCTTCTTTCTCTCCGCCCTTTCTATGTATCTCTTATGTATACACTTAACTAAGAACAAACTGGCTAGCATGCTTGGTGCAGCTGCTTATGCCTACTCGCCGTATTTGATTGCAGATTTTTCGCTTGATGGCAGTGTCGGTTCTTTTATAGCGTTCGCTTTTGCCCCTTTAGCGTTGCTTTTCGCCGACAGGCTCTGTAAAGACGGCACCAACATTGATGCTTTTCTTTCGGCCATCTTCGTTGGATTAACTCTTCTCTCAAATCAGGCTACCGGATTACTCCTTTTAACGGTCGTTTTGTTGTACCTTCTTCTTCAAAGGAAGATACTTGCCGGGATTAAGGTCTTGGTTGAAACTTTTCTTGTAACAGCATTTTGGACTTTGCCTTACGTAGCTGACATGCAAAATGCTTTTCTTCCCGTGACTTCCTCCGAGAACCCTATTACAATTTTCGGTGGCCTTTTAACAAAGTACTTCGGATTGGTCCCGATCGTTTTGTTGATAATGGCACTGTGGCTTGCTGGAAAAAGACTGATGAAAAACGTCAAGGTTTTTACCGTTTTCGCTATTCTTGCATTGTTTACAGCGTATAATATTATTCTTTTCTTTTTTCCTCTACCTATCCTTTCAGCTTTTGCACTTGGCAGAACCACGGTTGTTTATGTTTTGCTTGTACCTCTACTCGCGGCTTTAGCAATTGCCTTTGGCGGCAAGCTTCCAAGAAAAGGCATTATCGTCAGCATTTTTTTGGTGTTACTAATTGTGGAAGGATTATTTGTTCCTGTTTATGTTCCTTTGACGGTTGAAAGATATGCTAATGTATACAGCTTCTTAACCACTGATGGCACCTGGTTTCGAGCGTTGCAAGTTCCTAGAGAGCCAGTTGGTTCATTGATTCCTATAGTTTCTGGTAAACCCGTCATTGATGGATGGTTCGATCAAGGTTCATCTCTTTCTACTCTGATTAGCAAACTTTCTACAAATCAGTGGTATTTGGGCGTATCTAAGCCCCCAATATTGGTTTCTGATCCTCAGGAAGCGGTTGCAGTTCTTGGGTATCTAGGAGTGAAATATATAATAGTGGATAGGGACGATCCATATAATCTGGAACTTTCTCAGGCACTTTACGCAGCCATCAACTCCACACAAACGGCGCAAGAAGCTTTTAAGAGTGGCAACACAACAGTTTTTCGCTTGGACACGTTCCAAAATCTAACACTAGCGACCAGCGCTGTCACTGTAAATAATCTGACAGAATTTATGGCTTATCTTCCTTATAGACAGGAGAACGAGGCAATAGTCTACAACGGTCAGGAGTCTTTACTTCCAGCAAATTCAAGTGGAACACCTAGCTATAATATTTTTTCAATAAATCAAACTTACCAGAGCATGGATTACAAGTTTTACGTTGACCGTGCAGCACTGCTAATCCTTCCGCTCGCTTACGACAGATCTCTTCAGGTTTTAGTTAACGGAACCCAAGTTTCATTTTATAATGTTCCGCCAGGTATTATAGGAGTTCCTTTGGACAAGGCTGGAATATACGTCATAGAAGTCGACCCATCAGTTACCACTTTACAAGTGATTGCGTCTTCAATTTCCATCGTATCAATTATTGCGTTTCTCGCCATAATTGCCGAGGGAACTGTAAAAAAAAGATGGTGGCTGAAGAAAGAAAATACTACGTAACGCAACGCGACTCTCCCTTATATCTTAGATCGAGGGACGGTTGCATTCCGAAAAGCTAAGAACCAAATCGTATTCTTGACGTAAGACATTGGGCAGCACACAGTGGCAAAGCTTAGACATAAAAGTGTCAAGAGTAATTAACATACGATACCATAGAACGTGAAGGAGCTCGGATTGATTAAGCATTTCTGCATGTTTGCAAATGGAAATACCTCCGAATCGAATTTTAGATTTTCGTCGTTCTCACATGACAGTTATTCTGGTCCACGATAATTGGAAAGGGCAGGGGAGGCAAAACCGATGGATTTGTCCGTAGTGATTGCCACATATAATAGATGTAGCAATTTGGAAGACTGTATACGATCGTTGCTGCGAATGAAAGAAAAACCATCGGAGATTATAGTTGTGGATAGTTCGTCAACGGATGGCACTAGTAGACTAGCTAAAATCTACCCGATACGGTACGTATCCATACGAGAGAGGAATCGACAGCGGGCGAGAAACGTCGGTTTATCTCAATCTAAGGGCGATGTCGTGGCATTCGTTGATGATGACGTTGTAGTGGACGAAAACTGGTCCACTAGCGTGTTGATCTCATATGCGCATTCATACATTGGCGGCGTTGGAGGTCGGGTTATCCCTTATGGCTCGACAGCCAGTTACTTTACAAGAGCAAAAAAGAGCGAAATTGGAAAGATATATGCTGACGGGCTCATTCTGGGCAATTTCGATGCTCCACTGCCCGCCTCAATAGAAGTTGATCATCTGCCTGGCTGCAACATGTCTTTTCGGAAAGACCTTCTCATGAAAGTGGGTGGCTTTGACGAAAATTTTATGGGCAACAGTTTTAGGGATGACACCGACGCAAGTCTCAGAATAAGAACAATCGGCTACAAGCTTGTCTATCAACCAAAGGCTTTGATTTGGCACAAATTTATGGGAAGAGTAGTCGATGAAAAGTGGGCTTATTGGTATTTTCGCAATAGTATTTATTTCTACTTCAAAAACATCTTTCGGCCAGTCGGATTTTATTTTCCCCATTTCTTGTTAAGACTAGTTCTCTTCCCTCAAGGATATGTCAGAAGATCACAGCTTCGGATGACAATCAGCTTGTCATTAATACTGGGTTCTATAAAAGGCGTAACAGATGGCTTTTTCTTCTCTAGAAATAGGAGGCGTCTTTGGAAGTTTTATTGAGGGATTGGAGACGCGAGCCTAAACGCGTCAGGGCCGCTGATATAGACCGCTAAGTCTTCATCTTCTTTATCATAATTGCTTGTATTCTAGAAGCATTGATCCGCATGGGAATTTTCGTTGAAGGCCTTTGCGACATATAATGAAGTCTTTGATGATGTATAAACATGTAGGGGCTTACTTATCGGGTTAGCGCACTTCGATCTTAGGGCCCAGACCGACCGCTGCGAATTTGAGTTTTTGACTGAATTCTTGTGAGTTGTAGATTCTTCTTCCGTCTATGAGTATGGCGTGTTTCATGTTTTTGGTGAAGTCTTCTGGCTTGAGTTTTTTGAATTCGTTCCATTCTGTCACTATGATGCAGCAGTCTGCTTCTTTGAGGCATTCGATCGTTGATGATGCGTATTGGATTCTTTTCTTGAAAATTGTTTTGGCGTTGGAGATCGCCCTTGGGTCGTAGGCTGTGACTTTTGCGCCTTCCTTTAGCAGTTGGTTTATTATGGGTATGACTCTGGCCTCTCTCATGTCGTCTGTGTCTGGCTTAAACGCTAGACCTAGGATTGCCACGTTTTTGCCTTCAAGGTCGCCGACTTGCTCTCTGCAGAACTGGACGGCCTTGAGGGGCTGGGTCTCGTTAACGCTTTCAACAGACTCTAAAAGTTCGAGGCGGTAGCCGAGGCTTTTCGAGTACGCTAGGAGAGCTTTAACGTCCTTCGGGAAGCATGAGCCTCCATAACCTAACCCAGCGTTTAGGAATGGGGGGCCGATTCTTTTGTCCAGTCCCATGGTCGTGGCAACTGTTTTTACATCTGCGTTGGGGATTTTTTCGCAAACGTGCGCGATCGAGTTAATGAAACTGATTTTGGTGGCGAGCATGGAGTTGCTAGCGTATTTTATCAGCTCAGCCGTTGAAGGGGTGGTTCTGATTATTGGAGGACTGCTCGAGGCGTAGAAGCCCTTGTACAAGTCTTCCAATGCATTACCAGATTTTCTGTCGTGTTCACCTATGACCACGCGGTCTGTATCGATTGTGTCTTCAAACGCGGAACCTTGGCGCAGAAATTCTGGGCTCATGCATAGCCCGAAGTCTGAGCCGCATTTCTTTCCTGATTCTTCTTCGAGTATTGGTCTCACCAAGTCTTCCGTTGTTCCCGGCACAACAGTGCTTTTTATTACGACCACATGGTACGTGCTTTTCTTGTCGAGTGCCTTTCCGACGTCATGTGCGGATGATTCTATGAATTGGAGGTCTATGCTGCCATCGGGCTTGCTTGGCGTTCCGACGGCGTTGAAGGTGAAGTCTGTTTCGAGGACGGAGGCCTCTGTTTGACTGATCAGGCATCTAAGGCGTCCAGCTTGAATGGCTTCTTTTAACAGTTTGTGAAGGTCGGGTTCATAAAATGGCGGGATTCCTCTGTTTATTTTGGCTGCTTTTTCGGCGTCATGCGTTGAAGCGATGACATTGTATCCTCTGCTTGCAAATCCAACGGCGGTGCATAAGCCTACGTAACCTATGCCAAGAACAGATATGCCGGGTTTTTCCAAGGATCGGCCCTCGAATCACGTGATTAGCTCAGTTCCAGAATTTGCATTAAGTATATATTGATTATGCCAAGAATTCTAGCTGGGTAAGGTTAATGATAAAGAAGGTCATTGTTCCTGCAGCTGGTTTAGGTACTCGTTTGTTTCCAGCGACGAAGGAGCAGCCTAAGGAGATGCTTCCGGTTTTTTCCAGGACTACAAACGGAAACGTCGTTAAGCCGCTGCTACAAGTAGTTTTTGAGCAGTTGTATGGATTCGGGCTTCGGGAGTTTTGTTTTGTTGTTGGTAGGGGAAAGCGCAGTATAGAGGATCATTTCACTCCTGATCAAGATTCAATCAGCATGCTTGAAACCATGGGCAGGAACGGGATAGCTACGGATTTGGAGGATTTTTATGGAAAACTCAAGACTTCAACGATCATGTGGGTGAATCAGCCTGAGCCTAAGGGTTTTGGTGATGCTGTCTTGCTGGCTCAACCCTTTGTGCAGAATGAGCGGTGTCTTGTTCACGCGGGTGATAGCTGCATAGTTTCGCGGAAAATGGACTACGTCAAACTGTTACTGACCGCTTTTGAAAGGCTAGACGCAGACGCGGCTTTCATAGCATTGGAGATTGATCGCCCGCGGCAGTATGGGATTATTGAGGGCGAGGAGACAGAGCCTGGAATTTACAGGGTCAAGGCTGCAGTTGAAAAACCTGAGAAACCACAGACTAATCTGGCGATCATGGCCATGTACGTCTTTCGGCCTATAATTTTTAAGGCATTGGGTCAGACTCAACCTGGACAAAATGGAGAGATTCAGCTGACAGACGCTATCCAAAGGCTTATTGATTGGAATTTGAAGGTGTATGCTGTCAAGTTAAACAAGGATTACAAGCACCTAGACATAGGCAGCCCTGAAAGATATTGGGATGCTCTGTCGCTGTCGTACCAACGTTTTTGCGGGAGATCTACAAATGATAGGTGACATAATCCTTGAGGATATTGAAGAAATAGAGAATCTCTTAAAGCGGGATGTTTACGCGGGAAAAAAAGCGCTGGTTACTGGTGGTGCGGGTTTTATCGGCAGTTGGCTCTGCGACGTGTTAATTAGCCTCGGCGCTAAAGTTACGAGTGTAGATGACTTTTCGACTGGTTGACTGAAGAATATTGATCACTTGGCAAGGAATCCCTGCTTTAAACTCGTAAAACGTGACATCTGCGCCTTTCAGAGCCGAGACAAGTTTGATCTTGTCTTTCATATGGCGGGGCATGCGTCTCCTGAGGAGTATCAAGCGCATCCGATTAAAACCTTGTACGCGAGTTCGTTTGGCAGCGCAAACATAGCTGAGTTAGCGAGAAAAGATGATGCGGTTGTTCTTTTCGCCTCGACTTCAGAGGTTTATGGTGACGCAGAGGTTGTGCCTACGCCTGAAAGCTACTGGGGGCGGGTCAATCCGATCGGGCCTAGGTCATGTTACGATGAGGGGAAGAGGTTCGCCGAAGCTCTGTTTCTGGCTTACTTTAAGCAGTACGGTCTGAACGTAAGGATTCCGAGAATCTTCAATTCATATGGTCCGCGTTTGAGGGAGGATGGACTTTATGGAAGGGCTATGTCGCGTTTCATCACTCAAGCTCTGGCGAATAAGCCTATAACGGTCTATGGCGATGGAAAACAAACCAGATCATTCTGCTATATAACCGACACCGTTATGGCTTTAATGTTGCTGATAAGCAACGACAAGGCCAAAGGCCAAGTTGTAAATGTTGGGGGTTCTAGAGAAGTAACTATTCTGGAGTTGGCGGAGACGATTAAGAAGTTGGCCAAATGCAAGTCTCAATTAACCTTTCATCCGTTGCCTAGGGATGACCCCAAAAGGCGTTGCCCCGACACGAGCAAACTGAAAAAGCTGACGGGATGGAGCCCAAAAATGACATTTGCAAAGGGACTCGAAAGGACAATAACGTGGTTTTCATCGAGAAGCCTGTCTTAATGATTGGGAAGCGTTTAGATCAGGTAAATCACTGCCGACTTTGCCAGTCCCCACATTATTCTGAGATTTGCTTCTATTGTACCACCTATTCGCGATTTACTTCCGTCCAACGCATCGTACTTTATTTCGCCCATATCAAGGCGTTTCTTCTTTGCTATGACAAGAAATTCTGCACCGAAAGTCCCGCCGCCTCCAGGATAGATTTCAAAATCGCTTTCTTCCTGTATGCTCTGAAGTTGGACGCGCTTGGGTCCTTAGGAAAAATTCGACATGTCCCCTTCTTTGTCGGTATTGCAGCGCGCGCTCAAGTCTGAGAAGCATCTTAATTGTATTTTACGCATGATGGGGCTCTGTTATATAGAGGTCGCAGTCGAGAATTGTCAAAATCCTCAGTAATCAAGTTGGCGCTGCAAATTTTTCTTGAGAGGTGATAAGCTTCGAGAGACTTACTTTGAAAATGTTTTTTTAAAAGAGCCTGATCCGTCTGTATAGGTCGATGAGTCTTTCTATTCCCTCGTCGACCCCATGCATGTTAGAGAAGCTATTCGTTAATTCTATGTTTTTCTCTTCGGACAGTATCGTGACGCCAAACTTGCTTTTGATTACGTAAGCGAGAAAATCTCTAAACTCGGCTTTCGTGAGTTTGGATTTTCCGCGTTTTCTGTTGCTGAATACTATTGGGACCTGGGTAATTCTGAACTTTCTTGTATGCGCTTGTTTCACTGTCTCTATTTGGATTTCGTAGGTCTGGCTGTGAAGGTCGCCGATCACACTTCTTACGTAGTCTATTGAGTAGCATCTGAAACCGCTCGTGCAGTCTTGGGTTCTCACGCCTACCATTATTGTCGCTATCAGGTTGGCGACGTGACTTATCAGCTGCCTCTCAAACGGCCATCCCTCAGTTTTGCCGCCGTGACTATACCTGCTGCCAATCACAAGGTCGTTGCCTTGTTTCGCCGATTTTATCAGTCGCGGTATATCTCTTGGATTGTGCGAGTAGTCAGAGTCCATAGCGACAATGTAGTCCGGCGGCTTTTCAAGAGAAAGGAGCAAACGAAACCCCGCGGTTATAGCTGTTCCCAATCCGAGCTTAGCAGGCCGTACGAAAAGTATGACATTATCGTATTCTCTCTGAAGTCGACGAACAATGCTGGCCGTCCCGTCCGGGCTCGAGTCGTCGACCACTAGCACCAGACTGTTTAGGCTCAGGCTTTGGATTTCTCGAATCAAGCTTTCTATGTCTTGCGCTTCGCGATAAGTTGGCA
>DATHCB010000121.1:0-21072 GCA_035319765.1 Bathyarchaeia archaeon
GACAAGATTGGAAACCTAGCGAAGGAGTACATGAAGCCGATAGTGGCCTGCGACATCGGGGAGACCGAGATGGCATTGTATATCAGATCTAGGTTTGACAAGAACGCGATTCCCAGTTACGGTTCGCCAGAGGCGGCTGCGCGAGCGATGGGTGCGCTTGCGAAGTACGGTGAGTACCTTGAGCGGTACGGCTGTTTTGAAGAGTGCGTGTCGACTATGATGAGAAGGCGTGGTGTGAAGCCACCTAAGCAGGAGGATAAGCTGTTAACCGAACTTCATCGCCATCTCTGAGCTTGAGCCTTTCGCGCAGAGAGAGAGGCGCGATTACTTCTAAAACGTCTTCTGGATAAGAGGGCACTTGCGGAATAATAATCGCGCCTTCAACCTTGTTCATAACCCATGCCTTGAAGCATAATCCGCAGCAGAAACCTTTCACGGGCACTATTTCGACAGCCTTCCATTTGAGGAGCTGTTTTTTAGCTGTTATTGATTGCTTTGTTAGTTTAAGGTTTAATGTGCCCGGATAAGGTTCGAATCCTAGTCTTTCGATAATCTGTTTTTTTACCCACAAAAGCCCTGTGAATTTGGTTCCGCCACCTTGTCCAGAAAAGACTTTGCCTCTGAGCGTGATTGTCTGCAGGTTGCTACCTTCCATCGATTAGCGGATCTGAAAAGTTATGAGGTAAAGAAAAGCGGAAATGACCAGTTGATTAGTCCTGTTTTTTGAGCCATTCTGTGACTTTTTGGAAGAGCGGGTTAGCACTCATGTTTAGCACCGGCACCTGCATTTTTTCTTTAGTTTCGATTAACGGTTTGAATTCTGGCATGAAAGCATAGCTTAGGAAGGCCCAGTAGACTCTGCCTTCTTCGATAAGTGCCTTTGCTGTCAGTTCCGTGTTTACGCTCAGTGGGAAGTAGAGAAAAGCTATTCCGTCTGCCCAGTACAGGCCTGCAGTCTTGCCGCCAGCGATTATGTTAGTGAACCTTGCCAAGTCGTCTGGCGACGGAAACTTCGTGCGTTCCATAATGACGATTTCCTTGAAAGGCTCATATTTGATCATGACACCTTTTTCCATTAGCTTCGAGTCTCCGTGTTACGGCTTTCACTTACGCAGTCACGGCTTAATCAAGTTTTTGCAAGTCACACATTGGAAAAGAGTTAAGAAGCAAGCGCGTCTTCTACGTTGAGACTTGTCGATAAAAGCGAGGAAATTACGTTGACTGATGTTCGTATTGCAATCGCCGGCGTAGGCAACTGTGCATCTGCCCTAGTGCAGGGAGTGCAGTTTTACAAAAACGCCAAAGAGCACACTAACGTGCCAGGGCTTATGCACGTAAATTTTGGCGGTTACCACATTCGGGACGTCAAGTTTGTTGCGGCTTTTGAGGTGAACAAGAAGAAGATTGGACTGGACTTGGCGGATGCAATTTGGACTGAGCCTAATGTTTGTGTCAAATTCGCCGATGTGTCACGGCTTGGTGTAAAGGTGCAGGCTGGTCCCGTTCTGGACAGTGTTGCACCTCATATGCGGGAGCCTTTTCATGTTTATGGTGAGGGTATCGATCCTGTTGATGTGGCTGAGACTTTGCATGCGGCAGAGGCGGATGTGTTAGTTAATTATTTGCCCGTTGGGAGCTATAGAGCTTCGCGGGCTTATGCCGAAGCTTGTTTGAAGGCTGGTTGTGCTTTTGTGAACTGTATTCCAGAGTTTATTGCCACTGACGCGATGTGGGCGAAGCGGTTTGAGGAGAAAGGCCTGCCCGTGGCCGGTGATGACGTCAAGAGCCAACTGGGGGCGACGATTTTGCATCGAGTTTTGGCGCAGCTGTGCGTGGACAGAGGCATCGAGATTGACGAGACTTACCAGTTGAATTTAGGCGGGGACACAGACTTTTTGAACATGACCGTGGAGGAGCGGTTGAAGACGAAGCGTATTAGCAAAACGGAGGCAGTAACGAGCCTGATCCCGTACAGTGTGCCCACACGTATTGGCCCGTCGGATTACGTGCAGTTTTTGGGCGATAAGAAGATTTGTTACATTTTTCTAGAGGGCAAAAAGTTTGGTGATCGCCCTGTGACTGTCACTGCGAAGTTGGAAGTGGAGGATTCACCCAACAGTGCAGGAGTCGTGATCGACGTCGTGCGGGCGGTGAAGTTAGCATTGGATAGAAAGATCAGCGGAGTGTTGACGAGTGTATGTAGTTATGCGTTCAAACACCCGCCCGTGCAAGTGCCTGACAGCGTAGCAAAACAATGGGTAGAAGAATACATACAAGGAAAAAAACAAAAATAATGACCAGTAGCGCGCGCAATCAGAGCACCATAGAGATCTATCTTGAGCGGTGAGGCAATCCTTATTCCCAAATGAATGTTATGCGTCGCGCGCGCGCGCGCGCGCGCTCTAAGACGTGCGTGACTTAACAGACGACGATTTTCAAAGGGTAGAGTGGTTGAAAATTGACATCAAAAGCTGAAGGCAAACCCACACTAGGCTACAGCGACTAATCAACGTCAAACTAGACTTCGGCAAAAGCCTTGGGTCACAAAAACTGGACAAACAGAATAGAAAAATTCTTCGAATTAGACGGACGTCTAATCCTGCAATCAAGACCAAAGAACCATCACGCTCTTTTTGATTGAAGCGTTCCCTAGGCTAGAAACATGCACATAACAGCCTGGACAGCCTTAATGATCAAAGGAAAACAACTCAAGAATTGTCCATTAACCAGGTACGCCCTAATGCAAGCCATCAAAGAATGCAGCACCCTAAGAATAGTTCCACGACAAAACAACCAGCCACCACCCAAACCAGTCTACAAACACGGAAAGCAAAACAACGAAATCAAAAACTTCCTTGAATTCAGAAAAATCTTTGAGGAGTGAATTAATGGTCTGGAAAAGCTGCGGTTCAGCGCGTACGACCGAATTTCTCACTATATCCATACTCGAAACGAACTTAATATCCAAAGAAATGCCAGAGAATTCTATGTATACTCATAAAGAGGGATTGTGCACGAAGCGTTGCGTGAGATGCAACAAACGACTTCCAGAAAGCCAATTTACAGACAACGCCCAAATTTGCTCTACATGTAGAATACTTCGCACACGCTCTGACACTATGGAGTAATTAGAATGAAAATAGATAAGGTAAAGTTGTTAATTATCGCGTCGTGTATCGCAATAGTACTAGGCATGGGCTTTGCAACAGATCAGTTAAGTTCTGTCCCTAACATATTTGAACCCGCAAATCATAGACTCGGAATAGAAATTGAGAACGTAACCGTCATAAACACTTCAACCATTAATATCGGACTATTCAACAATGATTCCGAAAGACTGTTTAATTGTATAGCAAATATTACTAGCCCTATAACGACTTATGCTAAATTTGGCACATTAGATACAGAGTCTTATATGAATCTAACAATTGCTCTCAAACCAACAAATTCTTTACCAGACAATTATTCAAGTAAATCCATCCAAATTTATGCATATGGATATGGATTAATGTAGAGTGAGAGTTTTGAAACAAGACGCGCACTGTTAATATCTTCTTCTCAGGGAGTCTAGTTTAGGGATTTTTCTTCTCTTATATACTTATACTTAGTAGCGCGCTCTGGTTTGTCCCTAAAATCGATTAATGTTTATTTTTTTGGGTTTGGGATAAAACTTACACTGTACAACAATTGCAGTCAAAGGCTATTTAATTGTATAGCAAACATGACAAGCCTAGTAAAAGCAGTAGCCTCATTCGGTACGCTAGAAACATACGCTTACATGAGCCTAACTATTACACTAAAAACACCACTAACACCAGACACTAATGAAACAGACATAACAATTGATGTGTATGGATATGGGATATCGTAAAATGAATAGTCTTATCCAGGTAATGTCTTAATTGGTGAAGAGAAAAAAGCATACTTTATCTGACACAGGACTACCTTTTCACGGTAAAAGTGAATGTGTTTGAGCGCAACGCTGCCCAGAAAACTCAACCAACTTTTACAAGCTCAAAAGTACCACATAATCGGGAACCACTCGGCTATAAAACGTTGCAGATGGCTGCATGAAAGCCTAGTACGCAACCGTCCATGCTACAAACAACAATTCTACGGTATAAAAAGCCACCAATGCATCCAAATGACGCCAACCGTCATCAACTGTAACCAACGCTGCACCTTCTGCTGGAGAATCCAAAGCGGAGACCTCAAACAAACACGATGGAACGAAACAAAACCGCAGGCATGGGACGACCCAGAAACCATAGTAACAGAATGCATCAAGAAACAGCAGCGCCTCGTTAGCGGATACAAAGGAAACCCAAACGTGAGCATACAAAAATACCGAGAGGCACAACAACCGAAGCACGTCGCCGTCAGCCTCGCGGGCGAACCCACACTGTACCCGCAACTCGGCGAACTAGTCGAATGCTTCAACAAACGAGGCTTCACTACCTTCCTCGTAACAAACGGAACAAACCCCAAAGCCCTAACCCAACTCACCGCAGAACCTTCACAACTATACATCTCACTGTGCGCGCCTGATGAAGTCACATACAGGAAGACATGCCGCCCCCAAACACTCAACGCATGGAAAAAACTCAACCAAACGCTCACTCGCCTATCCACCTTCAAATGCCCCACTGTGATACGTTTGACCCTAGCCCGCGACGTCAACCTGAAAAACCCGCAAAAATACGCCAAACTCATAAACCAAGCCAACCCAACGTACATAGAGCCCAAGGCGTACATGCACGTAGGATTCTCACGCCTTCGCCTTAGCTTCGAAAACATGCCGAGCCACCAAGAAATAAAAACCTTCACGATACAACTCGTAAAGTACACAAACTACAAGATCATACAAGAAGCACCAGAAAGCAGAGTAATCCTTCTAAGCCGACTCGAACAACCAATTAAACTCGCTCAAAATTGACAGATTACTCAAATCATACCGATCATGTATTTCAAACAATACAAATTGACCTCGAAACTCCATCTAAAAGTCTCCAAATGTCGTATTAAATGAGAAAAAGGCTAAATATCACTCAGGACGTTACCTTCTTAAAGCAAAATTACAAGGGATTAAACCTTGGTCAGTGTTGGCAGAGGAAGACTCTTCAGAAGAAAAGACGGCAAATTCCTAATTTACTTACCAAAAGACTTGGCCGAAGACAGCATGTTTCCGTTTAAAGATGCTTCATCGGTGCTGGTGAAAGTTTCTTTCAAACTCGGAGACAACAAACTCCTCGTCGAGAAATGGAAGGGACCAAGCGTAGAAGAATAAACAGATCAAGCCTACACCGAATCCGATCGTCTTTGTCCTATTTTCACCACAACTAGAAAAGCCTATTAAGATTTATCCCGTATCCTCTTCAAGACATTAAACCCGCGTGAATTTATTGAGCCTCAAGAAACTGCTTGGCCAAGTCAGAATAGACCTGAAACAAAAAGAAGAAGCGAAAGAAGAAATCCAAAAAAGCATGCGCCAAGCAACGCGACTGTCCAAACAAGCAATCCTTCTAATTCATCAGCGAAGATTGGAAGAAGCCAGAAGATCACTCAAAGAGACAGATGGGCCTTTCTCAACTCTCACAAAGCTGACCAAAAAGTACCCGGAACTTTTCTACTCAGGGCTCGTGAGTGCAGCCTTTCAAGAATACACCGAGGCACAGATACTTTTCCGCTTGGTAGAAAATGGACAGTTCATCGGTCCAGAGGAGCTTAACGTTCCCTCGATTGACTACGTACTCGGTCTGGCGGACGTGATTGGAGAATTGCGCCGAAGAGCGTTAGATATGCTGAGAAAGGGAAATGTTAAGACGGCAGAGGAATGTTTGAAAACGATGGAAGAGATATTCAGCGAGCTAACGGCAATGGATGATGCCTACATGCTCATCCCGGGCCTTAGAAGGAAGTGCGACGTTGCAAGGCACGTAATTGAAATCACCAGAGGAGAAATCACGATAGAGGCGAGAAGAGCCTCACTCGAACGCTCAATAAGAAAATTAGAGAAAGCAATAACGATGAAATAGAATCATGAGAAGAGAAACAACCGTCGAAATGCCCTCCACCTTCTCTGCGAAGAAAGCGCACGCAGCACAGTTGAAGCTCTCCGAAAAAGTAGTCGACAGGAACATGCTGCCAGAAAAAATCCGCTACATAGCCGGGGTCGACGTCGCCTATACTGAAGAGTCCTCTATCGGCGCAGTAGCAGTTTTGGATTACGAGTCATTGTCGCTAAAGGAGTCTAAAACAGCGATCTGCAAAACACTCTTCCCGTACATACCAACTTTGTTATCGTACAGAGAGGTGCCTCCAGCTTTTTCTGCTATAAAGAAACTGGAACTTGACCCGGACATTTTCCTAGTTGACGGACAGGGCATCATGCACCCCTACAGACTCGGTTTCGCCAGCCATCTGGGCTTAATAGTTGCTAAACCCACAATAGGCGTCGCAAAATCTCGCCTCTGCGGCGAAGTTCAAACGTCTACAAAAGATGGTTGGGCGCCGATAGTAGACAAAGAAGAAATCGTAGGCGCTGCTGTGACCACCAAAAAAGGACGAAACCCAGTCTATGTAAGCATCGGCAACATGATCTCTCTGAAGACAGCAATTGCCATAGTCAGACGCTCCGCAAGAACATACGCCATTCCCGAACCTACGAGACAAGCTCACATAATCGCAACGCAGGAGAAGAGGAAAATTCAAAATACGCCATCTCGTAAAGGAAATCGTTAAGAAGGTGCCTTCTCTTGAACGAACGCTTAAAGAAACTCGTGAACAAGATCAAAAACGGACCCTTGCGGAAAAAAACGCTCGAGTTTCTCGAAAATCCGACAATAAAAATCGGAGGCAAAACATATTCTGGGCTACCGCTTAGTGTTTCTCCAGCTGGGTTGTCGAGGCATCACAGTTATCCGGGTGGATTCGTAGAGCACGTAGCGGCAACTGCTGAAATCGCCCTAAACCTGTGCGATGTTGCAGAAGGAATTTACGGCGGCAAAGTGAACAAAGACTTCGTTCTTTCTGGAATCCTTCTACACGATATCTTAAAGCCCCTCACATATACACAAAGCGAAAACAGAAGCTATACGGTGACTCCGCTAGGCGATTATCTTGACCACCTTAGCTTGATCGTCTCGGAAATGGTTAAGAGGGGTTTTCCTTTAGAAGTCGTGCACATAGTCGCTGCACATCATGGCGGTGAAGCCGGCCCAGTGTGGCCAAGAACGGCTGAGGCGTTGATTTGCCACCTCGCAGATTTGGTTGATTCTCGCCTCAACGGCGAAGTGCTAAGAGCTGCCCGTTATCTTTCTCGCCAAGAAACTGGGATCGAGTTGCCAATGCTGACTTCAAAAGAGGCTTTCGAAATTGTTCACTCGAAGACTTCGAGAGGATGGAATGGAGTGAAAAATGCGGTAGAGAAGATAGAGAAAAAAAGGCTTAAGGGTTCTCGGACCAGTTAGAGTTGCACTATCTTTGCGTCCAAATCTTGGGTATCGAATAAGGCTAGGGTTGACTTGTTGCTTAGGTAGCCACAAACTTCGCCTGGGTTTATGACGAGAGTTTTCCCTTTCCTGTATATTTTCGCCTCATGCGAGTGAGCATGTACTATCACATCGTAACTCTCGGTTCCAATAAGCGATGTTAAGAGTTCCAAATCATCGCCGTGCACCATAGCGATCTTGATGCTTCCGACGGAAACTTCTGCAAAGCGTCCTTTGATCTCCGCGCTTATTTCGTTGAATCGCCTTTTCAAGAATTCGTTGTCGCCATCATTGTTGCCAAAAATACCTATTAGTTTCGCCTTTAAAGGTTTGAAACGAAGAACTGAAAAGGGTGCTACATAGTCTCCTGCGTGGAGAACAAGTTCAACTCCCTCGTCGTTTAAACGTTTCACGGCTTTGTTAATTGCGGGAAGATTATCGTGCGTGTCTGCTATTATGCCGATTTTCATTATTTCTGCTCTGCTAAGAGTTTTCTTCCGTATTCGTAGCCTTTTTCATAGGCTTCCAAGTTTAGTTTTTCTGTACCCTTAGGAATGTTGCTCAGTATTGCTTTTTTCATAGCCTCTCCACTGACCAAGGTGGTTATCGCAGTTAATGCGCCGAGCATGATTACGTTTGCGAATATTGTTTTTCCCATTTCTTCAGCCATACTTGTGGCCGGTACAGGATATACTCGAATCTTGCTGTCTTCTTTTTGTTGAGGTATCATGTAGGGGTCGAAGATGAGCGTACCCCCGTTTTTCAAGGCGTCCGCGTAGCGGGTATATGCTGCCTGGGACATGACAAGCAAGACATCCGGTTCAAGCGCCTTCGGGAAATCGATCTCTTCGTCTGAGATGACAACTTCGGATTTGCACGAGCCGCCTCTTGATTCCGGGCCATAAGACTGTGTTTGGACAGCATTCTTGTCTTCAAAAAGAGATGCAGCCATCGCTAAGATCAGCCCTGCCCTGATGATGCCTTGGCCGCCAAAGCCCGCTACCCTAACTTCGAGCCGCATTCGTTTAGGTTCCTCCTCGTGTCCTGTTCTCGACTTGGACGATTTTTTCTCTCAACAATTTCTCGTACGTCGGTTTTTCGATGTCCACAAACTCCCCAACTGGAATCCTTTCCCGGGTAACCTCGGCTTTCGCTGGATCCGAGAAGGTCTGAACCTCGGACGCCTTTTTGAACCAGTTCATAAAGTCAATCGCATTTCCCATCTTGGTACTCTTTCCATAGATTTCTGGGCACTGTGCTATGACTTCGATGAAGGAGAACCCTTGCTTTTGAAGAGCCTTTTTGATTGACTCAGTTAACCTGCGCACGTGAAGTGTAGTCCATCTTGCCACGTAAACAGCGCCTGAACCTGCTGCCAAATGGACTAGGTTGAATGGGTGTTCAATGTTGCCGTATGGTGTTGTTACAGTTGAGACGTTGAGCGGAGTAGTTGGTCCCTGTTGTCCACCGGTCATGCCGTAGTTGAAATTGTTAGCACATATCACTTTTATGTCGACGTTTCTTCGCGCTGCGTGGATGAAGTGGTTGCCTCCTATGGCAAACAAGTCTCCGTCTCCACTTATGACTACTACCTTTAGCTCAGGATTTGCCAATTTAACGCCCGTCGCAAAAGGAATCGGTCTTCCATGTGTCGTGTGAAATGAGTCGGCATTTATGTAACCAGCAATACGTCCGATGCATCCAATTCCAGAGACTACTACTATCTTGTCCAAGTCAAAATCGAGTTCTTTCAATGCAGTGGCAAAAGAGTTGAGAAGTATGCCGTTTCCGCAACCAGTGCACCAAATGTTATGAATTCCTGTCTCACGCAGGTACACGTCTAAGGGGTGAGCAATTTCTGTCTGCATCACATCGTTCCTCCTTTTATCGCCTCTAAAATCTCCTCAGGCCTGTGCGGTTCCTCACCGAGTTTAGGAAGGAATGTAACTGGGGTAGCCTTGGCGGCTCGCTCTACTTCTCGGACTAATTGTCCATAGTTCATCTCCGGCACGACAATGGTCTTAACATTTTTGGCGATTTCTGCAACGCTCTCCTCGGGGAAGGGCCAAAGCGTAACAAGCCTCAGAAGCCCAGCCTTTATCCCGTCAGCCCTTGCTTTTCTCACAGCGCTAAGCGCTGCTCTTGACTCAATTCCGTAGGCCACTACCGCAATTTCTGCGTCTTCCATCATAGTCCCTTTGGTTCGCACTATTTTGTCAGAGTTTTCCCGAATCTTGTCACACAGCCTTTGAACGAGTTTACGTTGCACCCTTATGCTCTCCGTGCGTGGTCCGCCATCTTCGTCATGTGTCAGTCCGGTGGCGTGGAAGCGGTAGCCTTCACCGAAAACAGCCATCGGGGGTACTAAGTTCTGTTCCGGCTTGAAGGGCATGTATTCCTTCGGCGGCACTGACGGTTTTTTCCGATTGACAATTTTAATATTGTCTTCTGAGGGGATGATGACTTTTTCCCACATATGCCCAACTATGGCATCCATCATAACCATTACTGGAACACGATAAGTCTCTGCACAATTGAAGGCCTCAATCGTTAAGTCGAACGCTTCCTGCACGGAGGACGGCGCAAGGGCGATAATCTCATAGTCACCGTGCGAGCCCCATTTTGCTTGCATCACATCCTGCTGGCTCGCCATGGTTGGTTGTCCGGTGCTAGGTCCGCCCCGCATCACATCAACTAGGACGCATGGGGTTTCTGTCATCACGGCCAACCCGATGTTTTCTTGCATCAAGCTAAAACCTGGTCCAGATGTGGCCGTCATAGCTTTCAAACCAGCATAGGATGCGCCGATAACAGCGGCGATGGATGCAATCTCGTCTTCCATTTGAATGTACGTCGCGCCAATTTGAGGTAGCCTTCGAGCCATGCGCTCTGCAATTTCAGTTGCTGGCGTAATCGGGTAGCCAGCAAAGAATCTACAACCCGCAGCCAGTGCGCCTTCTGCGCACGCAAGGTCACCGCTTAGAAAATGCTTCCCAGTTAACAAAGCTCTATTCTCTGTGCTCATCTTTCTCTGCCTCTTTCTTCTCACTGGTCTTTTCCGCGACAAAGATCGCGAAGTCTGGGCAAATTGCGGTACAGAACCCGCAAAGAGCACATTTGCTGGAGTCTTTCACTCTGGGTGGGTGAACGCCTCTAGCGTTTATTTCTTTTGATTCCTCGAGCACTTCTCTTGGGCAGAATTGTATGCAGTAGCCGCAGCCTTTGCATCTATCTTTTATTATGCAAATTTCGGCTTCTGGAAGCTTGATCTTCTCCGTGTCTAAGGGCTTGCGCCATAGTTTTTTGGTTTCCAAAAGCTGTGTCCCCATTATGGTTTCTCCGTCATCTTCTTTGATTTTTCAATCTCTTCGGCTTCTACGCTGTTTACGATCGATTGCATCTCCTTCACTTTAGATGCCACTTTCTCTCCTTCGGCAGCGCTTGCCCACAACAATTGCAGCCTTTCGCGATTCAGTTCCAACTTTTCCATTTTTTTCCATAACCGCTCCACGCGCTTCTGAGTCTGGTAGTTGGCGTTTATGTAGTGACAGTCGCCCATGTGACAGCCTGCAACAAGAACTGCAGCAGCGCCTCTGGCAAAGGCCCTCTCCACAAATTTCGGCGAAACTCTGCCCGAGCACATAGTTCTGATTATGCGGACATTCGGCGGATACTGCATTCGACTTACTCCAGCAAAATCCGCACCGGCGTAGGCGCACCAGTTGCAACAGAAGGCGATTATCTTCTTGTCAGCATCTTGCTCTGTCAGAGCGTCAATTTGAGCGTTGATCTGGTCGTCGGTGAAGTGACGCATGTAGAGCGCGCCAAATGGACACTCAGCGCCACATGTGCCGCATCCTGCACACGCAGCTTCTATGACTTCGGCGCGTTTGACGTCCTTATTCAAGACGATAGCGTTATAGGGACAAACCTTTGTGCACAACCCGCAGGCTTTACAGTTGTCCGCAAGAACTTTTGGAGTAATGGCCTCTACTGTTACCTTTCCTTGCGCCATCAAAATCCCAGCGCGTGCCGCTGCGGCGCTTGCTTGGGTTACGCTATCCTTGATGTCCTTAGGTGCCTCGGCGCATCCGGCGAGAAATACTCCTCCCGTTGGTGTGTCAACGGGGCGTAGTTTTGGATGAGCTTCCATGAAGAAACCGTCACTCGTCCTAGATAACGCGAGTAGTCGTTGGATGACCTCGCTGTCGTGCCTCGGTTCGATGCCAACGGATAATATGACCAAGCCTATGTTTATTCTGTACAACTCTTTCTGTAGCGTGTTTTCGCCAGTCAGCCACAGGTTGTGCGTTTTGCGGTCTTCGTGGATTTCGGCGGGTAAGCCGCGGATGAATATTACTCCTTCGCGACGTGCTCTTTTGTAGAGGTCTTCGAAGCCTTTGCCGAAGGCTCGCACGTCCACATAGAATACGTAGATTTTGGTCTCTGGCCAGTGTTCTTTAATCAGCAGGGCGTCTTTTATTGTGTTCATGCAGCAAATGTTGCTGCAGTACAAATGTCCTCTATCTGAGCGTGACCCGACGCACTGGATGAAGGCAACTGATTCTGGGATTGTCATATCACTTGGTCGAAGCAGGTGTCCGCCTGAAGGGCCGCCGGCATTTATTAGTCTTTCAAACTCGAGGGAAGTGATGACGTTAGGGAGTTTTCTGTAGCCATAGTTTTGCAATGAGGTCGGATCGTAAACGTCTGCACCTGTTGCGACAACTATGGTGCCGACTTCTAACTCTTTTATTTCGGGTTTCATATCGAAGTTTATCGCTTTTCTCTCACAGGCTTTGATGCATTTATCGCATTTTATTATGTCTTCTTTGTTTAGGCAGAGATTCGAGTCTACGATGTAAGTGGACGGAACAGCCTGAGCAAAAGGAGTGTAAATACCGTGACGCGTGGCCAAGCCAATATCGAATTCGTTTGGCACAGTTATCGGACAAACCTTGGAGCAGTCGCCGCAGGCGCTGCAGTCCTTCGTGACATAGCGAGGTTTCTTAAGTACATTGACCTTGAAGTTTCCAATGTAGCCCTTTACTTCTTGGACTTCACTGTTGGTTAGAAGTTCGATGTTTGGGTGTCGCCCTGCGTCTGACATTTTCGGTGCCAAGATGCAGATGCTGCAATCCATGGTTGGGAAGGTTTTGTCGATTTGCGCCATTCTGCCGCCAATGCTTGGTTCCCTTTCCACCAGGTGGACTTTGTAACCCGTGTCTGCCAAGTCTAAGGCGGCTTGGATGCCGGCGACACCGCCTCCGATTACAAGTGCTTTCCGCGTGATCGGCACTTCGCTCTCGACTGCAGGGTCGAGTAGAGCAACCTTTGCCACGGCAGCTTTAACGAGATCTTTCGCTTTTTCTGTAGCCTTGTCTCGCTCGTAGAGGTGGACCCAGCTGCAATGCTCCCGGATGTTGGCCATCTCAAACAAATATCTGTTCAAACCTGCCTCTTCGCATGCTCGTCTGAAGGTGGGTTCGTGAAGTCTAGGCGAGCATGAGGCAACGACTACACGGTTTAGTTTTTGTTCTTTGATGTCCTTTTTTATCAAGTCTTGCCCTTGATCGGAGCATGTGTAACGGTTGTCTCTGGAAACAACCACATGGGGTAGATCTGCTGCGAATTTTGCAACGCTTTCGCAATCCACGGAACCGGCGATGTTTAGCCCGCAGTGACAAACGTAGACGCCAATTCTAAGCTCGTCGCCCTTCTGCGGAAGCTTGATTGACCCTCCAACAGGTTCGTCTTTCAAATCGCATAGCCTCCTTTCAGGTAGCAGTCAATTGAATCTGCGGCTCTTCTGCCCGCTGTTATCGCTTCCAACACTGAAGCTGGACCAGTCACATCGTCTCCTCCAGCGAATATACCTTTCATGGTGGTCTCCATCGTAACTGGGTCTGCCCATATTGTGCTTATGTCACTTAGTTCTATTCCTTTAGGCAAGAACGAGGTATCCACGGCTTCTCCAACTGCCAGAATAACTGTGTCAAAATCCCTCGTAGATTTGGAATCTTCTACAGGTATGGGCGCTCTTCGGCCAGTTTCGTCTAATTCGCCTAACTTCATTTTTACAAGTTCTATACCTACCATCTTTCCTTCTCTGCCCATGAATTTCGTAGGAGCGGTAAGGAATTCTATCTTCGCGCCCTCTTCTTCTGCCTCTTTTACTTCCCAAGGATTTGCGGGCATCTCTTCTCGCGTTCTTCGATACAAAATCGTCACTTCCTTAGCGCCTTCATGCAAAGCCGTCCTCGCAGCGTCTACAGCCACGTTTCCGCCCCCAATGACAGCAACCTTCTCGCCAACGTGAACATTTTTTCCAGATTTGGCTTCCTTGAGAAAGTCCAGCGCACACGATGCACCATTCAAATCTTCGCCTTCGCAACCTATTTTTCTGCTTTTCAGTGCGCCCACGGCAATGAATACTGCCTTGTAACCTTCTTTCTCCAGCTTTTCCACAGTCAAGTCTTTGCCCATGGCGATATTTGTTCTAGTTTCCACGCCAAAACTCTTCACGTACTCGATATCGTCATCTACGGCTTTCCTCGGCAGACGTTTTTCCGGTATTCCATACCTCAGCATGCCTCCTAGTTCAGGTGAAGCCTCGAAAACTGTCACAGAATAACCTTTTCTCGCTAAGTCATGAGCGGCGGTTAACCCTGCAGGACCAGAGCCAATAACAGCGATTTTTCCTTTGGATAACTCCTTAGGCTTGCGCTGTCTCGTCTTGCTTCGACTTTTAATTATACTTTTTAAAGCATTCTCAAACTCTTCTTTGCTTATTTTTGCCCGTTCTGGATGAAAACAAACGTAGTAGCAGCTCTCTGCGAGTGGGATACTTTTTCCAATTATCTCTGCGGCTTCCTTCAGCCCGTCCACATTCCCCCTCTCTGCCGCTAAGCTCCTGACCTGCAGGAGAATCTCTGGTGGCTTCAGTTTCTGCGGGCATCTGTCATAGCATCTGTAGCACCATCCGCAGAGCCACAAGTTAGATTTAGTGAGTACCTTTTCAGGATCGGAAAAGATTGTTTCTAAAAGGATCCTCGGATTGTAGTGGTCCGGCGCCAGTTCCATCATTGGACAGCTCGAGCTGCAAACGCCGCATTCGAAGCAGTATTTTAGTTTTTCAGCATCAAGCAACCTTTCCTGAAGCTGTCTAGGTATAAGCGTTTTTTCAGTTCTCACGATGGTTCCTCTATGGAATGCTTGGGCGCCCCGAATATAAAAGTTTACAAATGTAAAGGTCTTCCTAAGGAGAAGCGCCTTAAACCAGCGACTAGAACCATTAACTCTCTCGCACAAGTTCTTGCTTATGCTAAATGACGCTTTGTAGAAACCGCAGTATAAGGTTCGGAAAGATGCCAATCAGAAGAGACACGATGGCCAGGACGAAAAGCGGCAAGGTCATGGATAGAGGTGCTTCCTTAACTTTTTCCATATTTGGAGCGAGTGGCCCGAAAAATATGCGGATTGCTGGCCAGAAGGTATAAACAGACGTTAAGAACGTTGCGAAAATAGCAATGATTCCTATGATTAAATATGGCGTAGACCCAGTGACTCCTTTCGTGAATATTCCGACAAACATTATCCATTCGGCTTGAAAACCACTCAATGGAGGAATTGCTGAAAGCACCATTGAACCCAGAATGCACAGCATCGCTGTAAAAGGCATCCTTTGGGCCAGTCCTCCCATTTCTTTGATGCTTCTTACGCCCGTCTGAGTGACGAGTATCCCTGCCACCGAGAATAAGATGCATTTCCCAATTATGTGGCTAACGAAGTAAAAAACTCCCCCAGCGACTCCCATCTGTGTTAAACTCGCAATCCCGAGAAGAGAATAGGACGTTTGACCTATTGTTGAGCAGGCAAATAGACGTTTGACGTCATCCTGGGCTATCGTGAGAAGAGCACCATAAATCATCGTGACCACCGCTAGTATCATCAGAGGGACGCTAAAGATCTGAAAACTCAGGAAAAGGTATCCGACAAGTAACCTGGCTAGAACATAGTTGCCCACGCCGACCATTGTCGCTAGAATAGGAGCAATAGACGTGGGATGTTCAGTGTGCACGTATGGTAGCCAAACATGGAAACCGAATGTTGCCATCTTCACGAGCCATCCAACAAGCATAAGAAAGCAAACCAAGAAGCCAAGCGAAGTTCCAGATATAGTGGACAATGCACTGATGTTAAAACTGCCAGTTCCGGTCGATGCAACAACGGCTCCTATGAGGAAAATTGCCGCCCCGACCTGCGTCCAAATGAATGACATCATGGCGATTCGATGTCTGTCTGCATACCCGAAGAGATCCATCAGAATGTAAAAAGGAATCAACCCTGACTCGACAAAAAGGTACAGTTCGATCAGATTTGTCGAGAGAGCGATGCCGACTAAGCCAGCTGGAAACAGCAAGAAAAGAGAATAGTAGATCGGGTACATTTCAGTTTTCTCTTTGCCGTATATCTGTTCCACTCTGTGCTCCATATAATTGACAGAATAACAGGCCATGACTGTGCAGATAAGATTCATCACGAGCGCTACTGGCAAGCTGAGACCATCCGCCAAAAACCCGAATTGTAAACTGAAAACCGCAGTGCTCCAATGGTATTCTTCGAAAATTGGAACTCTTTGACTCCAAAACTGTGCACAAACGAAAGTCAGGAGAAGAGTCGTGTAAGCAAGAGCAGCTGTTGCAACATAGCCTAAATTCTTCCCAAGTCTCCTACCAAAAAGGACACAAATAATAGCCACAACAATCGGTACAACGACTACTTGAAGTAATACGTATGGAATCAGCATTTAGACAACTCCCAACAGCAGTAAGATCAACGCGACCAGCCCCAGAAAGGCTAGCATGTAGAGAATGTTAACGGAGAGAACGCCCGTCTGGAGCTTCTTAATTCCCCTGTTAGCCGTGGCGAAAAGTTGGGGAATTTTCTCGTTCAGGGTGTAGTCGATCGGTCTCTCGATAAACCGAACCAAGGGTTCCCTAACTGCAAGCACTCCATCCGCAAAGACTCTATTATAAAAAGCGTCTATGTACCAGCGGTTCCAAAGAAAATTATAAATGCGTTTAAGACTTGCGTGACTGATAACCAATTGCTCTGGTTGCATCTTGTGGGAAATGTAAAGCCTGTATGCTGGTATGGCAACAACTGCAATGGTGATCACGGAAACTACTGGCACCAAAACAGTCAGCGGTAGAAAAGTGGTCAACCCAGAATTTGCAGAAGCGCTATTAGTAGTTGCTACAACCAAGTGCGGTACCAAGGATTCTGTGTAGTATTTGCTGAAAGTTTCTTGGAAGAAACTCGTCACCAGAGGACCTATTAAGCCAATAGCTACCGTTAACGCGGCTAGAATTCCGTAGGGAACGAGTTCCAGTTTGCTGACTTCTTCGTGAGCCTCGTTAGGTTCTTCGTGCTGTTCTCGGTGAAAGATTAATCCCATAAAACGAATCGTGTAGAAGCAAGTGAGGGCCACACTCGCCAAAGCCAACACAAAGAAAACATACTGCCCACTCTGCAAACTCGCTATCAGAACATCATCTTTACCCCAGAAACCGGCAAAGGGTGGAACGCCGATCAGGGACAAGGCTACTATCCACATAAAAAGCTGAGTTAACCACATTTTCTTCCGCGAGAAATGCATATCAGACAGGTAGATGGAACCAGAAAAATGAATGACGACGCCAGCGCCCATGAAAAGCGCGGCCTTTAGAATACCATGACTTATCAAGAAAAAGATTCCCGCAGAAACGCCACCTACCAAAGCGTTTGGGCTCAAGCCTGAAACGCCCAAGGCAAGCATTATGAAGCCGATTTGGCTCATTGTCGAGTAGGCAAGTACTTTTTTCAGTTCTTTCGCCACAATGGCTTGCGTTCCAGTCATAAAAGCTGTGAACACTCCCGAAGCAGCCACCGAGAGGAAGAACACTGAGGCTTCGGGATAATGTGGATTGGCTACCCAAAGGGCATAGAAGAAAACAGGCACCATCCGGGCTACTAAATATACACCTGCTTTAACCATGGTTGCGGCGTGAATGAGTGCCGAAACGGGAGTAGGCCCTGCCATGGCTTCGGGCAGCCATTCCTGAAAGGGAAACTGCGCAGACTTGGCAAATACGCCTCCCAAGAAAAGAATCGAAGTCAAGGCTAGCATGCCGGGGGTTTTTGCCATTTCTGGCAGCCAGGCAGCGGCTGTCTGGTAAAGTTGAATAAAGTTGAAAGTGTGAGAATAAATATAGAGTATTATTATTGCAGCTAAAAGCGCGGTGTCCCCGAAGGTGGTATAGATTAGGGCTTTTAACCCACATCTGGAAGGCTTTTGAAACGGAAATGGCGCTGGTCCCCCAATCCAGTGCTCTTTATTATCGCTGTAATAATATCCGATTAGAGCGAAGCTGCACAAGCTCACGATTTTCCACCCTATGAACATAAGGATAAGATTGTCCGCTAAAACGAGCAAAAGCATGCTGCCGATAAAGAGCGACATAAGAAACCAAAATCGCGTCAAACCATGATCGTTTTCCATGTACTTCAGCGAGTAGACCATTATCAGGAAGCCTAAGAAAGCCACCACGTTAGCAAGGATTATGCTTAACGGATCAATCAGTAAGCCAAAACTTAAGACACCGCCATCTGGCAGCGTAATCGAGAACACTGGTTTGTCAACGTACGAATAGCTAAACAATCCGGGAATGAGAAAAGTCGCCATAAGTAGGCCTAGAAACGAAAACAAAACAGCGCTTAGGTCTCTCATTTTTTTAAGTTTTGCAAAAAGCAGGGCAACCACTGCGCCTATTATGGGGAAAAGCCAACAGAGCCAAGGAATCAAGTCGCTAGGTAACAGGGTCGTTCACCTTTATCCTCCCATGCTTAATAGGCTCTGAGCTGCTTTTCGAGCCAAAACCAAAACTGGGTCTGGATAGACTCCGAAGAGTATTATCAATACTGTCATTATGCAAATGGGCACCAGCATGATGAGTGGTGCTTCTTTGACCTTCTCGAGTTTCTCAGATGAAGCAGGCTCTACTAAAACGCGTATCACTTGTAGGTAATATCCGGCTGACAATATGCTATTCAGAATAATAGCTATGCCAAGCCACGACATATTCGCCTGAACTGCTGACGTGAGCAGTGTCAACTCACCAACGAAACCATTCAGCGGCGGTATTCCTGTCAACGCGAAAAGCGATATGGCCAAGCCAACCGCCGTGAGCGGCATTTTTCGTCCTATACCTCCCATTTCCCCTAATTGTCTGGTTCCTATTCTGTAGATTATTGCGCCTGCACAAAGGAAGGCGGTTCCTTTCATCAGCGCATGATTAAGAATTTGCAGGAAAGTACCTGTGAGTCCCAATTGAGTGCCGACAGCTATGCCGACAAGCATGTAACCAATTTGTGCAATGCTTGAATAAGCAAGCAGTCTTTTGATGTCTTTCTGCATTAACGCTGTAATGTTTCCAAGGGTCATGGTGATAATACTTAACACCGCCAAAACGAGCCCCCACTGAACCTGGAATGCCAAAAAAGCCGAAAAAAGGGTTCTTGCCAACGCGTACACTCCAGTTTCAGTGACCGCTCCTGAAAGTAGCGCAGAAATGGGAGTCGGCGCAGCTGAATAAGTGTCAGGCAGCCATGTGTGAAGTGGAACGATTGAGGCTTTGACTCCGAACCCGATAAGAATCAGCAGGAACGATAATGACAACCATGCATTCTGCCTCGCCCCAGTTAATGCAGCTGCCAAACTTTGAAAATTGAGCGTTCCAGTCATGCCGTAGAGAAGCGACATACCCAAAAGAAGAGTTGCTGAACCAGCGGCGCTCATAATAAGATACTTCAAGCCTGCTTCGATAGGTTCCCATTCAGTTTTTCTGAAGGCAACAAGAACATAAGAAGAAACGCACATGAGTTCCCAGAAGACGTACAGCGTGAAAAGGTCCCCGGCGAAAGCAACGCCGACCATTCCACTTATCATAGCCGTCAACAACGTGTAGTAGAGCATTGTCCTCGTATCGTTTTCCATGTCCTTTATCGAATAAACAGTGACAAGTAATCCTAGACCAATGGAAATCGCAGCCATAAAAACGCTAAGCATATCGATTCTAAAACCCGCTGTAACTGAAGTCAGGTTGCCAACAACGCTGCCGCTGAAAACCGTCAAGAATAGGCTGTAAAGCGCAATACCAGAAATCAGCAACCCTAAGGACACGTACGCGCCGCACAAGTTTTGCCTATTCTTTTTGGCAAGCAACCAGCCAACAAAAGGCGTGGTAACGACAAAGAGAAAAAGTATCTCAAGAGGAAGCGGGAACACTATCGGTCTCCTAGGTTTTAGCCTCTCAAGCGCCTTAATTCACGGACGTCCAAAGTTGCATAGTGTCTGTAGGCATAAACAACGATCGTCAAAGCCACAGCCGTCACAGAGCCAACCAACCCCGTGGAAATAATAACGAACGAATGAGCTAATGGGTCAATGAATCCAACGCTCCAATGAGATGAAAAAGCAATGAAACTGAAATTCGCTGCGTTTACCATCAACTCTATTCCCAAAATCAGCCGAATCATGTTGTGTTTAGTCACGAGGCAATAAAGTCCGATTATAAATAACGTGAACGTAAACATTAGATAGTAGGAAAGTGGAATCATCCAGCCTCATTCTTCCTATTTTCTTCTATTCTTAGTATTGCTAGACATCCAGCTGCTGCCGCGAATAGAACGAAGGCCTGGGTAATCAGGTCTGCGTAGCGATTGGTCCACATGAAATTGCTTTCTTGCTGACCTAAAGACTCTGCAACGCTGACTAGTTGTTCCTTAGAGGGTGCAAGAAAAGTTGGGAAACTGTTCTGTGCGATAAACACGCCCAGAACCAAGACCAGAAAAAGACTTGCCACCAGTCCAGCTACACTTATTCTGTCTATGGTCATCTTATTTTATGCTCTCCTTACGTGTGGTTAGCATAACTGTTGCCGTGAATAATGCGACTATTGCGCCAGCATAGATCAACAACTGAAAAACCGCCACGTACGGTGCGTCTAGTAGCCAGTAGAGCGCACCTATGGTTATGCACATGCCGCAGAAGGAAATAATTGCGTGCAGAATATCTCTTAATTCAACTGTTGCGAGGGCTAATACGATGGCTATGACCATCAGGGCGATTTGAACCAGGTCGCTGAGCGTTAGAGAACCTCCTCAGACTTCCCTCGCATTTTTTTTAAAGAAATAAGAGAAAACTTTAAACGTTGCTTAAAAGCCTTTCACAAAAAGGAAGCCGAACAGATGCCAGATCAGCTACCTTACATGTTGCCATTGATCTTCGGCTTATGTATAGCTGTAATGACGTTCATTTACTGGTTTGGCGGAAAAATATCGGAAAAAAACCAAAAAACAAGTCAACCTGGAAAGACCGCACCGTACGCCTGCGGAGAAGACCTGCCAGCCGAAGAGTTGAAGGTGGATTTGGACAGGTTCTTCATTTTTGCAGTTTATTTTCTTATTTTTGACGTGTTCGCGTTCATTCTTGCCACATCATTTAACACGCTTGGTTTGATTCCCTTGACTTACACGTTAA
>DATHCB010000122.1:0-24821 GCA_035319765.1 Bathyarchaeia archaeon
TAAACTAAAAAAGCATTTGCCTTAAAATCAAAAAGCGCGCTCTGATGAGAATATTGCCAATCAGCAGACTGCCGCCACGTCAAATTCGCCCTAACAATCCCAAAAGTACAAGAAACACTACGCCAAAAAGGCTGGAAACTCAACAGAGAAAAATAGCGCGCGCTCTTCCAAAAGCGATAAGAACGCAGATTTCAATAGTATTCTAATGTTAAGTTGATGTTGAGAGGGTGGCCTTGTCGTCTCTTGAACGTGATCGTATTTTGTCTGCTCGTCCTGTCTCTACCGGATACGCAGACCTTGACAAGCTGTTGTACGGTGGGTTACCTAGAAACTTTGCAGTAGCGTTGACGTCTCCTGCCTGCAGCGAGAGAGATCTATTAGTTGAGGACTTTCTTGAAACGGGAGCGAGAAAGGGCGAAGTTACGTTCTACGTGACGATAGATCCAGGCGCTGCGAAGCTTTTTGCAGAAGAGTTCCCGTCAAATTTTCACCTGTTCGTATGCAATCCACAAGCAGATGCGATCGTGAAAGATGCGACTAACGTTTTCAAGCTGAAGGGAGTGGAAAACCTCACTGACGTTAGCATGGTCTTGACTTCGGCGATCCGCAGATTAAACACGTCGCTGAAGGGTCCGAGAAGAATTTGTCTCGGCCTTGTTTCGGACGTTCTCTTGCAGCATCATGCGGTTCAGACCAGACGGTGGTTGACATCGCTCCTTTCAGAGTTGAAGCCGTCTGGGTTCACAACTCTGGCGGTCCTCGACCCGCAGATGCACGCGTCAGAGGAGCTTCACGCAATTCTCGGACTATTCGAAGGAGAGATCAGCATCTACGAGAAGGAAACCGAAAGGGGCCGCGGAAAGTACTTAACGATCAAGAAGATGGGGAACAGCAAATACTTGGAAGAGGAACTGCTGCTCTCTCTCGCAAGCTTGGGAATGGTGCCTAAAGTTAACGCGCCAGAATCGACGGTTGGACAGGCCGTTCTCGATAAGCATCGGATCGCAGTGCTACCCTTTGTCAGCATGAGTCCAGACCCTAACGACGAGTACTTCGCGGACGGCATGACGGAAGAAATCATCTCTACCGTATCTGGAATCAGCGGCCTCAGAGTCATTTCAAGGACATCGGTCATGGGCTACAAGGGGACTACCAAGAAGGTCGAGGAGATAGGAAGGGAGCTCAAGGCTGGGTCGGTCCTCGAAGGAAGCTTCAGGAAGGCCGGCAACAGGATACGGGTCACCACCCAGCTCGTCGACGTCGCCGACGACGAGCACCTTTGGGCGCAGAACTATGACAGAACGCTGGACGACATATTCGAGGTCCAGAGCGACGTGGCAAAGCAGGTTGCAGAAGCGCTTCGGGTTCGGATCCTCTCCGCGGAGAAGGAACGCGTCGAGAAGAAGCCGACAGAAAGCACAACTGCCTACACTCTATATCTCAGGGGCAGATACTATTGGAACAAGCGAGGCCCACAGAACCTCAAGAAAGCAATGGAGTACTTCGAGCTGGCCGTGCATGAGGACCCAGACTTCGCCCTCGGCTACGTCGGACAGGCGGACTGCGCGATCCTGCTGCGAAACAACTGGAACATCGATCCAGAGGAGAACTTGGCAAAGGCCAAGGCACTGTCTGAGAGAGCCCTGCAGCTCGACCCGGCGCTGGCCGAGGCGCATACCACTTTGGGGATGGTCTACTATGGTGAGTACGACCTTCGCAGGGCCGAGGAGGAGTTCAGGAAGGCGATTGAACTGAAGCCGAGCTACGCTACAACCCACCAGTGGTACTCCTTTGTCTTGCGCTCGGAGCTGCGGTGGGACGAAGCCCTGAAGGAGAGTGAGAAGGCGGTCGAGCTTGACCCTCTCTCGGGGATAATCATCTACAACCTCGGATTTTACTACCAGGCAAGGAGGGATTGGCAGAGAGCTGCTGAGAAGTACAGGATTGCGGTCGAACTGGGGTATGAGGGCGCTCAAGGTTATCTAATGTGGACCTACGGGATGATGAAGATGTACGACCAGATGGACAAAGAAGCCGAAGCCACTGCAAGATATCTGCAGGACATTTTGCCCCGCATCAGGACCAAAATCGATGCATGGACGGCTTACTTCAAGGGCGATAAGGAGACCGTCAGGAGACTCCTCCCCGAACTTGAGGCCCATCCCAAGGAGACTAGTACGTCATTAACCGAAATCGCGAATTTCTATTTCTTTTTGAGCGACGTCGACAAGGGCTTCGAGTGGCTCGAACGAGCATACTCCCAGAGAGAGAGTGGCCCCTTGTATATTCAGCATGATTTGTTCTTAGACGGGGTTCGGACCGACCCTAGGTATCTTGACCTGCTGAAGAGGCTGGGCCTGGTTAAGAACTCTATGCCAAGCTCTTGATTCATGATGGGCGCACGACTCTTAGAGTGAAGCCGAAGCTTTTCGCCATAGGAGATACACCTTTGTCTGCAGTAAGAAGCCGCATGTTTTAATCAGGTTCGCTAGTCTTTCTTGGTCTAGGTTTTTGATTTTGTTGCGGTATCCGGCTACTGTGCCGTAGGGCTGGTGTGAGGCGAAGAATTTCGGGAATCTTGGCGTCTGGTTCTTGATGAACGCGTTCTTGATCTGCGTGACTTCTGTGGGTTCGAGCCTTGACAAGACTGAGAGGACGTAGCTCTGGCTGCTTAAAAATTGTAGGTTGAAGCAGAGGCTGGATAGGACCTCTGCAGTGCACTGGGCTTATTTGCTGGGTCACTGTTCACAGATTTTGGTCATTTCAGCCTCTTCTGCGAAAGGGGTTGTTTTTCCCACTTTCCTTTTTTCTTTGTAATGAATCCTTTCAACAGCACCGCAGCAGCCAGTAGCGAAACGGTGCTTAGCCAAGGAGCCAACAAGCTGAACGTGGTTATTGGTGCTGAGACTCCGCCAACCGGGACTGACTTTGTTACGGTGATTTGGGCAACGTTGGATTTTGCTGTGATGCCTATTGAGTCAGTAAGGTTCAAGTAGACACTATAAGTGCCTGGGGGAAGCACAGTGTAAGGAATAATAGGACCCGAGGGGAAAGGTCTACCGTTCAAGTACCACTGATAGGTGAAGGGAGGCGTACCACCAGAAACGATTGAAGTGAAGTGTGGAGACTGACCAACGTACAGAGTTTGCGAACGGGGCGAGATAGTCACAGACAGAGAAGGATTGACCCTTATGAAGGCCGTGTTAGACTCTGCAAAGACCATTGCTGGACCACTCATGACGGTTACGAAAACTGTGTAGTTCCCGATTGGATTTTGCGAAGAGAAATTCCATAAGGATACGGTTGAGCTTGTGATTTCAGTGTAATTAAGCTCACCATTCAGAAACCACTTATAAGCGTAAGGACTGACACCACCAGAAACCGTAGCTGTGAAGGTCTGAGACTGAGACTGATTAAAATCCAAAGTGGCAGAGCTAGGTGAAATGCTGACTGAAAGAGCAAGTGGGGAGTAGGGCCCCATAAGTGGGTAGTAGTCTGTGTTGTTGGAATCGATAACGTAAGGCGTGTTCCAAATGCCAGAACTATCGATTTCAGCAGCGTTCGGATATCTTGTTTGATAGTCGCTCCAATAGTTCCCGCCAGAAGGATAACCGTTGTCCCACGTGTTCGGTAAGCCGTCGCTCTGCACCTGCTGAGTGTTGTTCATGAAGTAGTTGTTGAAAAACCTGTTATTGGAGGAATAATATTCTAGGTAGACACCATAGTCGTTATTTGTTATGTTGTTTACTGAAATTGTGTTGTCAGAAGAATACTCGAGCCAGATGCCATAATAGTAGCGCGCGTCGGCTATATTGTTCCCGACTACACTGTTGTCGTTGGAAGAATAAATGCTGACATCAATAAGGTTGTTTGTTATGCTGTTTCCAAAAACGGTATTGTTGGACGACGACCATTCGAAGTCGACGCCAACACCGTTGTTTGTTATGTTGTTTCAAAAAACGACATTGTCGGACGATGAGTAGGTGGTCAGGATGCCACGATCCTCGTTGTTTGTTATGTTGTTTCCGGAAAGTGTGTTATTGTAGGAGGAATAAAGAAAAACACCCTCATAGTTGCTTGTCATATTGTTGTCCGTTATTCTGGCGTTTCTAGTATTCCACAGCTCCACGCCTATACTTGCATGGGATAGGTTGAGGTCACTTATGACTATGCCATCGCAGTCTACGAGCACCACCTGCCCCGCATCACTTACGACTTGGTTGACCATATTCTCAAGGTAAACGAGCGGCTTGCCGTTAACCAAGTTATCCGTAACAACATTTTGGAAGGCTGACCAGACCTCCAACCCATCACTTGTGAACGTATTATCCGAAATAATATTGTTATAGGAACCAAAAAGCTCTACACCATCAAATTTGTTTGCTATGACGTTGTTGCCAGACAAATTGTCGTTGAAAGAAGAGTCGAGATAAATTCCGATCGCACTGTTTGTTATGGTGGTGTTTTTTATGGTTACGTTGCTTATGTCATATACGGAGAATCCGCTGCTCCCTGAGGCTTGAACCGTGTAGCCTCTTCCGTTTATGATTATGTTGCTCCTGTTCACGACTATGGGAAGATAGTTGTTGCCCGTGAAAGTGTACGTAACGTTGTCGTGAGTGGTGATGTTTGCAGGAACAGGGCTGCTTATGCTTCCGTCAGGATTGATGATGATAGTTCCTGATTGAGCTCTTGCGGGTTGAAGGGTAAAATGCGAAAACAAACAAACCCAAAAGCAATAACGCCACAATAATGCTTTAGCCTATCCTCCTCAACTTTCTCGCCTTCTTAAGAATCATTATTGGCTTAGTTGGAAATAAGACTTTTTGAAACAAAGTTCTATGCCCAATTCATGGCACATAAGGGCGCAAAGCACAGTTTCACGCACCTGAAGCCGACATGTTCAAGTCTAGATCGATCAGGCGGCATGGAAAATTCTTAACGATCCCGACCCTTAATAGCATGGCAGTCCTGCTTTCTCACATCAATAATATACTCTTCTTACGAAAGAGAAGTCTTAGTTTTTGAGAAAAAAAAGGGAAGATGCGGGAGATATCGCCACGTGGTAGTGGGTTCAAATCTCTCTCGGCCCACTTTGTTTTGCTAATCCATTCGCTATGACTGCATCTCAGGTTCCGCTTCAGGACATAACGACGGTATTCATGCTGATTTTCTTTATTGAGCGTGCCATGAATCTGATAGCCTATGACCAGTGTCGCAGCTGAGATTCTTGGAGCAACCCCCAACGGACTTCTGTGGTTTCATCCTTATGCTATTAGTGCGGCAAAGTTCGGAAAAAGCTGAAGAGAGGAGAAAGGGATAGAGAGTATCTTCAGCTCATTTTGAAATACTAAGATGCATCTGGCTGTTACTAAGGTCTCATAGTGCTGTAAGGCGAACTCTTTCAAGGCACACGGCTAGGCTAATTTTGTCTTTTCCGAATAGGCTCTTCTCCCGTGTGAGGTCGTTCACGAATGTGGCTATCCGAAGCTGTAGTTCCTTTTGACTGAAGCAGCTGCAGTCGAAATACTTCTGCTCATCATTCATTTTAGTCATATGCTTCTCGAAGTGTGCGGCCCAGTCTACTTTAAACAAAGCAATAGTTAACGCTATTCCGCCTGTCGTGCTAACGAGTACGGACACTAAGCCGGTTCCGGCGCCAAGCATGCTCATGATCAGGCTTATTGAAAATCTAGCACCGTAGGCCACCCCCAAGCAAAGAAGGAATTTTCCCATCATGGCTGACACTACGGCCTTAATTGGATTATAACGCTTTACGCCGAGTGGGATGAAAATGAGGTCGTCAGGCAGGGGGGTTAAAGCAAAAGCGAAAATTGCGAAGGCGCCGAACCTATTAAGAATCTTGGCTAGAAAATCGAGGTTCTTTCTGAACCTGCCAGTTATGGCCTTTCCGCTGCTAAGACCAAGGATGTACCCTGCCAAGTTTCCGATCGCACCGCCGACTGCTGCTGCTAAGGCGAGTAGCATAGGCTCGAAAACCCAACCTCCTCCGACTCTAAGCCCTGCTAAAGTGAAGATAGCGATAGTATCCGGAACTGGTATAAAAATTGACAGAGCGCCAGCTAGGCTTACGATCAGGACTCCGATATACCCAAATTGCATACACACAATCTGCATCAAAGCAATTAGGTTTGGGATTTGCAGCATCATCACTGCCATTTAGGATTTGGACTGCGTGCAATAGAACAAGATAGCATTGCTTTGGCCTCTATCGAAATCTGCACCAAGATTCCTCTTTTACTCATGGCTTTAACGCGAAAGTAATAACTTCTGACTATTAAGCTCTTTCCAGAATTAGGCACTATTTTGTGCCTAATCTAACCATAGACTCGGCTCGTGGCAATTTAAGACATGGTTTTATAAGTGCTCGCGCGATTAATGTGGAAACTCAATTATGCTAAAGAGGCCGCTATTGCAGAGGGCGCCGTAGAATATATTCCTACGAACATGTTGCGATTCCAAAAGTGATAACTCTCTCTACTCCCTCAATGTCAGGAGTCCTATTGTGATTGGTCCTTTCCTACTTTGGAGGATAAAGCGGGCCAAGCCTTAAGTCCCTTCAACAAGGGTAACCATGGTCAAGCGATAAACTATGGAACTGTTTCATCGACAATTAGAATTGCCCACCTGACTTGCCAAGTTGAGGCTTTGTCAACTCAGAACGCTTGAACATTGTAGAAAGAAGCGTTTTGATAACGGCATAGATTTCCTTTATGTTTACGGTCATTATTGACACCAATGTCAAGAATGGGATCAGAGCGTAATAGTAAAGCGGCGTTGTGGGTCCCCGTTCGATCACCATTCGCAAGAATTCGATCCCTATTCCGTCTAATAGCAAGGGAGAGTTAAGCGCGGCAAGGCTTGCTACTAATGACAGCCCCGCTCTCTTAAGGTATGGGCTATTGTAATAGATAAATAATGGAAGACTGAGGAGGAAGAATCTGGGGTCGAAAGCTCCCAATGCAAGCGCAACTCCTGACAAGACGGGTTTGCGGCCCTTACCCAAATAGAATGAGAGGAGCAGGAGAGTTGTGTTTAACACCTTGTCCTGACCTTCGCCCCATTGCCAGAAGTAACTCACCGACAGCCCCCAGTGCGGTACTGGCGACGGTTGAAGTATGGCTATGATTATCACGATCGCTATGGTGAGGATGCTTCTTCTCTTGAGCAATGTGTAGACAAGGAACGCCATGACGGGTAGGAGAAGGAATTGTATAATGTCGAATGCGATTAGAGCTTCTTGATAGTTAAAAACGAGCAGGGCAGAGGTAAAAATCAGGAACGAGGGCAAATACTTGAAGGGTTCCGGTGGCAACGTGGGCGCCTGAGGGTAGATAGGCGCCTGTCCGTCATTTAATAGTCCTTCCGTGTAAATGTTCGAAGGGTCGTGGAAGAGTCTCCATGCTCCCGTGTAGTACGCTGAGAAATCCTTGGCGAGAATCTGGCTCCCACAGCATCCTGAATCAATCTTAAACGTCTCAGGATACGCCTGGACGAGCGTGTACAAGTTAAGAAGAATCGAAATTGACACGATTAAGAGTACAACGATTTTCTTCCTAGCTTCGCTTTTCAACATGAAAGCAATCTTTCCGTCTGTTTCAAAATAGTTGAAACATATTTAGCGTTATCGATAGATTCCAAACCCGCCAGCCTTTGTGCGGATTTGGTCTCGAAGGTGTCTTTGCAAAAATTACGCTGAGTCCTTTCTCATCTTCATCGGATCGCTATTCCGAGCCAAAAGTAGCCGGCCGATCTGCTTTTTTCATGCCTTGACGACTTCGGCTTCTTTGCTGTTGATTCCATGCCACACAACCTTGTACCCGAGCGTTTTCAGGATGCCAGTTGCGTCTTTTGCGCCCTCCGCTTCGACCGTCTTGATTGCTTCCAGAAGCCATAAGTGGCCTTTCTGATCCGTTTGTTCCTCGATCTTCTTGCGGATTTGCTCGAGTACGTCTTGTCTCACTAGTTCGTTTGCTATTACAGTATAACCTTGGGGAGCTTTATCCATCAATGCTG
The DNA here is from genome assembly GCA_035319765.1 of Bathyarchaeia archaeon. Taxonomy (GTDB): domain Archaea; phylum Thermoproteota; class Bathyarchaeia; order Bathyarchaeales; family SOJC01; genus DATHCB01. Next base: position 8,038 of record DATHCB010000122.1, read on the forward strand.
CTTTGATCGCTTCTACTGAAACTCCTATTCTTGAAGCGAATTCTTCGTAGTTAACGACGGGCTCCGTAAATACTACGGGAAGATCTTTAACGAACCTGATCTGTTCACCCTCGACCTTTTTGAACCTTTGTTCGAGATGACGAATGATTGGTGCTAAGGGAATTTTGTCTCGATAGTAAATGATGTTCAGCTTGGTATGCTTCTCCAGCTGGACAAGTTTTTCGCAAGCCAAATTCTCGTTGACGAGCACAAGCATGTCTACATCTACCTGTTTCAGCTTCTCTATTTTCCTCAGCAGGTATCCAATTGTCCAGAACCCAACGATCTCAACGTATACCTTAATTCCTCTTTTTTCAAGTGAAAAATCAGGAATGATGATACCTTGGCCTGCGAGAACGGGTTCCGGCTCTCTTCTTAAGAGCCATCCTGTTGCCAACGCCTGGAAACGCCCTGCGAAATCCTCCTCAACAGTGCTGTCAAACGAGGCACTTAACACATTGGGCTTTCTCAACAAGGCTTGATGTTTTGAGCTTTGAATCTTGAAGTTACATATCTCGTTTGTATATTTCCAGAGGATTCTTGCTTCAAGTATCCATTCTGGATTGGCAACTATGACTGGTAAGAGCTTGGCTATGGATGTTCCGTACCTTCTGGTCAGCTTGAAAAGGCTAGCTGGGCCATCCACTTTGATCCAAAAGCTGCCGTTTCGGAAGGCATCGTAGATCAGCCCAAATTTCTTGACTGCATAGAAGATTTCTTGCCAGCTGCTAGATAACGTGAACGTGATTTCGGTCGAGTCGAAGAGCAGCGTCTGTGTCAAGCTTAGATTATACTCCTGAAGCAACTCAAACGGAGACAACGGTTCAAACTCTTCCAAGATTAGCTCACTCTCCAAGTCGGCGTACGAGAACTTTTCTACCGTCTCTGACGCGATTTTCACTTCTGAGGCGACAATTTCGATTATCCGCGTTCGCTGTTCCGACGTGGTGGGCAATCCAAGCTTTCCGGTTGCTTGATAGATTTTTCTTCTCAGGTCTATCGCGTTGATCTGGTCATTGCATTTGAAGCGGCTCCGTCTGTCGAGGATAAAGGACAAGCCACGTGTGAAACGGTAGTCGTAGCCTTTCTGTTCGATCTCATCCACAACTTCTTTCACGATGCTCTTTTTTTCGCCCAAATGGCTTCTATACACTCTTATGAGGCTGTTGGCAACTTCGAGGTTGTCATCGGACAGCGCAGCGTACCTAGGCCATATAACGCCTTTCCTCTTTCGTACCGAGAGAAGCTCGCTTGGAAGCATCGTCCTAAGCCTCTTCGCCTGTTTTTTGGCGCCGTCTGCGACTTATTCTGATCTCCATAGTTTTCTTTGAAACTATTTCCACGAGCTTGGCTCTTTTTCCTTCCACTTTTCTGAGGAGTCTACCGAGTCGTTGGACGTACTCCCGAGTGCTTCCCGTTCCGCTGAGGATAAAGCCTACTGAAGCGTCTGGAACGTCGACGCCTTCGTCAAGAACCTGAGAGGTAACAATCGTCTTGTAATCGCCCGTTCTGAAGTTCTCCAAGATGTCACGACGTTCCTGTTTCGGTGTTTGGTAAGTCAATGCGGGTATCAGAAACCTGCGGCTGATTACATAGACGAGATCATTATGTAGTGTGAAGATGATGGTTTTCTCGTTCCTGTTGTTTTCAAGCTGCTTTGCCAAGAGGCTCAGTTTTGCTTCGGAGTTCAGCGCAACTTTTATTGCGCGGTTTCTGGCCAGAAGGGCCTCTCGGGCTCTTCTGTCTCTCCCCGTGGCCATTATGAACTTGTGAAAATCCTCTATGCTTCTTAGAACGATCCTCCTTTCTCTTAAGTAATTGTTGAAGACACCCATCTCTTTGTCGTAGGTCCTTTGTTCTTCTGGAGTCAGATCAACGTACATTTTCTCGTGAACGTACGGAGAAAGGTGCTTCCCGGCCAGTTCGTCAGCTCTTGCAACGTAAGCCAAATCACCAACAAGCGTTGGCAGCAACGCGTGGCGTTGGTCGCTCCTCTCATAAGTAGCAGTTAAACCCATGCGATAGGGCGCGATGTACATTTCAGCGATCTGCATATAGCCAGGAGAAGCCAAGTGATGAACCTCGTCGAACACAGTGAACATGAACCTGTTGCCCAGCACCTCTGCCTGTAGATAAGCCGAGTCATAGGTTGAGACTGTTACCATCTGGACGTTTTCTTCTCCTCCGCCAATCGCTCCAGCTTCAATGCCCAGGTGATCATTCACTCGCTTTCTCCACTGGTCTATAAGATCCAACGTGGGGACGACGATGAGGGTTTGTGTCTTCAAAAAGCTTATCGCCTTCAGAGCAATGAAAGTTTTTCCTGCGGCTGTAGGCAGAACAAGAACCCCTCGCATTCCAGCGTTCTGCCACTTGCTCAAGGCTTCTTCTTGATAAGGACGGAGTTTAACAGCCTCCTTCAATGTTTGAAGAGGTGGAGGATTGGGGACTTCATCCAAATACGAGAGTGCGCTTTCTTTCAGATAAGATAAAACGTCTCGGTAATGCAGGGCTTTGATTCGGTAGCAACCCACTCTCGGATCCCACTTCCCGTAAGGGGTTCCAACTTCTCCCTTTACCAACAGCGTGCCCTTGTCGAACCATAAACGGATCATAAGCTAACAATGCACCTACGCTGAGACAGGCTTAAACAGCTTTTGCCTCAGCAGAACTCTTTGGTTTCGCGCACCTATTCAAGAAGAGACTATTCGCGACATTACTCCAAACGGGAACAATAAAGCAGTGAAATGACCCAAGACCTTACAAGAATGGATTTGATTGATCTGAGAAGACATACTCAACCAACACCAAGTCATTCCTTAATCGCGTCTTTCAGAGATTAAGAAAATAGTTTATTACCAAACGCCGCTACAAATCCTTCTAGTGGCGATGCTAATGGATAAAATCAGTAAAACCTTGTGTTTTGATGAGCCGGGTTCTAAGAATACTGATTCGGTGATTCGGGCAGTTTCAGAAAAGATTGATGAAACGGGAATTAAAACGGTCATAATAGCGAGTACTACGGGCAAGACTGCGGTCGAGTTTGGGAAGGCTCTGAGGAATAAGGCAAGGTTGATAGCAGTTTCGTGGAAGAATGTCTCCGCTGAGAACACGAAGGAACTCAAAAACTTGGGAGTGACCATTTGCAATTTTGAGAATTATTTGCCACTGCATGAGGTCGGGAAGGATTTGATCAGGAACACATTTTACACCTTTGGTCAAGGGATGAAGGTTTGCGCTGAGGTAGCCCTAATCGCGGTGGACAAGGGGCTAATATCTGCTCGACAGGATGTGATCGCGGTCGGAGGCACTGGAGGTGGTTCTGACACAGCCATAGTCGTTAAGGCGACTTCAACAGCGGATATGCTTGGTCCAGACACGCAAAAAAGATTAGAAATCAGGGAAATCTTCGCAATGCCTACCAAGAAGAAGTGGTGGAGATAAGCAACTCGCGCTTCGAATGCTTTTCGTCTTTCTATTCTTTAATTTGAAGGGGGTGCCGCTTCATTCATCGTTGGGCTTTTCTGACGTTTGTGCGTACAAAGATTCTCTTAGCTGTTACACCGTCAAACTCCATAGCTCTTTCTTCGCCCGTCCCCACGTTCCTATACAGAAGTCTGAACCTCGGTGTGTAGATTACGACTCGCTCGTTAACTTCGAAGAGTTCGTTAACGATTCGGTTTATGTCGTTGGGGCGTTTGAGTATTTTGGACTGGATGATGTTTAGATCTTCGTCTTCAGGGATTTCCTCTGCGCCGAATTCCGTCAATATTTTCTCGGGATTCCTTTCTGAAGGAGCTGAAGGAAGCCTTTCAAGTGTGACGTCCTCGCCTGATCGGTCTATGATCAGCGACGCATTAAATTCCTTCATTATTCGTTCTTCTCCGTCGAGTCTGATCACTTTATGACTTTGGCCATACGAATCTATCGATTGTTCTGGGGCGAACTGTTGGTTCAGGAGGATAACCTCTCGCACTTCTTTGTCAAGTTTGACCGCGTAGGCAGATTTTCGGTAGTAGTCAATCGCGTATTTGCCGCCGATAACGACATAGGGTTCATAGTATTTGTTGATAGAGACAAACTGAATGTCTTCTCGGTTAGGCCTGAAGAATCCGAGCCTACTAAATAGCTGAGTCTTGAGTTTCTCTCCCGTCACCTTTATTACGGTTGGGTCCACCAATGTTTCGTAGACGATGGTTTTTCTGTCAACTATTCTTTCGCGACTAGATGAAGCTTCGGCCGCCGTCTCGGCCATCTTATTATCGATTTGACTTTCAGTAGGAGTCAGAGACTTTCTTTCGACTGTCTTTTCTTGTCGAAGCGACGTATCATCTGGTATGATTATCCTTTGATCGGGTACGCTTTCACTCAACGCTAAGCCCCAAGATGCCTTTTTTCATCCTTATGTTTAATATGAGTTATGAATTGAAAAAATGAATTACTGCTAGACGCCATCTTGAGTTGTTCTTTCTTATTTGTAAGCACACTTTCTGAAGTTCGTTACTTGATGATAATATCAAACATAACTGACGTTTACAAAATGATGCATATAAATTGCGTTTTAATAAATTTGCTGCTATTTATGTAAAGCTCCGTTACTTGAGTGGAAGTAAGAAATAAATAAGAGTCTTGCCATCAAATTAGCTTACTGATCTCTCTTTAATAAACGTGGTAAGTGGGCGCAGAACTTGAAGCCAATACCCTTGAAAGACGAGGTAAAGTCGCACCGAAGCTTAATGCAGCAGCACAGGAACTCAGTCAGAGAGATAAGATTCCAGAATTCTTTGGAAAAACTGAGGTCAAAGGGAGTCATCGAGTAGTACGCTTAATAGAGTCAACTACCCTTTGCTCGTATTGCGCGATATACATTTTTAAGCAATTTCAAGGCTGCCATAACTTAAGGGTGAAAATGGTTGTGTTCTGATTTTGATTTGTTGTTCATAATGCTTTTGTGTTTGACGGTCTGATTCCGTTCTGTGGATGAGTCACATGACAGTGGCCGATTTATTCAGAAAATACTGGTTTGTTAAGGTTATTCTCTCGCTATGGCTGGTCAGCTCGATTTTTATCTTGCTCTTGCTGAACAGGATCGATTCGATCGTTAACGTCACGCTTTATCAGTATGGTTTGCAGTCCAGTCTGAATTGGTTGGATCCTTACTGGTTTGCCCTGCGTTTGATCTATGTCTTCATGGCTGTGCCTGCGGTTTTCAGTTTCATAGTCTTGATTGCAGGTTTTGGAAAAACGGACAACGAGGCTGATCATGTTCGTAAGCGGATCAACGGTAAGGTTAACAGAGAACAGGCTCAGATCGCTCGAGAAAATTCTATGCTTATTAAATGCGTAAAGTGCGGAAAGGTTTTCAACAAACCGTTAACCATGCTAGATTTTAGCACAGGAAAGCCACGAATGGCCAATGTCTGTCCATACTGCAACCACGTTCTGGAAAACGCAGTTGACAAGGGACCGAATGGAAGGATCAGAACTGAATTCGAAGAAGTGCACCCAGAGCAAAATGAGACACTGCCTACGTAGTCGCATTCCTTAGCGCTCAGCCTTTTCTTTGTGCTAACATTCCTGATTCTTGCGGACTATGCTAGGTTTCTCTTTTCTTGAGTTAATGCTTTGGCTTGTCTCGTAGTCGTGCGAGATTCAGTTCGCCGTTGCGCATTTTGCTTCCGGATAGCATTGCTTGGACCTTGGACCTTTCTAGGTTCAGGCTAGGAGTCGTAGGTGGATGGGCACGCGGTTCTTTTTTTCTGTTTATTCGTTCAACAGATTGACAGGAAGGTATTATAATTGAGAAATCAAAAAACAAATCACAGTTGAAGGGCAGATACCTTTCTTACCTGTGAGGCTGTGCAAAAGGTTTTGGCGCGCCAAACGAATCGAACAAATAAAGTCGAACCTCGAAGGATTAACGTGAAGTGTCTGTCTTCAGATTATGATGGAACGATAAGCCCTCTGAATGTTTCAAGAGCGGAATCGCGGGTTCCGCTAGAAACGCGAGTAATGCTGACCCAAATTGGCAGGTTCCTACCGATATCGATTTTCACTATGAAAGATCTGTCGTTTGTAATGCCACGGACTCCTTTTGCTCATGCTTGGTCAGCAATAGGCGGGCTGGAAATGCGAATTGGCAAGAGGGTTCTAAAGAGAGAATGCTTAGAGCATATGCTAACGAGCATTTCTGTTGCATTGGAATATGCAAAGTCGCAAACCGCTAGTGGCGGAGTCGAAATAGAGGAGAAACAAGATTCCGAGGGACAGACGATCGCTTTCTGCGTAGACTGGCGCCGGGCGAGAGATTCGAAAATGGCAAGACACGAAGCTGAACGCATCGCGATATATTGCAAAGCGTCAGGATTGAGAGTAATAAAGTATGAGACACAACCGTTTTACGACGTATGTCCTGTTGTTCCTGACAAGGGCAGGGCGCTGCAAGAGATGCTTAATGAGTTGGCGATAAAGAACTGCGGGGTACTTTATTTGGGAGACTCGGAAATGGACAACCCTGCGTTTAGAGTCTCCAGTATCAGCATCGGGGTAATACATGATGATATAGGATTAAAGACTCTCGATTGCGATTATCTCGTAGAATTCGAAAGTGTTCCAGATTTTTTGAATGCCATTATGACAAATGGTCTCCTGTTTAGTTCTGATTTTCCTATGATCAAAACTAATCAAGGGAGGATGAGAAAAAGTTGAAGGACCGTCTTGGTGCCTTTGTTTTTCCAATGAGAACGGATAGATGCCAAGAGGTTAAGACATCGAGCTGTTGGTACAGCGATTCAATGTCACATAAACTTGAAAAACAGGTAATGATGAATAGGAAGGAGGTCATGAACACGTGAGGAGATCGGCGTTTGATCGGATTTTCCAAGAGATTCAGCAAATACGTTATAGGCTTGACGATATCGAAACTGTTCTTTCAAAATGGAATATCCCGTCTTTAGAGATTTCCGAATCAAAGCTTCTGTCCTTGCCAGACAATCTTCGAAAGACATACTTGATAGTAGCATCTAAAGGCGAATGTAACGCAACGCAGGTGTCCGATTTGACGGGACGTTCGCGCCCAATCGAGAGTTGCTACCTAAACCAGCTTGTGCGAATGGGTTGGCTAACAAAGCACAGGAATTCGAAAACAATAATTTTTTGTCTAATCTCTGAAAACGTGTTGAAAGAACGAACGCGGAGCACGTAGGGGGGGCTATGGCTTTTTCAATAGTATTTTCTTCGATTCTCTTTTCCTGCGATTCAAACGAATCCTGAAAAGATGAAGCGAAAATGCGTAAAAGAATAGGCGTCTTGATGTATCAAACAAGCACTAGCAAGGGTCAAGAAATCGTCGCTCAGCGAATGGTCCGAGATTTCATCTCTCTCGGACATAAAGCCTATCTGATTACCAGCGTCTATCACGACGGTCTCGACGTCATGCCATCCGAGAGCTTGACGAAAGGAAAAGGCTACATTCTCGTTGAAGATTCGGAGCTGGGAATTCCGGTAATCCGTGTAGATAGCTATGTCATGAAATGGCCGCGCCGAAGAATTAACTTTCGAGATTTTGTCCACGTGCTCGAGAGAATAGTTGATGAGTTCAAGTTAAACGTGCTCATAACACATAGTACCCTCTGGAATGGACCAGAAGAAGTTGCAAAGTTTGTTGCTTGGAGGCGATACATGAAAGATTTGGGAGGTTACGCGGACCCAATTGTATTTTGTCATATGTCTCATTTTCAGGAACCATCTGCCAAGCATTATTCCCTTTGGGAAAGGACTTTCAGAATGGCTTGGAATAGGCTTGCATTGTCTCAGATTCTAAGAACAGCCGATCTCGTGCTCGTCGTTACGCCAATTGAAAAGAATGAAAAGGTCAAAATGGGGGCCGATCCGAAAAAATGTTTTCTTTTCTCAAGCGGCGTGAATAAAGAATTGTTCTTGCGGTTTGCAACGACCGACACTGAGGACTTTCTCAAGAGACACCGAATACCGGAAAAAGCTAAATTGGTTTCTTATTTGGGAACCTTGGAAGAAAGAAAGAATCCAATTGCTGTTTTGAAGGTAGCTGATCTGTTGAGGGAAAGACCCGATATTCATTTTGTCATGGCGGGAAGAGGCAGTTCACGTTACGCCGACAGGCTTGAAGAGAAAGCAAGCCAATTGTCCAACCTAACTTACCTTGGGGAGATAGACGAGAAAGAGAAGACATTGCTTATCAAGTCTTCATTCATTAACATCCTCATGAGTCGGGCAGAGGCACTTGGTTTAGCTCAATTGGAATTCATGTACATGGGTGTACCGATTGTGACCTCTGCCGCGGGTGGTCAATCGTGGCTGGTCCGAAACGGACGAGAAGGCGTTCACACACAAGGCCCGGAAGACGTTGTTGGTGCAGCAAAGGCTGTTCAAAATCTTGCGGACGATCCTCAGCTGTGGAATAAGCTGTCTACCAACGCTAAGGAACGGGCAAGGGAAATGACTTCTTGGGAAGCGATAAGAGAGCTGGATGATGCATTAACCGAACGAATGATTTCTGAGAGCGACTTGGCAAACATACCGCACGAGGCCTTGCTCACTTTGACTGAACCAGAGCATGTCCTGAAAACATGGTCAAGGGGTAGCTGGGGCGTGGTTGCTACCGAGAGGAGACTCTTCGTTAAGCATGGACGCATCTCAAGAAAAGTGACGGAGATTCCCTACAGGAGCGTCGCATACATTGAACATGCAAGACGCTACCAGTGGAAAATCCTGATGGCTGGATTCTTGCCAGCGCTTATCTTAGCTCTTGAGCCGCTATGGCGATCCATTTTCAAGCCGACATTCATCTCAGCCATTGAAACCGCAGCAAATCTAATCGAGGCGGCTATTCCTCAGCTAGCCTCGGCTAAAGTTTTGACAACGCTTGTTGCCTTAATTCCCTGCCTCTTAGGCGTGACCGCTTTTGGGCTTCAATCAAGAACTGGATTCAACTTATACGCCTCAGGCATTAAACCCGTTTACCTTCCACGAGGATTCGGCGAAGCAATAGCCTTCATAAGAAACGTTCAGGATAAGCAACAAGACACTGCACTTGCTGATGATATTACGGCAAAATCATAGGCTTGCGATCGTCGAAAAATGCGACATTTTCGCGCCCAAAATTGGATGATACTGTGGATCAAGAAAATCGTCTCAAGTCGGTGCAAGGAATTGGAAATCGGTTCCCTAGCTCAATGCTTAAAGATCTGGGCTTATCGAAATACGTCTGCGAGGCAAAACAAGCAATGCCATTTATTTCATAGGATGGACGTGGGGATGATCAAGCTAGCTAGTGACTAGCTGTGTTAACGGCGTTCTCTTATCCTTCTTTTCGAATTGCTGATGTTGAACTGCGGGATCCGTCTCATGTTTGATTTGATTGTGTTTGAAAGGGTGTGACCCGGTTTATCGGTTGAAATTTCTGATCTCTTGAGTTTTGCTTCGGCGCTATTCTTTCTCTTCGCTTCTTCGGCGCATAATGTTTCGCATTATTCCGGGCGCTTGAGGCATGTTCTTTATGCTTTCTTTTATTACGTCCATCAATGCCTCGTTTAATTCCACTTCTATGGTGATTTTTGCATGCCCTTTCTTTTCTTCGACCATTAGATCACCTCCCTAATTTTCGCAGTGTTCGAATCAGCGTGTCTCCTATTATCCGCTTTGCCTGTCGCTGGGTGAGCTCTAAGTTGACTTCGATTCTGTAGTGAAATTTTGCAGTTCGCTTGGAGGTGACTTTGTAATCATCGATTATGCCACTGTTTTTCCACTTCCGCAGTTTTCTTTCTAGCTCGAAGGAAACGAAGCGGGGCGAAATAGGTTCAAAAAACAAAGCAAATCTGGCGAAGAGACGCGTTAGATTTGAGGACAAATTCGCATCAGCTTCTGTCACTTGATAGCTACCTTGATCGTTGCCTTATAATTCTATCTGTCTCATGTTGTTGTATTAGCGTTTGTCTCCTATTCTGGGACCTGTTTTTTTATCGTTCACGTTAAGCGGTCTCAAATGGAATAGCCTTGTGGGTTACCGAATGAGCTAGTTGAGTCGAACGTTCATAGCAGCAACCTTTATAGTTACGCCAGTTGATTAACGAAAACCGTGCGATCAGTGTTAGTTTCATACTTGTGGGATTGTGCTTATGTCTCTTGGTAGTTCGTCTGCATCGTCGCCGAAAAAGGTGGAGTTGGCGACCCTTGGCGGGGGCTGTTTTTGGTGTACCGAGGCCGTTTTTTCTCAGTTGAAAGGCATTGAGTCGGTCGAACCTGGCTACTCTGGCGGTAGCCTTGAGAATCCGACTTATGAGCAGGTTTCTACTGGAACAACTGGCCATGCAGAGGTTGTGCAGGTAGCTTTTGATCCTGGCGTGATATCGTATAAGGAGATTCTGGAGATCTTCTTTTCGACGCACGACCCCACCACGTTAAACCGCCAAGGTCCGGACGTTGGCACCCAGTATCGCTCAGTCATTTTCTACCACAACAATCTGCAAAGGGCGACTGCTGAGCTGGTTGTCAAAGAATTGACTGAAGAAGAACTCTTCGAGGCTCCCATAACGACCAGAATAGAACCGTTCGATAGATTCTACAAAGCCGAAGAGTACCATAAAAATTATTTCAAGAACCATCCAGAGCAACAATATTGCCGCATAATTATCGCACCAAAAATAGAAAAGCTGCAAAAGCTCTATCTAAGTAAACTGAAAACCTTGATCAAATAGGTCGATAGACTCGAAGACCCACACCTGTTATAACATGTGCAATAATCGCAAGCCCAAGTACGAACGAAAGGACCATCCAAGACTCCAGAAGCCATTCGAGAGCCTTCCAAGATTGTGGAGCTAAGGGCAACTAGCTATTTTTTTCTATTCATCCAACGAGAATCCTTATTTGAGCTTCACAAACATATTATGTCGTTCTCGTCGATTGGTTTTTTCCAGAGTGGCCTTAGCGGGATGGTCTTTGATCTGGACCAATTTGATGCTCTGTTGCTAAAGTCAATCGATGACGTGTTTACTGAAGTTGTTGGAGAGGGAAACACGAAGGTTATTTTTGACTATCTCGAAAAAAGGTCATGCCCCCCCTCTGAAATCTACCAGAGATTAGACACGTTCTCTAAGGAGATGAGGATGCTACTAGGTTCCGGAAGGGGTCAGATGCTCGGTTCCGCCAGAGTTTTGGAGACGACAGTACTTCAAGTACTGTGCTCGAGGATGGGAATAGCCTTCGACCCTCGGAGAACCGATTTTCCAGATTACGTAAGAGAGCTAAAAGAAGCATACAAACAAAAAAGACAGACGTCTCAGTCCAAAATTGAAATGGAGATGTAAAACCCGTGACGTTGGTTATGGTCACTGTATAGTTGTTTGCTCCATCCAATTCATGGGCACCTGACGCTGATTTGACCTTGTACTGGAACCAATTACCAGGTGTTACGCCCACAGTTATTGCGTGCACTTGCACCGAAGCTAGCCAAGCAGAGAGGACCAGCATCGTCAGCATAATCAAAATCCCCATGAGTGCGAATTTTCCTCTCGTTGTCTCACCTCCATAATGGACTTGTGGCGTGCTGTTAGTTTGCCCTTCGTTGTCTTTCTCAGCAACATCCATATGTTAGGACTTATGCGACTCGTCGAGAGACAAACAGCTCCGCACTTACGAGCGCAATCGGTTATGTCTCGAAGCATTCAAAGCGAAGGCGAGGACCGAGACTATACGCGTTGTGAGTCCGTCATCTAAGAATCTGGGTTGAGTTGCGACGTTGGGCGCGCGCCTGTCCCTGGTTTATGATGACAATATGCGTGGTTTTTGATTCCGAACAGGACCCAAAGCGGGTCTCTTTCGTAAAATACAGTCTCGTCCTAGCTTGATTCTGAGAAAAAAATTTCGCGATCGTAACCTGTCCCCTTCCAGAACTTGTCAGCCTCTCTTGGACTCTTTTGGCAGCTCCAAAAGCTAATTGTAGACTGGGCAGAGCATTGTTACGCGATTGATCAAACTGGATGCTGCGTTCTACCTCTATTGCTCACGCCAGTATCTTCTCCGTGATGTCCAGAATAGCAATCGGACGGCGAACAGCACGAGGAAGATCACGATGAAGACGAGGAGGAATTCCCCGGGGAACCATCCTCCTTTGGAGGCGACAAAGTAAACCAGCAGGAAAGCGATTATGAGGCCGATGGGTAGCATGAGCAAAATCCCCATGATGCGGGACCAAGTCGGTGGGCGCGATCTATTCCAGCCGCTGTCTCCGCTGTTTCCGTACCCGGCTTTGGCGCGTTGCTCTTGGATTTGTTTGAGCCGTTCTTCGTTCAGATAGTACTTGCCGTTTATTTCGACAAAGATGCCTAGATGTCCAAGTCTCCGGTGCATAGCTTGCTCAAAGCGCGGGGGCAACCCAAGCTCTTGGAGCGTCATAGCCTTTTCTGGGCTTATGGCTCCCTTTTCCCTGAACCTCTCGATTATCTCGCGTAGCCGTTGGCGCATTTGTCGTCTGTCTCCAAACATACAATCTCCTCATAGGCAAAGTCTAGGGTCTTTTTTCTTCTGCACTGGCACGCGCTATTTAAGAATTATCCAAAATTTGAGGAACGGCCAACGATTCTAGCATCAGCTTTAAGCCCATAAGTCTTCAGAGTCTAGTTACTATAAATGACTGCTACTTCAGCCGCCCACTGCACACGCGAAACCGTCTTGAACCTTCTTTGGGGATTTTTTTTTGTTGTCGGGTGATTTGTAGCGGTGTCGTGGGTTGTTTCTGGTTTCGGACGGAGTCTGCGTCAGGCTTCTTTCGTAAGAGACAGTCTTGTTATCATGCGATTCTGAGAAAAAATTTCACTGTTTAATAAGGCTGAAGTTTTTTTGGGGATCTGCTCATGAGATGTAGATGATTAGGGACTTGATGAGTGCCCAGAGTATTCTTGAGTTAGCCTTCATGATGCCTCCGATTCTGGGGTTTCTTCGTCTAGGTGGTGGCTCGTAGGTTATCTGTCCTATTCTTAGTCCTTGTTTCTTGGCGATGACCAAGAACTCGGCGCCGAAGGTTTCTCCGCCTTTAAGGTCGAACCGTGGAACGATATCTTTCCTGTAAGCCCTGAAGTTTGATAGGGTATCGGTGACGCCGACTAGCTTGCCTAGGGTTTTGGAGGCAATTTTTTCGGAGATTCGGGGCAGTTTCTTGCGGCAGGCCACGACTAGGTCGAACCTGGCGGTTTGTTCTATTAGGCTTGGAATAAGCAATGGCTCATTTTCAAGGTCCGCGTCTATAGTGATTATCGTCGGGTACCTTGCGAGCCGCATGCCGTAGAGCAGACCCTTGGTTTGGCCTTCTCTCGATTTAGCTACGGCTACGTCGGCGACGCGCTTGGAAATTTGAATGGTGCCATCTGGAGAATTGTCATCGATAACTATTATCTCGTGCTGAACCTTTGGAAGCACACTTCTTATCATCAAAACTAGCTTCTGGATGTTTTCCCGCTCGTTCCAAGTTGTAGTCACTACGGACACGCTATTTGAAACCGTCATCACATCATATCAAAAGCGGCGCACGCACTAAAAGAGCCTACCGGTTTTTTGGTCTGTCACTGAAAAATAGTGACATGCTTTGATTATGAGAAACGTCCTTTTCTTGCGCTTTTTCTTCTTGAGGGCGGCGTTCATCTAGCCCTTAGCCATTGGCGCACATGTTTTTATTCTCGAGGGCAAGTCTCAACTATTTTCTACTCGTCCATTACTTTTTTCTCTCGTTTTTAGTTAGACGCATGAGCGCGCTTGTTTGATGTAAACGTCTATAGCCCGCAAGACAGAAAACGTTATTTTACGGTGACGACTGCAGTGTTAGATGTAGCCTGTACCCCGGTGCTGTCAGTGACCTTCACGTAGACTGCGTAAGATCCCGCAGAATTAGGCGCCAAGATCCAAGTTGATTTAGTGGCACCAGAAACAGCGGCACCATTGAGGTACCATTGGTACTTGTACGGACAAGTGCCACCTGTCACGGTTGACGTAAACGGTTGACATTTATCTGTGTGCAAGGTTGCGCAGCTTGGCGAAATAATCGTGGATAGTGCTGGTGTGAAGGCCACCCACATTTTAATGTTGTATTTCCCTGTTGCGGCCGTCGTCAAGAAGGTCAACGTTAACGTTATATTGTTCTTGTGTTTGGCTGAGAAAAGGCTTTTTGAGCTGTTCCAATTCAGTGTGCCTGTGCCTGACTGAAGCTGTGTTTTTGTAGGCGTTTGAGGCTTAAGACTTGTGAAATTTTGTTCTAGAACATATTGACAGATTTGTACGTTCGTGGACTTCAAGCTTTTCCGTGTTCCGACTAATTCTTCATAAGTATAGGGTCACCCTCTCAGTAACAGTGCTCGGGGTGTAGACGATGCGTAAGATGCGTCACAGGATTTTTTGTGGTAACTAAGTGTAATGCGAAAACATTATTGTCGGCGTGAGTGGGGCAACGTTTAAGGGTGGTGGCTCGTGTTTTCTCGTTGAAGTGGCATTACTGTTAGAGATCTGAGGCTAGATGAATTCGGGCGTAGCAATTGAAATGCATAATTTGACTAAGACGTTCAAGTCGAGAGATAGGTATCTGGAGGCTCGGAGCTCTTTCTTCGCCCGGAGAGAGCGGGAAATCGTAACGGCGGTTGACCATCTTAACCTGGAGATCAAGAGCGGCGAGTTGTTTGGTCTGCTCGGGCCCAATGGCGCCGGCAAAACGACGTTGGTGAAGATGCTGTGCACCCTGCTTCCGCCGGATGAGGGAAGCGCCGTTGTGAGCGGTTTTGACGTTGCCCGTCAGCCGATGGATGTTCGAAGATCCATTGGTGCACTTTTCAGTGTCGGTGAACGGGGCGCGTTCTGGAGGCTTAGCGGTTACAAGAATCTTGAGTTTTTTTCGGCCATCTACAACGTTCCTCGGAGTCGGAGGCATGAGAGGATTATGGAGGTTTTGGACTTGGTGGGTTTGAAGGACAAGGCCTTCGATCGGTATCAAAGGTTTTCGGGTGGGATGAAGAGAAAGCTGGCCTTGGCCAGGGTGCTGCTTCCGGACACGCCAATTTTGCTTCTTGACGAGCCGACCGTGGGTCTAGATGTAATCTCTTCCAGAACCTTGAGAGAGTTCATAAAGAATGATCTTAGCCGGAAGGCTGGCAAAACGGTCTTCTACACGACGCATTACGTTGAGGAAGCGTCTCAGATCTGCGATAGGATTGGTATACTGAACAGGGGTAGGCTCGTCGCTTGTGACACGCCTAGCGCGATCAGGGGTATAGTGAAGAAGGGCGAAGTGGTTGAGATAAGAGTGCAGTCGATCACGGATCCTCAAATAGGAGCCATGAAAACTATGGGCGGCGTGGTCGACCTAGTCAGCGAAGTGGAAGACTCCGTGCTGGGTCAAAGGCTCTTGCGCCTACACCTCGAGAGCATAGACTTGCTGCCGATGGTTCTTGACTTTGTGTTCAAAGAAAAAATACGATTGATCGATCTGAAACGAGAAGAGCCCACGCTTGAAGATGCCTTCATTGAGTTAACTGGAAGAGGCATAGGAAAATGAGCTTACAAGAACTCGAGAAGATCTATTACTTCATAAAAAGAGACGTCACGTCCTTCTCTACGTATAAGACGAACATGACTCTCATGGTCTTGGGGGCCCTGTTTGGCGCGTTGTCGTATGCTTTTTTGGGTAGCAACGCGACGATGCAGAGTGTCCTTCAAGAGTATCACATTTCCTTCAAAGACTACCTAGTCATAGGCGTGGCCTTCAGCACTTACATAGGCCAAGCCCTTACGCTTGTTCAGGCTACAGCCACTCCCTGGCAGCTGGAGGAAGTTCTGGTCTCTCCAACCAGGTTGAGCACTTTCATTATCGGAAGTTCCGCTTGGGGGTTCATTTGGAGCACAGTTGTTGTGGTCATATACTTGGCAGTGGGTTCTTTGGCGTTTGGCGTCGTGCTTAGCATAAACCTCATCGGCACGTTACTCGTGCTCGCATTGGGCATAAGCACGCTCGTGGGCTTTAGCATGATAGGCGCAGGCATACTGATAGTCGTAAAGCAGGGAGACCCCGTAACCTGGACGATGGGCATACTCACCAGCGTTTTCGGTAACGTTCTCTACCCGCCTCAAGTAATGCCCTATCCCCTTTCGGTGGTCTCCTACTTCGTTCCACAATACTATTTCTTCACGTGCATCAGGCTCATGATGATCGGCAGATCTCTGCAAGCGATTTTGCCGGACATCCTCACATTGGCCCTTATGTGCGCCATAATCCTACCTTTAGGCTATCTCATCTATTCATGGTGCCTGAAAACTGCCAGAAAGAACGGAACCTTATCATGGTTCTAGCAAGCTCCTTTGCATCAGTATGTGCGCACAGCCTACCTCCTCGGTCGAGTATATACTCCAACAAGGCTCCAGATAAGCAGGGCAGAGAAGAGTGGCTGCGCTAATCAGTTGGCAAGCTTGAGTCTCGAAACAGCGATACGCGCTTTCTGTAAATTTTATAACGCAGATGTCATCAAGACTGCGAATGGAGTCCAAATCTCTTGGTTAACTTGCACGCATTATTGTTGCGCAGAATCGTGTAGGCTCCATAATGCCCTTGTATTCACAGAATGCGTATCCGCATGGTCGACTTACACTATATATATGCGTGTTATAGGATGATATTACGAAGGTGTTACGATGAGCGAAACGGCAACGGTTTTGATGAGAGTAATTGACTTTGTCAA
>DATHCB010000123.1:0-23058 GCA_035319765.1 Bathyarchaeia archaeon
AGGCAGTTGTTTGACCGAGGAGTCCTGGTGACGAAAATTCAGAAGGCTTTCAGCGTGGGATCTTTCGGCCTTAAGGCGAATAGACGTTTGGTTCCAACTCGGTGGAGCATCACTGCGGTCGATAGCACTCTTTCGAGGGATATGATGGAGAAGGTCAAGACTTTTCCAGAAATCAACGACTACCGCATCTACGAGTCAACGTATCTGGAAAACCAGTTTGAAGTCTTGATGCTGCCAGATAGCTGGAGCTATGAAGCGATAGAGGCTTGGTACCCGGGCACCGTGTGGAACCCTAATGGAAGATGGGCAGTAATGTTCGGAGATTGGGAAGGATACGATGGACGAACTACTTACGCAGATATCGGCGGTTGTTACTATGCAGCACGACTAGCTGTGTGCGAATTATTGACCAAAGAGAGACGTCAGGCAAGAGTCATAGTACTTCGTGAGGCGCGCCCTGGTTATATCATGCCGGTTGGTGTGTGGCAGGTGAGAGAAAATGTTCGTAATGCGATGCGACAAACGCCGCTAAAATACAACACATTGGAAGAAGCTCTAAAACGCATACAAAGCCAATTCCACATCCACCTAAGCCAATGGACAAACAAAAGCCACCTGATCAAAAATGCGCTATATCAAAAGAAGATAACTCAGTACTTCTCCATCAGAGGATGAAGTGCTACACATCCCTTTGAATGTTCATCTGAGAGCTTTTCAATAATTCTTTCTCCTACATGGAAGGTTAAATTGCTTTTCCGTAAGCAAGGGACAAAATCCTCCGTAAGCCTTATTCTTGAAGACTCCAAATGCGCTTCCGCCCCGAGGTCGAAACCGCCGATTTTGTCTAGCCTGACCCATTCCGACAGAGCTTGTACCTGCCGTTTTCAATCGCTTCTAGTGAAGTATTCTGCGAGCTTTCTGGTTTCAGTTCTCTGAAGAATCTCTGCACATTTCCTTGGGTCTACCGCTTTGTAGTCGAAACCCAGTGATGCTAAAAGCCTCTGTACTCCCTTGGCGATGTTTGGGGCGGCTAAAACTCCTCTTACTTCGCGGTTCACGGTACCCCGCACTGCTTCTACGTATTTTGCTAATTGTAATGCTGCTTCTTTGCCAGCGGTTTTGCGTTTGATCTCGACAACTACAAACTTGCCATTGCTATCAGTTCCATACACGTCCACAAATCCTGGCTTCACGTGCTTCTCGTAACTAATAGGCGTGAATCCTTCCTCGATCAACTGCGGTTGAGCCAAAATCGCCCTTTGCATGTCCTCTTCACTTGCGTACAGCGAAAACTCGCCCGTATCCGCTAGGCTCAACGCCGCCACCAAATATACGCTATCGAAATAAACGTGCACCTCTTCTTTCGGCTGAGGGCGCACTGCTCGTATTTCAAGCACGTCATCAGTCACCTGCGTACTAAGGCGACAGCCTGGCGGCTGCCAATTGACGGGCTCATACCCGCTCGGCCTGTGCACGAGTACGGATCCGTCATCCTTCACTAGGATTATCCGCTCGCCAGCCTCTAAGCGACTACTCGCCCTACCACGATAATCCACTCGACAGTTTCCCACCACGACAAGCGACATATGGCCGCTTAAAGCACTGCTGATTAGTCGTTCCGCCTCTATCGGGACAGGATTCTCTAAGGTCTTCACTCGTCTGTGCACTTAGATCAACACAGACACCGTTTATCTACTGAGATCGCACAAATATCTTTCCGAGGGCAAAAATGCCAAACGGGTGGAAGCGGAAAAGAGACACAATCAAACATTACGATCGGACAGCAAAGACCTATGACGTGCAGTATGGTGAAGAACAGAATGCCAAAATCGAAGTTGCCCTCAAGGACTTGCACCTAGACCATAAAGCGATGATACTCGATGAAGGGTGCGGAACAGGACGCCTGTTCGGTCACATGACAAAGAGCGCCAAACTAATAGTCGGCATAGACACTTCACCGAACCTATTAAAACAAGCAAAGACGAAAGCAAAAGACTATACCAATGTCGCAATCATTCGTGCAGATGCAGATCGCACGCCCTTCATAGCAGAAACCTTCAATCATGCATTTGCTTTTACACTGCTCCAAAATGTCCCTCAGCCAGCGACAACCCTAGAGGAAATGAAGAGAATAACCCGACCAAAAGCTTCACTCATCATCACAGGACTAAAAAAACAATTTTCACTCAGGGACTTGACAGCCCTATTGACAAATGCACAGCTTGACATCCTCTGCCTAAGAACTGATGATCAACTTAAAGACCACATCGCCATCGGCCGAAAACGGCTATGATCTACTGTGTTCCAACCTTTTCTTCAGTAGGTCACTAACAACCTCAGCCTTAGCTTTGCCTCTAACCTTCCCCATGACTATGCCCATCAACGCACCAAACGCAGCAGGGCCACGTTCTTCCACAAGCCTCTGGTTGCCGCGTACGGAATCCTCAATGATTCTCTCTAGCTCCTCTGTGCTTAGAGCACCTAATCCAAGCGTCTTCACTGCTTCGGTGACAGTTTCGTTTTCGTTTTTTGCAAGCCATTCCAAAACGTCAGGAGCTGCCTCCTTGGCCAGTCCACCGCTGCCTATAAGCTTGAACAGTTCCCTTAACCGCGTATCAGAAATGTTCTCAACCTCAATCCCTTCGCGCTTGATCGCCTTCAAAGTTTCAGTCAACGTAGCCGCCACGGTGGTCGCTGGAACTCCGCTTTCACCCGCAATGATCTCAAAAAGCTGGCCGTACTCGGAATTCAGTACTTGCTTAGCCAGTTTCTCATTCAACCCAAAGTCTATCATGAGACGCTTCATTTTCTGCTCAGGAAGTTCAGGAAGCCGGGAACGCAACTCTGAAAGGTAATCTTCTTCCACTTTTGTCGGTGGCACATCAGTCTCGGGATACATGCGCGCAGCGCCCGGACGGGGACGCATGTAGCGTGTCGTCCCATCAAGATTGGCCACTCGAGTCTCGGCAGGAATGCCGACAAGAGCTTCCTTTGCTCTTTCTAGGACGGCGTTTAGCGCATCGATTCCGTTTTCCTTCGTATCGGCAACGAAGACAACGGCATCACTCTCACCAGCTTTTGCAGTCCGACGAAGCTTTTCGACCTCGGCATCCGTGATGCCATAAGCAGGTAGTTCGTCCGTATGAAAGATACCGCCCACTCTGCCCCAAAAGCGTGCACGGTCAGCCATCTCGCTCCCAAGTCTAATGCCAACTGTCAACTCTTTCTTCAGGAGCTCCCTGAATTTTGGCAGTCTGACGGCATGCACTTGCGCGCCCTTCTTCAACGCTGTTTTGATAACTTTGCACTCGGTTTCTTCAAACACAGTGGTTACGTCCATAAACTCTTTCTCAAGTTCTTCGATCTTTGCTTCACGTTTCCTCAGTTCCTCTTTCACTTCTAGGAGATTCAACTGCCTCTCCACCTCTTGCGCTATGACGAGGGAGACTAGTTCTAGCTCTTGGACTCCCTTGATCTCGACGAGCGCGCCTTCAGGAATTGATATGTTCAGGTCTTGTCGAATTGAGCCTAGTCCACGTTTGACCTTTCCAGTGGCACGTAGCAGTCGGCCGAGAGCGAGGGCCACTTGCTCAGCTTCCTTGGGCGAATAGATATAGGGTGCCGTCGCGACCTCAATCAGCGGAATCCCCAAACGGTCAATTCGGTAACGAATTATGTTACCCTCTTCGCCGGTTTTTCGGGCTGCATCTTCTTCAAGCCCGATGTGTTGTATTGGGATTTTTTTGCCATTAACCGTGATCTGCCCATTCAGAGCAACGACGCATGTGCGTTGGAAGCCTGTCGTGTTAGATCCATCGATGACAGTTTTGCGCATCACGTAAATCTCTTCAACAGGCTTTGCGTCCATCAAAAGAGCTGCAGATAGCGTTATTTCGACGGCTTCTTGGTTAAGCTGATGAGGAGGCTCCTCGTCCATCTCGACTAGGCATGAAGTTTCGTTATTAGCTTCGTAGAGGATCTTAATGCCCTTCTTGAACTCGAAAAAAGCCGCGGGGTCAACTTGTCCCAATTCGCTCTGTGTCGGACGTAGTCCACGTATGAAAGTGATAGTCGGGTCTTCTTTGAAGAGTTCTGTTCTGCAATCACAGAATAGCTTCCCTGCAGTGTCAAGCTGCTGATGAATCTCCAGCCCTGCCTTTAAGCCAATTCTTGCGTAATCAATGGCCATTTTCAATCCCCTCTTCGTAAATTGTGCGTGACGAAAACTCGTGAGCTATGTTTGTCAGCAATAGCCGCTTCGCTTCGTTCACATCCTTGGTTTGTCCTAGGACCCACATGAGTTTAACGAGTGCAGTTTCCGGGAGCATGTCTTCAAGCGGTACGACTCCTAAGGCTAGAAGGTCTCGACCCGTGTAATAGACTTCCATGCCTAGCCGTCCCCAAATGCATTGCGAGGTCATAGTCACGATGACATCTTTTTCGATGGCCGTCTTGATGGAAGGGAACAGAAAATTTCCGACGTGGCCAAGTCCAGTGCCTTCCAGAACTATGCCCTTGAAGCCATTATCAACGTACCATTCAAGCACCCGAGGATCCATGCTTGGATAAAACTTTACGAGCGCCACTTTTTCGCTGAAGTCCGGCTTTAACTTCAGCCTTCGGCTTCGATCGCGCTTATCGTAATCCTCCACAAGCAGTGTCAATTTCCCGTCTTCCAGCCTCGCAACGGGCGTTACGTTCACGGACTTGAATGTATCCCTGCGGCTAGTATGGCACTTCCTAACCTTGGTCCCTCGATGGAATACTATTCCTCTGTCTGAGACGGTTTCATGCATTGCAACGAAGACGCCTGCGAACGGTGCTGTCGCAGCTGCTTTCACGGCGGCTAGAAGGTTCGTTGCTCCATCCGAGCTTGGACGGTCGGCTGAGCGCTGTGAACCAACTATGATCACTGGTACAGGAAGGTTCTGTAAGGCAAAACTAAGCGCTGCGGCTGTATAGCCCAAAGTGTCCGTTCCGTGTGCAATGATTACACCAACCTTGCCATTCTCAATATGGTTCGCAATGCTTTTTGCAATTTCTGCCCAATGGTTTGGCGTTATGTTTTCGCTGAATATGCTAAGCAGGATCTCTGTATCTATGGCTGCTATATCTGCAAGCTCTGGTACGACACTGTAGAGGTCGCTTGCGGTTAATGCGGGTCTCACCGCGCCAGTCCGGTAGTCGACTCGGCTAGCAATCGTACCCCCCGTGCTCAGAATTGCCACTGAGGCGAGACCAGGTTTCTGTTTTGGCAACGGAGGCGTCTGGAAAGTTGGTTTGATGCCCTCGCCTATTTTTTCGATTTTGGAAGCAGCGGTAATTTCAATGCCAATATTGTAGCCGCTTCTAATCTTAATTACGACGTGTTTGTCGTCGGCATATTCGCTTCGTGGTATAAGTATTCCCTCGAGACTTCGACTATCCTTGGTTATTCGAACGACATCCCCGATTTCAGCCCCAACTTTTTTCAGCGCCAGTAGCACTTTGCCCACATAGCCGGAAAGCTTCTCCTCGCTCAAATTTTATCACCGCAGCAACTTCGAAACGTATGGACCGTCATAGCTATAGCCAGTTCGCATGTAGTACTGTTTTGTCCCAAGGGCGCTTATAACTACGACTTTCCTGCGACCATACTCTTCGCGAGTAATACGTTCAGCTTCAGATAGGAGTATGTTGCCATAGCCTCTGTGCTGCCAAGCCCGTGCCAGACGCTTTCCAACTGGGACCATTGTGCCGTAGACATGAAGCTCCCGGACTATTGCACATGGCTTATCAGTTATTTCCATACGGTGCGCCTTCCCCGATGGCATCCTTAGCCGTAAATAGCCGACGAGAACATCATTTTGCGTGTCTTCTGCACAAATGAATATGTCTTCTCCTTCATTGCCTAGTTGCCTGGTATTCCTGATTTCTATCTTTGACGCGTCAGGTATAACATGATCTATGAGCGTCCTGTGGCCAGCCTCCCGGCATCTTATGCAATGGCAACGTAGGCCTTGTGCCCTCATTTTTTCTGCGACTATTTCGCGTAGATTGCTTTTGTTCACGCCTGCAACTATGAGTTTTGCAGGTATGTCCCTTTGCACTCGCATAATCCGGATCCATGATGGTACGATCTTCTTTACTTGGGCAATTAATTCAGCCGCCTCTTCCGTCGTGTAGGGTTTGTAGTCACCTTTTCTCCACATATCGTAGGCTTTGGTTCCCTTTATCACCAAGCAGGGGTAGATTTTTATCATGTCAGGCTTGAATCGCTGGTCCGAGAAGATCGTTTTGAACGCCTTTAGATCCTGCCGGAAACTCGAACCAGGTAACCCGGGCATCATGTGGTAGACGATCTTCAAGCCAGCATCTTTCATGAGTTGAGTTGAAATTACCACGTCTTCCACAGTGTGCTTTCTGCCAGCCAAACGATAAATTCGATCGCTTGGATTTTGAACGCCGAGTTCAACCCGTGTGACGCCCATATCAAGCATTCTGTTGATGTGCTCTTGTTTTGCCCAGTCTGGACGCGTTTCGACCGTTATGCCAACATTTTTAATTTTGCTAGTTTCTGCGTCCTTTTCGGCTTCATCAATCGAGCCTGCATTCTTGTCGGTCAATGCGTTTAAGCATTGCCTGATGAAACCTTCTTGATATTCGGTTGGTGTTGCTGGGAAGGTGCCGCCCATGATTACGAGTTCTACTTTGTCGACGACGTGTCCGATGGCTTCTAGCTGCCGCATTCTGCTACGTACTTGAAGATAGGGATTATATTTGTTCTGTAACCCCCGCATGGCCGCAGGTTCAAAACCCGTATAGCTCTGAGGCACACCGAACCGTGGTCCACCTGGACAATATGCGCATGGCTTCGGCTGTGGACAGGGATACGGTTCGGTCATAACAGCAACTACCGTTACTCCAGAAATTGTGCGTGTAGCCTTCCTTCTCAACAGTGGAAGAAGCTTGCGCTTTTCGCTGGGTTTAAGAGAGGCTAGAAGTTGTTGGTTTGATGGGATCTTTGGAAGTTTGTGCTCGCCTGCCACGCGCATTTTGTGTAGAGTGACATCTCGTTCAGTCGGTCTTGGGGTTTTCATGAGGTTGTCTATGATTTCTCGACAAGCAACTTCTTCGTTCACATAGTTGCCCTTCAGATTAGGTTTCTTTAGCACACCATAAAATAAAGCTACAGCAGACGATAGTGAGAAATGTTTAAAAGAACAATGTTGTCACCTGTACGAATTGGAAGTGAAAATAGATGCCAACTCACGGCTCGCTTTCAAAAGCAGGTAAAGTTCGAGGACAGACTCCCAAGGTGACGCCCCTCGAGAAAACTAAGCCGAGCCCGCGCCTTCATGCCAGAAGGAATTATGAAAAACGCTTAATCCTTCAGCGGAAAAGCGGACAAAACTGGCGGTAAAGTCGAAGAGCGTCGTTCGTCTGCTCCTGAAGCATTATTCACTACATTAAGACCAGAATTCTATTGTAAAGCATCTCAAAGCTATTTAGAACTTATGAAAAGGTGTCCAAAATTAACACAGCTTGGGAAAAGTATTATTCATCGCTGCATGATTTGCCTAGAAGATTGAAGACGCCCGTTCCCTTGGTAGCGGATGAATTACATACTTTCAGGCACTATCAGGTCAAAAGCATGCTCGATCTAGGCTGTGGAGCGGGAAGGAACTGTCTATTTCTCGCAAAAGAAGGTTTCGACCTCATCAGCTTCGACATCTCAGCAAGCGCGTTAAGAATAACAAACGCACAACTTCATAAAGAGAGGCTAGCGAACGTGAGGCTCGCACGCGGAACCATGACAAATCTCCCCTTTGACAGCGATTGTTTCGACGCTGTCATCAGTATCAGTGTCATTCACCATGCTGTCAAAAAAGATATCCTAAAAATCATATCAGAAGTATACCGAATCCTCAAGAAAAAGGGCATATTTTTCACAAACGTTGCGTCAACTGAAGATCCTAGATGCGGAGAGGGAGAACAACTAGAAGAGAACACATTTAAGATCTTGGAGGCCTTTGAAGAAAAACGTTTTGAAGAACTCCACCACTTCTCAACGAAACATGAGATCTCGGAAATGTTTGCTTGTTTCAAGCAGCTGGAAGTTGAACTTCTCAAGGACAAACCTCACTATTGGAGGATTATGGCCACAAAATGAAGCCTAAAGGCAGGACAAGACAGACATGCAACAAAACCTCCACCCTCTCATCGCCCAGATTAGAAACAATGACCAACGTCGACCTAATTCTGTTTAACGCCAACGTTCATACAGTGAACGAGAAAAAACCCCTAGCGCAAGCAATAGCAATAAAAAAGGCAAAAATATCCGCCGTCGGCTCAGACAAAGAGATTCTCAAACTCAAAACCAGGAGAACAACGATCATTGATTTAAAGCGAAAAACTGTTTTACCCGGTCTAGTGGATTGCCACGTTCACTTAGGGTCTTATGCAAAGACTCTTCAACAGGTGGGACTTCGTGACGTGCTTTCTATAAGACAATTGCAACGAAAACTCAAAGAAGCTGCCGAACAAAAACCTGCGAGTAGTTGGATAGTTGCCAGAGGATTTGATCAAGAAAAATTCGAAGAAAAGCGAATGCCTAATCGATTTGACCTTGACAGAGCAGTTCCGGACCATCCTGTTCTCATAACACGTGTATGTGGACATCTCAGCGTGGCCAACACCAGAGCCCTAGAACTAGCTGGCATTGGAAAAATCTCAAAGACGCTCGAGGATGCCAAAATTGAAAAAGACCCAAAAACAGGCGAACCGACAGGCGTCCTCCTAGAAAACGCCATTGCTCTGGTTAAGGAAGCCATCCCTAAATCGGAAGATAAGGAATTGTTGAAAATTTATGGAGAGGCTTGTCAAAAGGCGACTGAAAAAGGGCTCACAGAAATCCACTGCATAATAGAGAACCTGACCGAAATCCACGTAATTCAAGAACTTCGCAAACAAGGCAAATTGAGAATAAGAATCAACATAATGATCCCATTCGAGTTCTTTGACGATCTCAAAACCTCCATAGTCGACAGTTGCCAAGATAAGGATAGAATCAAAATCCGATGCATCAAGATATTTGCAGACGGCTCGCTTGGAGCACGCACCGCAGCCCTAAACGCGCCGTACGCTGATGATAAGACAACGAAAGGCATCCTGATTAGCTCCCAGGAGAAACTGGAAACACTGTTCGAAAAGGTGCATGGTTCGGGCTTGCAATTGGCAATTCACGCGATAGGCGACAGAGCAATAGAAACAGCACTAGCCGCCCTTGACAACGTACTGAAGAAAAAGCCAAGAAAAGACCATCGTCATCGCATAGAACATGCATCCATCTTGAGCCCAAAGTTAATTCACGGTATGCGAAAACTCGGTGTGATTGCCTCTGTGCAGCCACATTTTGTTTCTTCGGATTTCTGGATAACGCAAAGGCTAGGAAAACGAAGGGCAAGATGGGCTTACCCATTCAAGTCATTGATCAGAGGCAACGTGAACATCTGTGCGGGATCGGACTGCCCCATTGAACCGATTGATCCTTTACTTGGCGTTTGGGCAGCAGTGGCACCGAAGAGCCCCTTGCAGGAGAGATTGTCAGTTGACGAAGCAATACGTATGTATACGATTAATGCAGCCTTCGCAGGTCGAGAAGAAGCGATCAAGGGTTCAATAGAACCAGGCAAGGTTGCAGATCTAACAGTTCTTTCGCAGGATCCTTACAATATAGAACCCAGCAACATCAAAAACATAAGTGTGGAAATGACCATCGTTGATGGCGAAATTGTTTTTGGTAGAAAGAGCTAGTGTTCCGTGAAAAATGCTTTAAGCAAACCCATAATATCTATAATATCCAAAATATTACAGAAGGGAGAACTAAAATGTCATTCTCATTTCGAGTGAAATCCGGAGACTATGAAGTAGAAATCTCGGGTACTAAAAATGAAGTATTAGGGGCGCTTGATGATCTACCCATATTGATGACCAAAGTGCTAAAGGGAGTTGAGGAAGCCAAACTCAAAGCAATTGCCTCCTCTCCTCCTAAGCCATTAACTGTTCGAGTTACGTCATCGCCTTCTGCATCTACGAATGCTGCCGCACAATCCATGCCCATCCCTTCAATTCCTCCAGCTAAGCAATTTAGCCAATCGATCCTTAGCTTGCTTGAAACGGACTGGGGACGCTGGCGACCGAGAACGATGCCAGAAATAATCGAAGCGTTAAAAGCTAACGCGATACACTATCCGGCGACTACGCTCTCAGGAGTCCTAACCTGGCTAGTGAAGAAGGGCAAAGTACGTCGTTGGAAGACCGACGAGGGCTATGTTTACATCCTGGCCGAAACGGGAGAATAATAGGAAAATGCCTTGCAAAGTGCATGTGCACGTAAAGACATCGTTTGGTGAGGTCGTCGTGGAAGGTGATACACCAAAGGAGATCCTAGACATACTCAAATCAACACCCCCAGAATTTGTTTCTGAGGTAAGCAATCTGGCGTCCTCAAAACTTGTGCCGCCTATCAAAGCAAAATTGGAGGGCATCGTTGAACTCACCTCGGAAGGGCCAGTACTGACCACGCCAAAACCGCTAACGCACTACGAAGCCATCGGCTTAACTCTCTATGCACTTGAAAACAAAACGAGCACCGCATCTCAAATCGAGAGGCTCTTACAATCAAGCGGAATCAAATCTATGGTACCGGCTCGAATCAACGAGATGACCCGACGTGGGTTAGTGTTCAAGCCGACACCATCTCGCCCAGAGTTTAAACTGACAGTACAGGGCGAAAGATGGGTTGAAAACTCGGTCATGCCCAAAGTCGGAGGCATAAAGAACGAGTAACGACAAGAAGCCTGGAAAGATCTCTGTCAACATAAAATTTGGCGACATGGAGAACACTTTTGTGGGGAATGCAAACGATGTCTGGTTTTCATTTAACAAGTTCTTCAACGAAAATGTACCCGGTCTCGAAATCCTAAATAAGATTATGCTCACCATCGACGTGCAGCGGCTTATCGAGGATTGCAAGGACATAGTTGCCATTACACCTGAAGGGATAGCGGTTCTCGTTCCAAAGGAATTTCTAACAGACAACGAAGCCTTAATGCTGCATCTCTTGGCTCGCTATCTTGGACAAAAAACTGGAATTTCAGAAACGGCTTCCCTTCCAAAAGAGGTTCTGCAAGATGGCTTGGGGAAGACTGCGAAAATTGTCAGCACTCGTTTAGGTGAGCTTTGTCGGAAAGGATACGTAGTTAAGATGAACGGAGACTACAAAATCTCAACCATCGGTGTCAAGACCCTGCAAGACGAGCTTTTGCCAAGGTTGAAGGCCAAGCCTAAGACTTGAGCGTTGGTTGAATTAGTTTCAGTCATCTCTCGGTAAGTTTTGTTTCCACACTCTCAGTCAATTTAAATACTATCACTCGCATGTTACTCGCATCACATGAGATGCATTAACCATGGCCATGGAAGAAAACCCTAAACCGAAAAAGCAATGTGAATACCTAGAAGACCTACCTGGTGTAGGGCCAGCAACTGCTCAGAGACTCAAAGAACTGGGTTTTAACACGATAGAATCCTTGGCGACCGCAACGACCAAGGAGCTTGAAGCCGCAGGTATAGGAGAGAAAAAGGCAATGGAGGTTATTCGAGCAGCACGAGGTGGCATGGAAATCTCCTTTATCCACGCGGATGAATTGTTGAAAATGCGACAAAATATATTCCGTCTGACAACCGGAAGCAAGGCCATCGACAACCTATTAGAGGGTGGCTTGGAAAGTCAGACAATAACAGAGTTCTATGGCGAATTTGGAAGCGGAAAGAGTCAGATCTGCCACCAGCTTTGCGTAAACGTGCAATTACCTCCAGAACGGGGCGGTCTTGGCGGCGGAGCGTTGTACATTGACACGGAAAATACTTTCAGAACAGAACGGATAATCAAGATGGCAGAACACGTGGGATTGAACCCAAACGAAGTGATTAAGAACATAATCTTTGCAGAGGCCTACAACAGCGACCACCAAATCCTACTCTTAGACAACGCAGACAAAGTTGTAAAAGAAAACAACGTCCGACTGATAATAATTGATTCTCTTACAGCCCATTTCCGCAGCGAATACTTGGGCAGAGAAATGCTCGCAGAAAGGCAGCAGAAACTGAATAAGCACATGCACAGGCTGATTCGCCTTTCACAAGCCTTTAACGCAGTGGCAGTCGTGACGAATCAAGTCATGGCGAAACCAGACGTCTTTTTCGGCGACGCAATTCATCCCATCGGCGGGCACATAGTAGCACATACGAGCCACACACGCTTTTATCTCCGGAAGTCTTCCAGAGGTCCATTACGCATAGCAAGACTTGAGAGTAGCCCTGCATTGCCGGAGGGTGAGGCCGTGTTTAAGATAACCGTCGACGGAATCGAAGACCTCACCGAGGACGACGAATTAGAAGGGAGACGCAGGCGCGGATGAGGGCACCAGTAAAATCGGCCTACGTCGTACGTTTTTTCCAACTCGTAACAGTAAGACAGCTTGCAGAAGCCGAACGTGAGTTGCAAAGGATTAAGGAAAAAATAGAGAGAACCGAATGGAACCACGGTTACTATAGAGCGTTGCAAGGCATGCTAATTTCAAAACGGAACAACAACGATCAGAACACGTTTCTCGCAACTATGGACACAAGCAACAAACGTTCTCTTCTGAATTTTAGGCGGGAATTCCAAGAAAAGGTAGAAAGCAGGCTCTACACGGACTATGACAGGGGATTTTTCTCTGCATGGGCAGACTACGTGAGTGTGTTAAGGAGGATGGACCTAAAGGGAATCAAACCTCCACAACCTCCTCAACCATCTTCTGAAGCTAACATGGCGATGGAAGCAAGTCCGTCAGCACAAGTATCCGTGAAGGAATCGTAAGAGCAAGCTTGACTGACTGAGTCGTTGACTCGGGTTAGTGTAGAAATGTGGTAAAGAGAATCCACACCACTATCCAAAGGAGAAAATAGATACCGATTCCAGTGGTTGTGACTTTTGATTTTTTCTTGAATTTGTCGAAATAGTACAGCCTCAGAGCGTAGTAGGTGATAATATAGAACATCAGGGCGAAGGCCACACCGGTGAAGAGATCACCAAGGGCGTTGTGGGTTGGTGACCAGCCTATGGCGTAATCATACAAAGCACAAAGTGCCCCTATTACAACGCCTAAGCTTGCCCTAATCCAGTAAAGCGACTCCGAAGGCTTCATTGGGCTGACACCCTTTCGTTTACCCTACAGTAAAAGGTTCCAGATTTAAGCATGCCGCAGAACCAGTAAGACTTTGCAAATTGCTTTAAACACTATTCTCACACTTTATTGCACGGGAATTTCAATGAAAAGAGAAATAGCGAGCCTTGAAATTGCGGTTGTGATCTCGGAACTTAGCAAACTCATCGTGGGCTCATGGGTCGCGAATATTTACCAAACCGATTTCAAAACACTAATCATGAAACTTCATCAGACGGATCGACCTCCATTGAATCTTCTCATTGAGGTTGGAAGTAGGCTTCACCTCACCAGTTTTGTCTTAGGAAAACCCGCAAGACCATCAGCCTTTTGCATGTCGCTTCGAAAACATTTGCGAAATGGCAGGATAAAATCAATAGAGCAACACCAGTTTGAAAGAATTGCCATGATGAGAATCAAAGCTAAAAGAGAAGAATTCCAACTCGTATTCGAACTTTTCGGAGACGGAAACGCAATACTAGTGGACTCTCGAAACAGGATCTTGCAAGCCTTATCATACAGGAAAATGCGAGATAGAAACATCTTACGAGACGAAACCTTTCAATACCCACCCCCCAGCGGGAGAAACCCAAATGGAATTGAAAGGAAAGATCTGGACGCGATTAGAGATTATGGACAGTTAGAAGTCGTTAAGGCGTTGGCTCGTTCCCTTGGGCTAGGCGGATTCTATGCCGAAGAAGTTTTAATTCGCGCACGCATTGACAAGAATACCCCCTGCAATTCTTTAAGCCTCACCGAACTGGACAACGTCTTTAACACGGTCAAGGAACTTATATCCAAGATTAATGCAGAGCAGATTAAACCTGCTATAATCATTAATGAAAAAAACGAATGGGTCGACGTCACGCCCTTTCCGTTGGAGAAATACTCAAACTTTCAAACTGAATCTTGCCCGTCTTTTAACGAGGCCCTCGACAAGTACTACAGTCAAAAGGGCATGGAAGAAAAAATGAACACAGCAACGACAGAAACTGAGGAAATGTTGGCGCAGCAGAAGAGAATCCTCTTCAAACAGCAGACCACCATAAAGGAATTGCAGCAAGAGATTGAGAAAAACAGAAAAATTGGCGAGTCAATCTATGCGCACTTCACCGAACTTCAGCTTCTAGCTCAAAAGATCAATGGCGCAAAAGGTGGCGGCAGTTCATGGAACGACATCATCTCGGATCTTGAAGAGGAAAAGAAAGAAGGGAAAGTCCCAGCGGTATATTATGATTCTTTTGACCCTCAGAATTCATTCTTGTATCTCTCCATTAACGAATCAAAGTTCCCGATTGACCTCCGCCGATCCATTCAGGAAAATGCCTCAAACTATTATGAGAAGGCCAAAAAGGCACAAAATAGGCGCGAAGGTGCAGAGAAGGCGCTGTTAGAAACTAGACAGAAGATGAATGCCGTTGAAAGACAAGGAATCGAGAAAGTGACCGCGATTAGTAAACCTGAGCCTCGGAAAGTCGAAAAAAAGGCTTGGTACGAAAAATTCAGATGGTTCAATTCCTCCAAAGGCTTCTTAGTAATCGGTGGAAAAGACGCGATGACCAACGAGATTCTTGTCAAGAAATATACGGAGCCGCACGACCTCGTCTTTCATGCAGATATTAGTGGGGCACCTTTCGTTGTCGTCAAAACAGAAGGACGCGAAGCCGTCGAACAGACAATTGAAGAAGCCGCTGAATTCGCTGCAGCCTTTTCAAGCGCATGGAAAGAAACGTTCGCCGCCGTAGATGTCTATTGGGTTCGCCCAGAGCAAGTGAGCAAAGCGCCTCCCACTGGACAGTACTTGACCAAAGGTTCATTTATGATTTATGGAAAGAAAAACTATCTGAGAAAGGTTCAACTGAAAACGACGATAGGGATCGTAACAACGAAGGAAGGAGGGGTCAAGGTCATAGGGGGACCAAAAGAAGCCATTTCGGGCCAAACTGATTATTTTGTGGAGATAGCGCCTGGAGACGAGCGTAGTGGACATTTGGCCAAGCGTATTCGAGAATTGTTCGCACAACTAGTTCCAGGCGAAAGCCGCGAGAGCGTTCTTTCGCTCTCTTTGGATACAATCCAGAACTTCATTCCTGGCGGGAAAGGAACTCTGTTATCATAGCTACGAACGCACTCCTTGGTTGATCCCTCTAGTTTTTGGATTCTGTGAACAACATTTAATAATGCACCCATTGTAATTCACGTGTGAGGAGTCGGCTATGTCGGAGATAGGTCTGAGACCTCGTATGCTAGTCAAAGACGCAATGTCAAGCCCCGTGTTTACGGTTGACGAAAAGTTAACCGTGGACAAAGCAGCGGTGCTCATGGATCAGCACGATCTTGGATGTGTCATTGTAACGGGTAAAGATGAGAAGCCTATTGGCATCATTACTGAAAAAGACTTGGTTAGCCGCGTTGTGTCAAAGAATATTCTCCCGCGCAAGTTAGCTGCAAAAGAAGTGATGTCAACGCCGCTCATGACGATCGGTTCGGAGACGACCCTGACCGAAACAGCACGGACGATGAGTCGGCTTAACATTCGAAGATTAGGAGTAATGTACAAGGGAAACCTTGTTGGAATAATTTCCAGTAAGGATATCCTAAGTGTGACACCTGAACTCATCGAGATTATTAGTGAAACAGCACGCATAGAAAACCCAAGTCTAGAAGAAACGGCTGAATCTGCTCCTCTGGCAGGCTATTGCGATCGGTGCGCCGCATGGTCTGATTCGTTGAAGGAGGCAGAGGGTGAATTCCTCTGCGAGGACTGTCGTGCTGATAGAACGGGCGAATAGTCGGAGTTGCTCAATTGCTTGTGAAGGAGATCGCAGACCCCGCTTTTCCTGCATTGTACGATGACGAACTTGCCACAAAAGCTCGCGCACTCATACGTGAGCGAGGACTCGGGATCCTTCCGATAATTGACAAACAAAAGCGCCTAATAGGCGTCGTTTCCCGCCGATCTTTACTAACGGTCACCTCCTCGGTCTCCGATATTAGAACAAAAGGTCTTATGTCAGAACCACACTTCACCGCGACCCTTGACACAGATGCTGGCGACGCTGGACGAGAAATGATTCGACTCGACTCGTGGTACGCACCAGTCGTGGACTCGGACTCGAACAAGACTTACTCCGGAGTCTTAGGCCTAGAGAATTTCATGGACACTTTCATGAGACAGAAATCGTCAAAGCTTATCAAGCCAGTCTATGAATTCATGTCTACCAAGATGAACACGTGCTCGCCTGAGGATCAAATAGAACACGTGTGGCGATTGATGCAAGAATCGCATTTGCATGGTTTATTCGTCGTAAAAGAGAAGAAATTATTGGGCGTAGTCACTGAAAAGGACTTGCTTGAGAGAGGCGCTGATTTCCCTGCCTTTGAGTCAAAGAAGGGACGTTTTAGATCGCCCGCGAAAATCTCCTCTATAATGCGGACCCCAGTAGTGACGGTGAAGGAAGCAACTCCGCTGAAAGAGGCGGCAAGGCTAATGCTTGAAAAGAAATTCGGACGGCTGCCGATCGTAGACGAGAAAGGTTCACCGCTAGGCATGATCGACCGTAAAGACGTTGTCAAGGCTTTATTATGATCTAATTTAGGTGGTCTTATTCTTGGCTGGAAATCCTGAAAGGCGTGAAACATTTCGTCGTACCATAAAAGAAGAGGGACCTTCGTCTCTCAAGGAGCATCCGGCGAAGAAGCGTGAAGGAGATGTCATGAATATCGCCAAAACGCGGGTCGTCACGATGGCTCCAACCACACGAGTCTACGATGCCGTCCAGATCATGTCTACTCAGGGCTTCCGTCGCATACCAATATCCGACCCTGGCACAAAACGTCTTCTTGGCATAATAGCCGCGACGGACATCGCGAACTATTTCGGTGGAGGAGACAAATTCCAAATCATCCAACGTAAATACGAAGGGAACTTTTACAAAGCAATAAACGAGCCAATCAAAACCGTCATGACCCATGGTGCCGTGTCGGTGCTAGTCACTGCTGACCTGAAAGAAGCCATCGGAATCATGATAGAACACAACGTTGGCGGTTTACCCGTGGTTGACGATGAAGGAAGGATCTGGGCTATCATAACTGAAAGAGACGTTATCGATCTTTTCATGGGCAAAATAAGCGGGGTTAGAGTCGAAGAAGAAATGTCAACTAGAACACTCACCATAAATCCTTCTACCACGATCTTTGAGGCGGCAAAAACCATGACAACCCAAGGCTTCAGACGATTGCCAATAGTTGCGGACAGAAAACTGGCTGGCATAATGACCGTCATGGATATAGTGCGATATTTTGGCTCCAAGAAGGTCTTCGAACATCTTCAGGCTGGCGCGATTACGCAAGTATTGCAGACTCCCGTGATGGAAATAGCCACAAGAAAGGTTGTCACTGTAGAACCAACCGTAGACGTGGGTATCGCTGCAAAACTCATGCGAGAAAATAACATCGGCGCCTTACCGGTGGTAAGCGATGGAAAGCTGGTTGGAATAATCACAGAACGAGACTTTTTCAAAGTAATCGCCTAGTTCCAGCAAAATTGAGGCAAAATAGTGCCAATAGATTTGGTTGTTTACAATGGGAAAATCAACGTCCATGACACGTTTACCACCGCGGGCATAGCCATCGACGAAGGAAAAATAGTCAAAATAGCAAAGAAAACCAATCTTCCAACAGCCTCTGAAAAAGTAGACCTAGAAGGTCTATTCATTCTTCCAGGCTTAATCGACGTACACACACATCTTAGGGACCAGCGGCAAACTTACGAAGAGGACTTCTTCACCGGGACCGCTGCTGCGGTAGCGGGTGGGATAACACTGTGCTTGGACATGCCTAACAATGAGCCCGTAACGATGAGCCCTCAAGCCTTAAGCGAGCGTATCCAGAGAGCTGCAGGCAAAATATTAGCCAATGTCGGGTTCATTTCCGCCTTCCCTGAAAACACAAGTGAGATCTCTCAGATAGTAGAAAAAGGCGCTATCGCCTTCAAACTTTTCATGACAAAACAAATCGGCGGGGCCGATATTGACAGTGATGATTCTTTAGAAGAAGCGTTCCGTCAAACCAAAAAGAACGACGTTCCTGTCACCGTCCATGCAGAAGACAAACGATCAATAGAAAGGATGGAAGAACAGCTGAAACGAGCGAAAAGGAACGACGTTACAGCTTACGTTCAAGCGCATTCGCCAACAGTGGAAGAAAGGGCGGTCAGCCGCATCCTTCGATTGGTTGAGAAAACAGGAGTTCACGCTCATGTGTGTCACGTAAGTTCGAAGCTGGGGCTAGATGTAGTCATAGATGGGAAAAGGAACGGCTTTCCAATTAGTTGTGAAGTAACTGCTCACCATCTTCTCAAGTTCTTCGCAGACTTGACTCATCAGGGGGCGATTGCGCTCTGCGATCCTCCTTTGAGGAGTCCCGAAGATGTTGAAGCGCTGTGGAAGGCCGTGAAAGAAGGATTTATCGACATGATCGCTTCAGACCACGCGCCTCATTTGCTCGACGAGAAAAAGGGAGAGTCTGTCTGGGAAGTGAAGCCTGGATTTCCCAGTCTCGAAATCATAATCCCGCTAATGCTCACGCAAATCAACAGAGGACGCTTATCCGTAGCAGATCTAATCAGACTGATGGCAGAAAAGCCCGCGGAGGTCTTTCATCTACGGGAAAGAGGACGCCTAGAAAGGGGCTATAAGGCCGACCTCACCATTGTAGATATGCATAAAGAGCACAGGATTGACGCTTCAAAATTCTACTCTAAAGCAAAATACTCTCCCTTCGATGGCTCTAGAGTCAAAGGAAGACCTGAAAGAACCTACGTCAATGGACAACTCGTTATGGAAGACGGTGAAATCGTCGCAAAGCCAGGTTCAGGGCAAGTGATCGGATGGACACGCTGAAGTTCATAACAGACGGGATGCTGGGAAAACTCACAAGATGGCTTCGACTTCTCGGCTACGATGTGGAATACGCGAATGACATGGAGGACAAGAAACTAATGACGCTAGCAATGAAGGAAAAACGCACTTTGCTTACACAAGACCTAGAACTCTTCCAACAAGCCACGATGCATGGAATCGACACATTCCTTGTGGAGGGCAGAACCGAAGTCGAAAGACTTGCCTATATGTCTAAGAAATACGATCTCCCATTGGAAATTGACGTCACTATCTCACGCTGTCCAAAGTGCAACGCAAGAATACGACCAATAGCTAAGGATAACGTAGCTGACAAAGTGGAGCAGGCAACGTTCAAATTCTACAGTGAATTCTGGGCATGTCCACAATGCGGCCAAATATACTGGCAGGGCGCCCATTGGAAAAGAATCATGGAAACCCTAGAGCGAGCAAAGAAGGCAAGCAAGACTCAGACTAACGTAGCATCTTTTGAGAGCGGCGAACCAAATAAAAAATAGCTAGTAATAAGGCGGGCACGTAAAAGACGGAAATCTCAACAGTGAAGTCAAAGATTTGTGATATGAAGTGTTGAACAAAGAATACCGAAATCGCAAGTAAAGCCATGATTATTGTTGCAAGAAGCCAACTTTTGCTCTCGATTTCGTCATTTTTTGACAAACTGCGTTCACTAAAAAAAAGAAGAGTTAGGAAGTCTTAGGCAATAGCCATTTCAACGGTATGTCCTGATAGGTCCCGTTCGGCAGTGTTCGTCTGATGGTTATTGGAAGCAGGTTCCCCTTCAGCTCTTCCAAGGCAATGTCGATTGTATTTGCTAGCTGTGTTTTAGGGTCAATCAGTATCGGCGCGCCCATTGCTATTTGTAGCGCCCTTGCGCCCACTATCCTTGCCCGTTCGAAACGGGTTAGTTTTGGAGGTCCAACTTCTACATTGCTTTCAGTCTCAGCGGACGAGATCTTAGTACTCTCCCGCGCCTTCCATTCCGCCCATCCCGCCCATGCCACCCATACCTCCCATTCCTCCTGGAGCCCCTCCGCCCGGTGGACCTGGAGGCATCTTGGATTTGCCAGAGGCGATTATGTCGTCGATCTTGAGTATCATCGATGCTGCCTCATTTGCTGACTTAATTATTTGCTTCTTGACAGCCTGCGGCTCAAACACGTTTGCTTTGGTCATATCCTTCGGTTTACCTGAAAGTACCTCTATTCCAGCCCAAGTTTCGCCTTTCTCATGTCTCGAGCGGAGGTCCGAAATGACGTCAATCGGGTCGAGTCCGGCATTTTCTGCTAGAGTAAGCGGTATGATTTCTAAGGCTTCTGCGAAAGCGTTTACTGCCAGTGATTCTCTGCCTGGAACTTTCTCTGCGTATACTCTTAGTGCCCTTGCGATTTCGAGTTCCGGCGCACCTCCACCAGCGACTATTCTTGGTTCAAGAACAATATCCTTTGCCACACAGAGGGCGTCGTGTATTGATCTTTCTGCTTCGTCTACTATTCGCTGTGTTCCACCTCGAACGAGTATCGTTACGGATTTTGGATGCTTGCAGCCTTCGATGAAGGTCATCTTGTCGTTGCCTATTTTTCTCTCTTCAACCAGTGCGGCATAACCCAGGTCTGCTTTTTTCATGTCGTCGAGGTTTGTAATTATCTTTCCGCCGGTGGCTTTGGCTAGGCCTTCGAGGTCGGATTTTTTGGCTCTCCTCACTGTCAGGATGCCTCTTGTTGCCAGGTAATGCTGGGCCAAGTCGTCAATGCCTTTTTCGCAAACGATCACATTCGCACCTGTAGCGTCGACTTTGTCGACCATGTCTTTCAGCATGACCTCTTCTTGTTTCAAAAATGCGTCCATTTGTTCTGGACTCTCGATGTTTATTTTCGCGTCGAATTCTGTCTTTTCAATTTCAAGTGCTGTGTCGAGCAGTGCGATTTTTGCGTTTTCAACTCTTTTGGGCATTCCTGTATGGACTACTTCTTTGTCGAGGACTATGCCGTTGATTAGCCTGGTGTCGGTTATCGATTCGCCGGGTTTTTTCTCCACTTTGATGTCTTCGAGGTCTACCTTGTATCCATCTTTCGTTTCTTCTGCAACCTGAAACACAGCATTGGCCGCGATGTCTGCCAGGTATTCTCGGTTTTCTGCGACAAGTTTGCTTGCCATCGAGGTCATTGCCACTCTCTTCATCATGTCCTTTTTCTTTTCTGGTTCCACTTGAATGGCTATTTTCTCCAGATTTTCTAGCGCTTTCTCTGAGGCTTTTTTGTATCCATCGATGATGATCGTTGGGTGAATGTTTTTTTCGATGAGGTCTTCTGCTTTGTTAAGAAGTTCGCCTGCTATGATTACGGCTGTTGTTGTACCATCACCGACTTCGTTGTCTTGCGTCTTGGCGACCTCGACCATCATTTTTGCTGCAGGATGTTGAATGTCCATCTCGTCAAGTATGGTGCGCCCGTCGCTGGTTATTGTGACATCGTTAAAGCTGTCGACGAGCATTTTGTCCATGCCTTTTGGACCGAGCGCGCTCTTGACTGTCTCCGCCACAATTTTCGCTGCCATGATGTTAGCGTGTTGTGCTTCGCGTCCCTTGCTTCTGCTTGATCCTTCGCGCAGAATTAGCACGGGTGTTCCTGCCTGTACTTGAGAAGACAATTTTTTGAACACCTTCCTATTTTAATGCGGACACTCTAAAAACGGAAATTAGATATAAACTTTCTCTTTCACAATAACTAGGCGTTTATCTTTTAAGGAACATCCCTGATAAAGAAAGTTGGAGGCCGAAGGGTTTGGCGAATAAAGTGTTTACCAAGATACTCGTTCCAGTCGATGGTTCCAAGTACGCGCAAGACGCTGTGGGATACGCGTTGAAGATTGCAAAATTGGCTGATGCGATGATTATCGCCTTGCACGTTATGCATTTGCCCACGTATGCCTACGCCTACTCTGGCGGGCAAGGTGTTTCACCGGTGGCCATTCCTACGCCATTGCCTGCAGAAGTGTCAGAGAATGAGAAGATTGCGGCCAAGAGGATAGTGGATGATGTGGCTAAGATGGCTGAGGAAGCCGGGGTTGAGGTGGAGACGAAGATTGTCGAACGACATCCCTCAGTGCCAGACGCAATCATTCAGTTTGCCTCTGAGGTTGATGTTGATTTGATTGTTATGGGTACCAAGGGCAAAACTGGGATTAAGCGGTTCCTGCTCGGTAGCGTAACCGAAAGCGTGGTGCATCATGCGCACTGTCCTGTGCTCGTCGTAAGGTAAATCCTGACACTTTTCCCGGAATGAGTACGTTTTAGCGCTTGCGAATGGATAGAAACCACAAAGCTTAAACTGAATTGACCTGATGCATAAGTAGAAATACTCATGTATGATGTTACTTCGCTCCTTAATAGCGGGACTCTAATCCCCTTAGTGATAGATTTTGGGCTAGGCTTTGGGCTTGGCTATTATTTAGGAAAATTTGTCAGGGCGCTGATTGGTCTTTTGGTGATTGGCTTCATCGGCGTTGCAATAAACTATGCCCAGTTTGTGATGATAAGCAATACTGTAACCCAAAAGCTCGGCGTCTCCTCCCAACAGTTCTTGAACGTAATAAGTGCGATTCTGCCCCTCTTAGCATTGACCGTGGTAGCGCCGTTGACGGTTGGAATCGTCGTAGGATTTCTCGTCGGACATTAACGGTTAATCGACTCCGAAGATGTAACTACGGCAATTCAATATCTCACACTACGACGCCACTATTTCAACGGCAATTCGGCGCCTCTTCTTAGGAAGCTAGGCTGCTGCCCTCGATTCAATGACGTTGTCTAAGAGAACCAGATAGCGGCAGTTGTCACACAAGCCATCTTCGCCTGTGGGTTGTTTCTCTCCGCATCTTCGACATTTTTGCTT
>DATHCB010000124.1:0-3556 GCA_035319765.1 Bathyarchaeia archaeon
AGGAAAGCCGTCAATGGCGAATCGCTTCCGCGTGTGATACGAAATGAGGAAAAAACGAATCGTGCTCAAGCGTCGATGATTAGGCACGCTGCCATTCACGGGAGTGTCGAAATCTCCAGAGGCTGTGGCCGAAACTGTCAGTTCTGCACTCCGACTGTGCAGAGAAAAATCGATGTACCTCTGGGGAAAATAATGGAGGAAGTAGAATTGACGATCCGTGAAGGCGGCGAACGAATCACTTTGGTCACGGAAGACATACTCTTGTACGGCGCAAAAGACGGTCAGTTTATCCCTGACAAGCAAGCAGTTATCAAACTCGTTAAAAGCGTTGCAGCACATCAAGGAGTCAAATGCATACAACCCGCGCACATGTCATTGGCGCCGGTTGCTTATGATCCGACTATGATTAGAGAACTCTCTGAAATTCTGATAGACTTTAACTGGTACTTTCAAGGAACGAAGCGCATCGTGACTTCCGAAACCGGGGTGGAAACCGGAAGTGTTAGACTCATGCGGAAGTACATGTCTGGAAAAATGCTTCCCTACAAACCTGAGCAGTGGAAAGAGATTGTCAAGCAAGCTTTCGGAATACTTAACGACTACGATTGGTACCCACTCGCTACGCTTATCGTGGGCCTGCCTGATGAGAACGAGAGCGACGTTATCGAAACTCTCGAACTGATCGACGATCTAAAGAGCCATAAAGCATTCTACGTTCCCTTGCTCTTCGTCCCGTTGGAAAACTGCTTACTAATGAACAAGCACGGGGCAGAAATCGATTCGCTCACGAGAGCCCGCTGGGAATTCATCACTCGATGCTGGGAATACAACGCCAGAATCTGGGGCGACACCTTCCTTCAGAACAGAATCCCCAATCCGATACTCAGCAAGATTGTCAAACGAGGGGTCTTTCCATTCCTGGGCAAGATCGCAGGAACATACTACGGAGCGAAGCACGGTGAGGAAATGAAGAAAGCCATCTGGAAAATGGCAAACGCTTAACTCCAGTCTATTGCTGCAATGAATGAAATTTGACAGCTGTCTTGGTTTTGGTTGATTGCTGTAACGACCACTTGTTTTTAGAATCAGCAAAAACGCTTCTCAATATTACAGTACACAACTCTTATTTCGCGCTTTCCAATTTAGCGCGCTTGCGTTATGGATGTCGCGTGCACTCTAGTCTAAAGGAAAATGTGAACTCTGTTTATTGTCGCTGTTGACCAAAGAAAGAGAAAAGGGTGTAAAATGGACCGAAAGATTTCAGTCGGCGAGCTTAAAATCTTCTCGGGGGTCTTCGCTTAGCGTAGCATTCTCGGCAGTATATTGGTCTACTTGTGTCTGGTTTGAAGGGAACTTCACATTCTTTTCCACAATCAGCACAGACTGCCTTGTGCATTTCTCGGTTTTCTCTGTAAGACAATCGAATCGCACCTCCGTGTAATAGTCAACGAAAAACTAGCATCCCTATGGAATCCTAATTCTCGCGCGCTTAACTAGCTGACATATTGATCTATTTAAGTCTACTGTGTGATGAGCATCACTGTGCGTTTTGGCTCCCGCGCGCTGAAAAGAGGAGAAACTGTCCTGGATTTGGGTTCCGGTGCAGGATTGGACTGCTTCTCGGCGCGCGTAGCGTGGGCATTGACGGCAAGGTGATCGGCGAGGACATGACGCCTGAGATTATCGATAAAGCCGCGCGCGCTGTAATCCCAACTGGATGGGATAAAGTCTTGTTTATGCCTTTGGTAGCGCGCGCTTTTTGTGCATACACCCTATATATGTCCTGTCATCCCAAAATATACCAAATGAAAACGACAAGGGAGTTGGAGGATGATAAAATGGCAAAACGCAAATTTGAAGGAGCCGATCGTGAGGGCTTAACCTGTGGAGTGGGCGTTATAGAGAGTTATGGTTATGCTGTGAAAAGCCCAACGGACAAACTTGCTCCTTTTAGGTTTACGAGAAGAAGTGTTGGCGAGCGTGATGTTCTCGTTGATATTCAGTTCTGTGGTATATGTCACTCGGATATTCATAATGCCCGAAATGATTGGGGCGGTGCAGTGTACCCGATGGTTCCGGGTCACGAGATCATCGGCAGAGTTTCGAAGATCGGTTCAGCTGTAAAGAAGTTTCGAGTCGGCGAAACTGTCGGCGTTGGATGTTTCATAGACTCGTGCAGAACATGCGAAGCATGCAAGCAGGGCCTTGAGCAATACTGCGAAAAAGGGACCACGGTAGTGTTCAATTCCAAGGACAAGTATGGAGATATAACTAAGGGTGGCTTTTCAAACAACATTGTCGTGGATCAGGATTTCGTGCTCAAGATACCTTCCAAACTAGATCCTGCGGCTGCTGCTCCACTCCTATGCGCGGGCATCACCACTTACTCGCCGTTGAGGCACTGGAAAGTTGGCAAAGGCCAGAAGGTTGGAATCGTTGGTCTCGGCGGACTTGGGCATATGGCTTTGAAGTTCGCGCACTCTTTCGGTGCCTACACGGTACAATTCACGACGTCACTAAGCAAGGTGCAAGATGCGAAGAGGCTGGGCGCTGACGAAGTGATTTTGTCAACCGATGAGGAGCAGATGAAGAAGCACGCGGGAACTTTCGACTTTATACTTGACACAGTGAGTGCAAAGCATGATCTCAACGCTCTGGCAGGCATGCTCAAGAGAGACTGTTATCTCGTACTCGTGGGTGCCCCTCCTGATTCACCGAACATAGCGCCGTTCGCGCTCATTAGCAAACGCAGATCAATCGCTGGATCGCGCGTTGGGGGCATAAGAGAAACGCAAGAAATGCTGGACTACTGTGCTGAACATGGCATACAGGCAGAGATAGAGAAGATCCCGATACAGAAAGTAAACGAGGCATTCGACCGCACGATCAAAGCTGACGTAAAGTACCGCTTTGTGATCGATATGTCAAGCCTCAAGAACGAGGGGAACACGTAACACCTTCAAGTCACACACGAGCGGATCTGTACGCCGACGGTTCTGGGCTGGATCTTTCCGAAGATTTCTGTAGCCAAAATTTTCGCGTTGAAATTTCTGTAGCCAAAATGTTGGCAAGTTGAAGATGGTACGTCGCCATCCCAAGAGTGCGCGTGGGCTAGAGTTAGCGCGTATCAGAAGCTGCGCGCGCTCCATTATTCAGTTTTTCGTTGATCTCTTTTGCTAAGGACTCAAAATCCCTGAGTCGTTTCTGCCACCTGTTCACGCTATCTCACTGACGGATGAATATGCCAAGCTCCTTCCTAAGAATACTTGCTTCAAGAAGCGCTAGATATATTTGCGACGAAATCAAGTGCAAGGTTGAACGTAAGAGCCGAGAAAGAGAATGGTAGACAGAGTGTACAAAGCGGACTTGCCTCGATTGAGGAAAGCCCTTGAGAAATTGAGAGTGGAATTCTCCGATCTTGGTTCACCTAAGACGAGTTGGATCAAGCTGAGAATCGAGCTGTTATTGAGACATTTGGATTCCTTGGAACAGCTGTTGCGCTCAGAAGAGTTCTCACGGGAGTCTTCACGCTTGAGAAAGGGGGTAGAGATGTTCC
>DATHCB010000125.1:0-34854 GCA_035319765.1 Bathyarchaeia archaeon
GCGCGCGCTCAAAAACGAGCTAAACAGAACTATTCATCCAGGGGCAACGAGGGTGAAGGAAGTCAATAATTTGACTTCGACTGAGCTGTGCTTTGCGGGACGTGCTGAAGACGCTTTTGCACATGCTTTGAAGGAGCAAATTGAACTTCACGAGAGCGTGACCCTAATGGACTTGCTGAAATTTCTGTATCAATCGTCTATGGGGCCTTTCCATCTTTTCGAGATGACGGACGAAGCTCAATTGGAAGAGTGGATAAGAAGAAATCTTGACGATTCGAGACCTTCTGATGGGCTTCTTATAGAGAAGCTGTATGGCGAAAAATGGGTTAGAGTCAATTTTGGACCTTACAAAGAGAGGTTTGGAAACGATTATCAAAGAATCTACAAGTTGTTTGCCGAAGCAAAGGAGATGAAGCACGGTCAACTGGACGAATATAGAGACTTGTTGGAGAAATTGCTACATCTCGTAGCAACAGGAAAGATAAGATCGAAGACGGACAGGTCGAATATGCTGCGTCCCGTCCAAATCTTCCTTAGAAAATACGAAGAGAAAGATTATCCTCCAATTCATCATTCGAAAAACTACATGCTGAAAAATACCTCTGAATATCTCGTCGTCCCACGATCTAGCATAGGCAAACTGTGCTAATAGCCACGTACCTAAGAAGCGAACCACATCGCCACTATAAACACGTGCCAGATCAGAGAGATCGTCGTTTCACTATGTTTTCACGTTTCGCAGTTTTTGTGGTACAAGATTTTCTTTTATTATGTTTGATCTAGCTAGAATGGAGCTTCGAAAGAACCCATTGA
Organism: Bathyarchaeia archaeon; assembly: GCA_035319765.1. GTDB lineage: Archaea > Thermoproteota > Bathyarchaeia > Bathyarchaeales > SOJC01 > DATHCB01. The sequence goes on from DATHCB010000125.1 coordinate 814, forward strand.
TGCGAAGTTCTTTATCACGTTGTTTCCCAAAGCGATGGTTCTGACTGTTAAGCGCTCAATGAGCTATTCCGCAAGGAAAAACTCAAAGATGAGAAAGATGAAGGGTTAGTCGTTGCGAGGGTAAAGCTAGGAGATGACAAGGATAGTCGTGCGCAAGTTCGGCGATGTTGAGGAGAGATTTGTTGAAGAAGTTTTGGAAATCCTGAATAACTGTTACGCCCGTCTTGGTGCTTATGCCGTCGAGATCGTTGACGTCTACATTTTTGAAAAATCTTCTTCGATGGGTGCGTTCATAAACGGTGAGAAAAGAAAGCTCGGAATCGAGACGTCGGCTTTTGAAGATTCCTTCTTAGCCGCTCATGATGCTTGGCATGGAACGCCTAGGATAATGGTTGCTTATGATAAGATGCTCCACGTGCCAGAATTGGTTAAAGTAGGTGGCTTACGTCATGAAGTAGCTCATACGCTGCTTCATGGTTCACTCGAGTACTATTCGTACTCAATGCCTTTACACTTGCTCGAACTCGAAAGGGAAGGCGTTATTTCCAGACAGATCACGAGAGACCTCGTCTACTTAGCCTCCGTAGCCGTCAAGGATTATGAAGTTACGCGCCTCCTCTACGAAAAAGGGTACGTGGAGGATCAGTTGGCCTACACTGAGTACTACCTAAAACCATCTGAAGAGGAGCTTGAAGCATGGAAACTAGCTGAGAAAAATAAGACGGCTAGGCTTCTTTTTCTGGTCTCCATCCTTAAGACGGCTTGCTGTGCTGCTCCTTTACTGAAGGACGAAAAATATGGCAAAGAAGTTCTCAAAACTATGACTGGAAGTATAAACTTTTTACCGACAGAGTTGTCTGCTCGGCTCATGAAAATGCTTGAGGGAGCTAAGTTTGGCAGAGACACCCATGAAAATATAGACAGGTTCTTGAGGGAGATCTTTGACAAATTGGTTACCGCGCGGGGTCGGAAAGACTGACGAGGCCACTTTCTGAGAGGATTGAAGCATGATTTCTAACCCTCTATTACTACATCTTGCCCTCGCGTTCGTGGTTGGAAGCCTATGGGTCCCGCTTGTGACCCTAATTGCCGAAAAAGTGGGCAGCACAGCAGGAGGGATCATAGGCGGACTCCCTTCAACCTCAGCTCTTTCCTTCTTGTTCATCGGAGTCAACCAGTCTTCAGACGCTGCCGTTCAGGCGACAACGGTGTTTCCTCTGGCTTTTAGCTTCACATGCGCGTTTCTCTTATTCTATGCGTTCTTCTCCAAGCGAGGATTTCGCTTCGGTCTTTCGGTCTCTATGCTGATTTGGTTCGCCATATCCGCTTTGATAGTCTTTTCTGACCTCAAGAACTTCGCGCTCTCCTTAGCCGTAGGCGTTTTAGTCTTGGCTGCAACTTACTACGTCTTCGCAGAAAGGCTTCGCCTGACGATCTTTCCCCGAGAGCAAAGGCATTATTCTACCTTGCAACATTTAGAGCGTGGACTTCTCGCTGGAGTTATAGTTCTTCTCGCAGTGATAGCGAGCCAAACCGGGGGCCCCGTACTAGGCGGAATCTTTTCGTCGTTTCCGGCCGTTTTCACTTCAACTCTATATATAGTTAACAAGAGTAGAGGGACAGACTTCTCCCGTTCCCTGACCAAACCATTAGCCGTATCCAGCATCCTAACAGTCATCCCATACTGCCTCGCCATAAGAGCTCTATACCCCAGCCTAGGCGTATGGATCGGAACAATCACCTCATACGCCATAATAGCACCACTCGCTTACTTCGCCTATCGCCTCGTAGGCCACAAATGAAGTACCATTCATAGAAAGGCTGAACCTTGAAGAAAGCGGAAAGAGAAGCAGGTGCCGTTTAAAACAAAAATCACCGCGTACGGGAAGACCTATCTCAACCCGGTAGAAACAAGGCAGGTTCCGTGGGTTTCCTTGTTTTGGTTTTTGAGTTGCTCTATCTTGTCTGTCCTAGCCGAAAGTTTCTTGTTTCCAGTTGGACGTCGCTTTGCGGTCTCTTCGGAATGCGTGTCCTAGGACAATTACAGCCTTGAGATGGTATATCATATCACAGATAGTGACTACACGCGTGTCGAAAAGCCTGAAAAGACTTCTCCTTTCAACGTACCCAGTATGGTGTTCTTTAGTTCTTCGAAGGTGGCGCTTAAACGCTTGGCATCTTCTTTCGACATGCCAGTTCGCGTGAGCTCTTTTTCAAAAGCCCTCCTTGCGCTGCGCACATGCCACCCCAAAGTCATGTACATCCAGCCGAGGCTCAGGGTAAGTCGCATCAAACTTGGTCCAGACTTAAATAGAGCCTCAAAGATCTCTGAAACATCACTCAACCTCTCACTTCGCCAAACAGAGAAACGCGAGGAAGGCTAATCCTTTTCTTCCTCATCGCTCTCTCGCTCTTGCTTCTCTTGCTCAGTCCTCTCGCGAACATGCCGCTGAACGTTCTCGCGAACCCTTCTTCCGATTTCTTCGCCCAAGTCGTCCCCAGTCTTTTCGCCGTGTCTTCGGCCGCTTCCAATGTTCTGCAGCAAGCTGCCTAGGCTAGTAAAGGTCTTCATGTAATCCTCGGTCATCTTCACCGCAACATCTCCCGGCATGCCACTTTCCTTCAGTTCCTTATAATATGCGGCTGCCGCTTTGCCCATGCTCCTGCCCGCTTCCTCACTGAATACCGAAGCAAGAACACTTTTAATCAAAGCTGGAACCTGCGTCGAAACGGCGCTGAGAATTTCTTTGACTTCCTCAGCTTCTTCTTTTGCGCTTTTCTCCTTTTTTTCACTCATGCTTTTCACCTCACCTGTTTCACTCTTCTTTTATCCAAGCATCAACCGTGATGGAATCACCGTCACCTTTGCCTTGGCTTGCTCTACGCTTGTCTCCTCTTGCGTCGCTTTAATTGTTTCGCAAATTCTTTCCATACCTTTTCACCTCAAAACAATAAAGGACTGGTCACAAGAGTTAGGCATTCTGTACAAAAATGACCACCTTCCTGGTCAGCCTTTTTCTTCTTCACCGCACACTCTTGAAGAGTATGGGCAAAAGTAGATTATTTGGAGGGGGTTGATGCGCAAGTTGAATAAGTAGTCTCAGGAAAAAGGTGGAGTGTGGTTCTAGCGCGCGCGAAATCGAGAAGACTTATGACAGGTCGGTCAAGAAATTTGTGTCCATCCACAAATGATCGATGGCATTATTGGCATAGTAGACAAGCATAACGACTGTGACTGACAAGCTAGACATAGGATGGCAATGCAACCGGTGCAGTCGGTATAACTACAGGGATGTCCATGAGAAGCGCGTATTTTGACATATCCCCTTCTTCATTTTCTTCCTGAAAGGACCTCATCAACGTGGGGGAAAGGAGGATCTGGACCGATGGATGTAATCCTGCCTGTAGGACATACATGTTGGCAATAATTGCATATTACACAGGTCCCTGCCTTTTCTGGGAAAAGCACGATGCGCCTGTTTGCTCCTCTTCCTATGAATCCGATGGCACTGTCCCATGTGGCTTCAGTGCAACGGCGAACGCATATTCCGCAGAGAATGCATTTGGTCGGTTCGTTTGGAACCCCGGTTCTGAATCGGCTGAGGTTTGCATGGTATTCGCTTGCCAATGCTCTCATCTCGCCCGCAACATCTTCTCCAGCCGTTGAGGCAGCTAACTCAATTATTGTCTTTCTTATCTTGTCGATTTTGGGAGATCTAGTCACTACCTTTAAGTTCTCCTCTGCTGGATAGCAACATGCAGCTACTACGCGTGATTTTCCTCGTCTTTCAATTTCTACACTGCAAATACGACAAGCACCATAGGGTTCCAATCCTTCGAGGTGGCAGAGAGTCGGTATTTTTATGCCTGCTTGCTTCGCTGCCTCCAGAATGGTAGTTCCTTCTTGTGCTTTGATCTCTTTATCATCAATCTTTAAGGTGATAACCTTCTCCATGCTACTTCCTTTTCCTAATTGGTTTCGTACCTTTTGTTGGAGGTGGTGGAATGGGCTCCGCTGAAAGCTTTTTTACCGCATTGAAATTGCAGACCTCATAACACGTTCCACATTTCACGCATTTTGCTTGGTCAACCCAGTGAACCTGATTCTTACCGCCTTGAACAGCGCCCGCAGGGCATTCTTTTAGACAAAAGAGACAGGCTTGACATTTCTTTGGATCAATGTAGTAATTTGTCAAAGCCTTACATGCTCCGGCAGAGCAACATTTGTATCCTATATGCTGTTCCCATTCATCTCTGAAGTATTTCATTGATGAGAGAACTGGATTGGCTGCGGTCTGGCCTAGCGCGCAGAGCGAAGCGTCCCGCATCGTTTCGGCTATATCCTCAGTCGTCTTCAAGTCTTCATCTTTTCCTTTTCCTTCGCAAATATCATTCAGAATCTTGGAGAGAGCCCTTAGCCCTTCACGGCAGGGAATACACTTTCCGCAAGATTCCTCAAGGAGGAAATCGACAAAATACTTGGCCGTGTCTACCATGCAGGTGTCTTCATCCATGACTACCATACCTCCAGAGCCCATCATAGAGCCAACCTTAGCGAGTTCGTCGAAGTCCACTGGAAGATCAAGGTACTCTTCAGGAATGAGGCCCCCTGAGGGGCCACCTGTCTGGACTGCCTTGAACTTCTTTCCAGCTCTTATTCCTCCGCCTATCTTGTAGATCAGGTCACGGAGGGTTATCCCCATAGGCACCTCAACTAGGCCCGTGTTGTTAACCTTTCCGACTAGAGAAAAAATCATAGTTCCGCTGCTGCCCTTGGTTCCTATGCGCTTGAACCATTCTGCGCCTCTAAGGATTATCAAAGGTACTGTAGCCCATGTCTTATCATTATTGAGGCAACTGGGCTTATCCCATATTCCCTTAACCGCTGTGTGAACGTATTTAGGTCTAGGTTCACCGACCTTCCCCTCGATTGCTGTCATAAGAGCGCTAGACTCCCCTGAAACGAAGGCGCCAGCTCCCCTGTGAACCTTAACCCTAAAATCGAAGCCTGAACCCATGATATTTTCGCCAAGCAGCCCATACTGTTCAGCCTGCTTTATGGCTACAGAGATATTCTCTACAGCTATAGGATACTCTTCTCGCACGTAAACAAAGCCCTCGTGAGCTCCAATCGCGTAGCCTCCTATTATGAGACCTTCGAGGACACTGTGAGGATTGCCTTCCATGAGAGACCTGTCCATAAAAGCTCCCGGATCCCCCTGATCACAGTTGACGACGACGTACTTGGGCTCTCCCGGCGCACCCCGTGTGGTCTCCCATTTTGACCCAGTTGGAAATCCTCCTCCGCCTCGTCCCCGCAGGTTTGCTCTCTTAATTTCCTCAATCACCTGTTCAGGTGTCATTTTGAAAAGAGATTTAGCCAAGGCGTCGTATCCGCCTAGAACAATGTAGTCGTCAATGTTCTTTGGATCTATCTTCGCGTTATCTCCGAGGAGCAATCTAAGTTGGTATTTATAAAATGGTATGTCCTCCAACTTTTGTGCTGTTCTGCCAGAGGCACGGTCTTTGTAGAGTAACCGTTCTACGACCTGCTTCTCAAGAATTGTTTTGGAAACAATTTCTGAGACGTCTTCAGGCTGAACCCTAAGATAGCAAATTTCCTCTGGATAGATCGTCACCCTTGGCCCCTGCTCACAGAAACCTAAGCATCCTGTTTCCTTGAGTTCCACCTTGTCCTTTAGCCCTTGCTTGTCCAGCTCGGCTTTGAAAGCCTGCATAACCCCCAGACCTCCAAGCGCAACGCAGCCTGTGCTGACGCAAACTGAAACGCTGAGTTTGCTTGGCTCTCTCTTGGCCTTGATTTCTTGGCGAAACTTTTCAAGGTCTTCAGGCGAGCTTATGCACTCAACAGTTGCCATTTCCTTCGCCTATCCGTGTTTGGATAATATGTTCTTCACGTTAGGCAGCTTCACGCTACCGTAGTATTCGCCATCTACAGTCATCATTGGTCCTAGTGCACAGCAGCCTAGACAATTGACTGTTTCAAGACTAAATCTGCTGTCCGGCGTAGTTTCGCCTCGCTCCACGCCCAGAAGTCTCTGCAGATTATCGAGGATCGTTGTGGCACCTCGAACCTTACATGATGTGCCTGTACATACCCTGATCAAGTGCCTCCCTCTAGGAGCAAGAGAGAAGGCCTTGTAAAAAGTCACAACTTGGTAAACATGGCTAAGGGAGACTCCTAGCTGTTTGCTAACTTCCGACAACATTTCCCTTGGAAGCCAGCCAAAATTTCTCTGCAATCTCAAAAGGATTTGAATCAACATGCTTTCGTCATACGTATAGTCCTCCATCGCCTTGTTTACTATTCCAGCGATTCCAAGCAATCTCACGGGTTTTTGTGGCGCTGGATATCTCCCTTTAAGCACTTGATCCAACTTTTTCTGGCGCAGAGCGCCGGCTTTATCCTCAGGTATCTTGACTTTGTAACGGCATCTCGGGCACGTAGCATAGTACTCGTTGTCTCCAAGGTAATCCCATTTATAATTACAGTGTTGACAGTCCATTTCCATGTCTTTCTACCTACCTACCTAGCTTTCGGGGATGCATAAATACATTACCTAGGTTTGTGACCATGACGGCCAGAGCGCATACCTATTCAAAAGTTCACTGTCTGAGCTTATTGGGCTGCCGCCCGTGCGTGTCGGCCGTATTTGGAGCCTATTTGGATAGTACAGTTAGACTACTAAATGATGCGCGCGCACTAGGAACTAGTCTAAAGAAGCTTAATTAACTCTCTCTTGTTCTCTTTGTTAGCGTGAACGTGTTTGCGTTTACAGTAACAGTCGTTTTTGTCACTGCTTCGGGAGCGCTGGCTCCGGGTCCAACTTTCTTTGCCAATATCACGGAGGGAGCCAAGTCTGGAGCCAAGAGCGGGCTTGCCTTCTCGGTCGGGCACACGATTCTCGAGTTCACTCTCGTTATGCTCTTGGCAGTCACGCTGCGAACGGTTTCGAATCAATCTCTAATAAAGCTGATCGTTGGAGTAGCTGGAGGAGCAGCTCTTCTCGGTTTTGGTTTCTTTCAGATTCGCCAAGGCGCGACGCTCAAACAAGGCGTTCAAAAGAAAGAGAATATACCGTCGAGGAACCCTCTATTGCTGGGTCTTATTTTCACAGGCTTGAACCCGTACTTCATCATTTGGTGGCTCACGGCCGGAATGCCCCTTATCGAAAACGCGCTAGCGATCGCGTCCTTTGCAGGTGTGTTTATCATGTATGCTTCCCGCGTTTGGATGGATTACACGTGGCTGACGAGCACAGCCTACCTCGCGAAAAGAGGGACATATCTGACTGGCAGAAAGGGATACAAAATGTTCATGATCACCTTCGGCCTGATCCTGGTCTTCTTCGGACTCTATTTTCTACTAGCAGCCCTCTCTTAGGAATCCTCTGAACGAAGCCCACTCCATAAAGCAAAGCCTTGCACAGGTGATTTCTACGCAAGAAGCGCATTGGAATCCTCCGGATTGGTTTTACTTGAAGAAAAGACCCACGAGGGATGACGCCTATTTCGAGAACTTGTGCCGAGTTATCTTCCAGGCAGGATTGAACTGGAGCGTGATCGACAAGAAGTGGCCTACGACCCGGAAAGCATTTGGAGAATTCTCGATCTGGAAAATCTCTAGCTTTACTGACTCGGATGTTGCACATTTAATGAAAAACTCAGGTATCGTCATAAACAAAGGAAGGATTTTGGCGATCGTTCAGAACGCCAAAGAATTCGAAAGAATCAAGAAAGAATACGGCTCGTTCCAAGCATACCTAGACAGCTTGGACAAATCGCACAATTATTCGTTAGTCGTTAAAGAGCTCAGCGCGAGATTCAAATGGCTGGGGCCTTCCTCGGCAAGCATCTTTCTCTATACGGTTGGAGAAAAAATCGAGCACAAACCGTGATTAAAGAGCGCGCGATTTAACAAGAAAACTGGACGGACACGAGTCTAGGTGCGCGTTCAGACCTCTAGAAGAGTTCTATCCACAGTCCATCAGGGTCTTCGATGTAAGCCCATCTGCTTCCGTCTGCTTTCATTTCCAAGATGACTCGGTGACCTGCTTTTCTAGCCTCTTCCAGGGCCTTGTCAAGGTTGTCTACCTTGAATGCAAGATGATCTAGGCCGTCGCCAGTATTGTATTCGGTGCAAAATGGGCTATCCTTTTCGTAGTAGTTGAGTTCTAGGATGAAGCCATCCTTCCTGCTTTGAAGTCCAGCTGTTTCGCCTTTAGTTTGTTCAAATTTGCCTCGACCAGTAAGCGTCATTCCTAGTACCTTCGTATAGGAGTCTATGGATTTCTGTAGGTTTGAGACTCTTATTCCAACATACGTGAATTCGGCCTTCATGACCATTAACTCGTCCAAATACGTCAAGAAGAGGGGTATAAGCCTATCTGGCGCCTTTTTCAGAAGTGATGATGCTGAGTTAGTATCCTTAAACGCTCGTGCTAGGAACTAAAGAATGCAGAGTCGTATGCGCCAGCGTGAGAGGATCTCGAGCTCTCTGCGCGCGCTAAAATACCTATTGCAGCTTGATGGTGCGCGAAAAATATATTGTGTCTGTACAATTAAAGGAACGATCGAGGCGGCTGAGCGGAAAATCTGATGTTAAGCATCGAGAAGGTTGATGAAAACAACAAGCAGCGCATAATTGATTTTCTTAGAGCTGATGTTGTCCATCACGTTTTCGCCTTTTACGATATACAGTATGAGCCTCAGCATACTGACGCTTACGTAGCCCTTGACAACGAAGGCTTAATGGGATACGTTCTCGTTTACACGGCTCTGGATTTTCCGAGCGTCATCTTAGAAGGCGAAAACCGCGCCGCGGAGAGACTGCTGGACCACGCACCCCGAAACCGATTCATAATGCACATTCCTCCAGATCTTTTGCGAACTGTGAAAAGCAAGTTTCCAAGCACGAAATGTTATGTAGAAAATTGGATGCTTGTTACGAAAGATGAAGCCAAGTTCATCAGATCGACTCTTGCCCGCCGATTAAAAACGGCAGATGTCCCCAAGTTTGGCGCGCTTCTTTCAACCCGTGAAGAACACTGAACAGGAGTGATGAAGAAATGCCTGGACTCTATGAGTGGAATTCCGATCTACGGGGTTTTCCTAAACGAGGAGCTAGTATCTTACGCTGGATCGTTCCTTCAACTGCCGCAGGTTTGGATGATAGGAGGAGTTTACACGCACCCAAATCACAGAAACAAGGGCTATGCGACATTAGCCACTTCAGCAGTAACAGAAGAAGCTCTGAAAAACGCGGAAGCCGCTGCCCTATTCGTCAGGTCAGACAACTATTCAGCCATCAAAGCCTACGAAAAAATCGGTTATAAGATGGTTAGCGAAAAAGTGTGGGTTGACATGGATACTGGAAGGAAACCTTGAGCTTTGCTCATTGGAATGTATTTCAGATGATATTGACTCGGACGTTAATTTCTAACAATTGTTGTCTCGTTACTTGTTCGGCAGTGTTAAATGGTTCTTGATTATTGTTAGCAGTTGATCTTTCTCTATGGGAATGCTTGCTTTTAGCCTAGTGAGGGCTACGGGTAACTGCCAAGCGTCAATCGACTCAATGAGGATCGGGCTCTGCTTGAGGTACGACTTCAGGCAAGGAGAGAGCGCTGTTCCTGCATAGTTTGACGAGCCATCCGCTCATTCCACCCTCAAGAGGCGTTCCTAAGGAGAGTAGCAGATTAGCGCGCGCTCTAGTCACATCTGCGGTTGGGCTTCCTTTCGCAGCGTCCGCCCAATCAATAATGACAGGTCGCGCCCGCTCTACCCACGTGTATCTAGCCTCTAGAGTCTAGATGAATAAATGATTTAAAGAATTTTTTCTCCTTCTTCTAAGCAGGATTCCACGTGTCCATCTTATCTGTCTAGGGACAACGGAAGAAAAAGCGTGCAGTTTAGAGATTATTACTGCGCACGCTTGAAGTATTGTCAAGAGTAAGATCAGCAAATGTTACCTATACCAAGAGAAACTAGAGAAGAAGAAAAGAAAGGCACCCCGTCTCGTATTTGTCCATACTGCGATGACAATCCCGTCGTCCACACACTAACTACCAAAGACATAGTTTGGATGAACAAACATTTTGATGAAGGAAAAGAGGGCATTCCTATATTATTCGGTGAAGGTATCCAAAAGAGGACCAAACCATACAACTATGAGAAAGGCATGTTCTGTGCCAAATGTAATACAGTGTGGCTTTGGGAAAACACAACAAACGGCAGGGGATGTTGGGCCACATACGTTGGTAAAGATGTCCCACGCATAAGAAAGGTTATCGTAATAGATGGTAAAGCCTACTTGAATTTTCTTCCCATAAAAGATCACAAGACAGGCGAATACATGCCCTTACTGCATCCTTTCGCCCCACTAGTAAAGAAACCTAGCACGCACGAGTTATCAATCGGAACAAAAGAATACGTGCCAAGAGTGATACATGAAGTCTGAGAGTGAAAAAATCCAAGTTTGGCACGTGCTTATTTCTTCAATATCTGCATGAAGGGGGTAAAATGTTTTGTTAATATTTTCGCGCCCCTCTCCATTATTTCCTTGAGGACGCTGTAGACATGGGCATCTTCCGAAGCTACTAGCGCGCGCTACACGGCGGCCAGAATTTGTCTGAAGAGCTACATAGCTTCGATGAGACAACTCAGCGAGGGATAGAAGCTATTTTAATGGCAGCCTGGTCGTGTGACTATGCAAAAGTGCAATTATGCTGGTCTTAGCGCGCCCTCGGTTCCCTTTACCAGGTTAAATAGGTTGCGCTCGCAGCCTTCAGATATGACCTTCTCCAAATCTCGAAGGGTTGGCCAACCTTGCTGAGAAAAGATTGATCCTCGATGCAACCATTTTGTAGTCGCATTAGGTTATTAACCTCGAACCTCCTACAACATGCCGACGGGATCAGTTTGCTCTACGGCGAGATTTTTGGCCTTCTCGGAGGCGCGTTAACGACTTTTGGTTATGTTCCTCAGTTCGTTCGTATTATGAGGTTGAAAAGCGCCCGGGAAATCAGTCTTCCGTTCACACTCTCATTCCTCGCAGGTGCGACATGTTGGCTCATCTACGGGGTACTATTAAGTCTGATGCCCGTTATCTTATGGAACTCGGCAGGAATCATTTTCCTAATCATGCTCCTGTGTGGAAAGCTAAAATACGGAAGATAGCTGCAAATTTTGCTGCCCAGTAGCGCGGGCGTGGCGCTGCGAAGGACAATTTAAGAGCATTTAAGAGTTGAGAAAAAAAAGGGTTGTTATGGTTCAGCCGGTTGCGGCTATTTAATTCCAAGTTCTCCCAGCTTCATTTCGAAGACTTCTTTTAGCAAGCCTATAGGTAGTTCGCCGTTTGCTAAGATCGTGTCGTGAAAGAACTTAAGGCTGAATTTCTTGCCCATACGTTTTTCGATGTCCTCCCGCAGTTTAAGGATTAAATGTTTCCCAAGCAGGTAAGAGAGAGGGTATCCAGGCGTGAGCGTGTATCGGCGGACTTCGGCCACTGCTGCCTCTTTGGACATCCCCGCCTCTTTCATGAGCATGTCGACAGCCTCGTCGAAACCCATTTCTCCCCTCGATAGCTTAACATCTACAATTATCCTGACGGCTCGCCATATTGCATCGTTCGTCTTTATGAATTGAGTTTCTAACCCCTTTATGAAGCCCTGCTCTCTCATCATCTCTTCGCAGTAGTGCGCCCAGCCTTCAATGGTCTCTGTGCCACCTGCGAACAATCGGACTAGTGACTCTCTGTTTGACATTGCACTCTGAAGGAAGTGACCCGGAAAGCCTTCGTGCACCGCCGTGCCTGGAATGCTAGCATAGTTGAGATGCTTGCCGAGATTCTTGAGTTCTTTGGGCCGAGTTACTATGTAGATTCCCTCCTGCCGCTGGTCAAACTTACCTGGCGGTATGAGTGCAGCAAAGGGGAATAGGGGTGCCATAAAGGCTGGTGTTTCCTCCACGTGAAGCTTATCTTCGCGGTTCACGGTGGCAATATCGTTTTCAATGATGAAGTCTTTGGCCCTTTCCATCTCGTCTCTCGTTGCTTTCAGGGCTTCTTCATACGTTTCAGGCGCCTTAGTTTCAATCAACTCCAAGACTTCATTGGCTCCCTTGCCGGGCGCAATCTGTTTGGCGAGTTTTTCTCTTTCGTTCTTCAGCTCTTTCAGATACTTTACTCCTAAGCTGCGGATCTCGGCTGAAGTCAGGTTTAAGCCTCTCAACTTCAACCATTTCTCAAACTTCTCTTTACCTAGCGCCCATTCTGTTCCTGTCTTGGGAAGCAAGCCTTGCAACCACTGCATATGAAGTTCAATAGGTTGTTGAAGGTTCGCGACAGCTTTCTTAAGCCTCTCATGAAGACTCTCTGAAACCGTTCCGTCAGTTGCCTCAACTATAAATTGAAACAACCCTGGAACTTGGCGACCGCTTTCAACGGCGACCTGAGTCCACAATTTCACGGGCTCTGATTTCTCAAACCGTGTCCGAAACTGCTCAAGATACAGGGGCAGCTTCTCCAAGCGTTTGACTATGCCTTCAACTCGTTTTTCTATTGGTGCATAGTTTCGAGTTAACATGACGAACAATACGCCCCCGATATTGTCAAAAGCGTCCGGGTTGCGTTCCCAAACTTGATGCTCGTAGACTGAGAACCTGGCTTTTTCGTATGAGTTCTCAATTACCTTCCAGTCGATCTTGTGATCGCTACTTAATGCCTCATACCTAACTGTCGCCTTCATCTTGTCCAACCACTGCTTGCTCAACTCCAGGCTCCTTAACACGTTCTTGCTGCTCCCATCAGCCAGTTGCGAATCATAAGGATCGTGTAAACCCAAAAAAGTTGCGTACTCAGGGTTTTCTTCCATCATCTTCATGAACATTTCTAACGTCAACTTCTCGAACTTCTCGTCTTCCTTCACAGTTCATCACATCCGCTTAAGTTGGCTCTCTTCATGACCTCAACCTCAAACAAATTGCTAGACGACATTTATGCCTTTGGTCCAGTGTCGCAAGAGATCAGCTATAGTGTGCCATTCAGGTCTCTATACCGGCGTTATCCTCTAGGCTCTTCATCACAGCGATAGGTCGTCCTGCTCTAGTGGTTTTGTGAACGTCTATTCAACAGAACTCGTGAGCCGTTAAAGTCCTAGTGCTTACTAGGTTTCTGCTTTGAAGGACTACCTCTTAGGAGACCCTAATTCTCAAGATAGGCATCTACTGATTTCAGAATGACCATGTGTAGATCTCGGATCCTCTAAAAAATTTAAATGCCTCAGACTAATATGGCTTAAATTGGAAGGTATAGTGAAAAATGTCCAAAGATTTGACTCTAGATCCGCAGCCGGTCCTAGGGGCATTGCACTATGCTCTAATGTGTTTAGAGAAGCGAGACATAGCCGGGGCAAAGCACGGTATCCATGAAGCCTTGTTCAGGATGGGCTTCACAGAAGATAACCTGAGGATTACACCGAAGGAGAGAAGGGAACTTGAGAGACAGAAAGCAAGGCTATACGCTAGACTCGCGAAGGATGTGGAGACGGTCGCCAGACGTCAAAAGTATTATGCGCAAATAGCGTTCAATGAAAGAAGAATCAGCGATGTTGACGCGAAGAAGGCCAAAAGTCACGGGGCTATGGCTAGAGAAATGGATGACGAGTCAGAATCAGACATATGCCGAGAATTCAGAGCATACAGAACCAGCATATCAAACCTATTCGAAGAGCGCGCGAAAAAATACAGAAAACTAGAAGAAATGCACCTTAAAAAGGCAGAAAACATAAAATAGGCAAAATCACGTGCCTTTTATAATTAGCCAGCTTCGGACGAGAAATGATGGAAGAACCTGTGCATAGGCCAGTTAAATGACATGCAAGCTGCACTTGAAGATTGAGCGCTCGCTACTTGATGACACGATGATGTATGTGCATTACACTAGAGGAAGACTTGATCACTCCGGTTCTCTCGAGTTCAACTAGATGAGCGCCCGAATGAGAGAATAGTCGAACTCCATCGCCTAGGAGAAAAGGTGCGACATGGACGCGGAGTTCATCGAGGAGTCTGTCCTCTATGCATTGGTTGGCAACATTCGCGCCCATAATACTAACTATCTTATTATGGGCTGTGGTCTTTGCCTGTTTGATCGCGCTCTGGATCCCATCAGTAACGAACGTAAACTTAGTCGATCCTTTTGGCGCTCTGAGTGGCGGTTTGTGAGTCACCACAAATAAGGGTACTGGAATGAAAAAGCTCCGTCCCCACGCTTCCGAAACTTCGTACGTTCGCTTACCCGCCACGATTGCCCCTATCATTTTGACTCCTTCATCGAAATATTTAGCGCCTTCACTAGAGAGTTTAAAGCCATAAGCGCTGCCATAGGTGCTAGGCGTGTCACCCTTGAAGTACCAGTCAAAGAGTCTACCAGGACTATTGTTTGGATCAGCGATAAACCCATCCAACGACATCGTGACATCCCAACGAACATTGGTCATAATATCACCACTATGAGTAGCGATCGTCGTTGGATCAGAATTTTCTTTTGCCAACCATTTAAAACTTTCACAAAAGCCTCGGTAATGCAGAACTCACGACATCGACGCAAATAAAATCTGCCCTTTCTGTTGCCTAAAGACTTAACTTCAAGCGCAAGCTACAAGATCCCTCGGTGTTGAAAACGCCATTCATCGAAATCCATCACCTCGAAGGAAGAACCCAAGAGCAGAGAGAACAACTAGCAAAGGCCATAACCGACGCGGTGTCAGAAATCTTCAAAGTGGAGAAAGAATCAGTCTGGATCAAATTCAGCGAAATGCCAAAAGACCATTTTGCCAAGGCGGGCAAATTGGCCAGTAAAAAATAAACCCATCAACTTTGCGGAATATTCCCGGCTCCAGTGTATACACAGTACGAGTTACGTGCACATCTGTGGCCACGGTTACCATTAGGCTCTCTTTACAACCAATATTGATGCTAGAGACAAACTTGTCGGAATTATTGATGACCTGCCCTAACATGAATGGCGAAGGTTCATTGGCAAGTCGTTCTTGAAAGAAGTTCCAATATTGACGACGCTTTCCACCGAGATTTTCCCTTTATGTGCTTCTATGATTCTTCGGCAATTTGCTAAGCCGAAGCCCATTCCCTTTGCTTTTGTGGTGAACGCGCACGCTATCTCTGAGTTCAAAGCATTCGTCGCCCTGATCAATTGAGTTTTAACGTCCGCATTCTCTAGCTTCTCAAAGCCAATAAAAACGACCAAGTTTGACGTTACGTGAGATGCTAAAAACGTGAGACACATTATCGAGACGACGAGCAAGATGGCTTTCCGGTGAAGATTCACGCTTCTGGCTAGCCTCTTAATCTGCTATGAACAACCCGCGATCAAATGGTGATATGGCAACTTTTAGAAACGAACTATTGGACGATGGAATCAAGGCTTCTGTTCCATCCAACTTCTAGTTCAAGTAGTAGTTGCCTTTGATTCAGGAGAAGATAGAGAATTCTTATGACGCAAGGCTTCAACGCATTCCACAAAATTTGCACAGTTCTGAAGGTCCATACCAGTTATCTCTCCGAGATATTGACTGAAGACGTCGTCAAGAAGACTATAGCCAACGCCGAAAATATTTTGCAACACTCGCTGAAAGGCTTCAAGATTCTCAGGGACGTTCTCTCGAGTGCAATCATAATCGTTCTCAAAACAAAACCAAACCTCTTTTTTGGGATTGTCCCCTAAAGTATCTAGTCCTCTCTCGATGATGGAGAGAATTAACCTGCTATCGATCGACTGCGACATCGGTAACAAACACCATTCCTTGCTCTGAAGAACCTGGTTTCTGGGTTTGTTTGAGTTCTGCTGCGCGAGTCCGAATATACTCCGCCACTTTTCCTTCTGAGTATTTCTTGTCTTCTCTTTGCAGCTTGAGGAGTTCGGAGATTTTATTAATCAAATCGGCAGAATCAGCAGGTTTTTGGAAAAAAGCATCCGCCCTCGCATTAACGGCGTCAATAGCATTCTTCATGGAAGGAAAACCGGTAAGCATTATCTTAATCATCTTGGGAGTGGTTTCTCTCAATCTGCTGAGTAAAACCGTGCCCTCAATGTCAGGTAGTCGCCAGTCAACAATTGCCACGTTATACAGATTAGCATAAGATTTGGCGATTGCTTCCAGGCCATTTTGTGCCGTGTCGACTACGTATCCCTCCTCCTCAAGAAGAATACTCAAAACCGACCGTATACTCTCGTCATCATCGACTATTAAGAGTCTATCCTTACCGCTTATCACTTGACTACCCCCATTTAGCAACCTGCCTAACCTTGCCTTTCACCATAATCAAGAATGGAAGAATTCAATTTAAGACGTATGACTTTCAAATACTGATTACTTTTATCCACTGAAGTTACGCTTGCATCGCTCAATGACTATGGCACGCGCATTGATACCTCAAATCATAAAAACTTCTAGCACTGATTGAGAGAAACTTCTTAAGAAGAATCCCAGAGGACAGCACGAGAGTTTCATAAGACGCTGAGGATCGAAAACACCCTGTTAGGCTAGAGCCTATAAGCGGCGAATGTTAGGAAGCCAACCACGAACGTACGTGCAAATGGCCAAACCTATAACATAGACAGTCCAACTCGTAGAACATAGGTTCCGAATGCGTAACAGGCAAGCGTGGAAAGCTGTTTAAGAAGAAAAAGCTGTTATTGTTCTACGCCAGCTCAGCTTAACTGGCTGCAGTCTGGCGAAGGGGCCCGTAGTCTAGGCTGGACTAGAGAACCGTTGGCGAAGTCGCCACTTAATCCCGCGTTCCCCTTTTTTTGTGTTGAAACCAGATTTGGAGAAGGCCATGGAGAGTGACTGAGCAACCTCCGATGATTTCTCAAACGCCCGTGCTTCATAAAAAACGTGGTGTAAAAAAGATCCGTAAGCTTCTAACGTTAAGCGAAGTCTACGAGCTGCTTGAAAAGAACAGAATTTCCTACAAGAAGCATTTTGATTTGTGGGAGCGAGATAAGGCGCTGATTGCGCTGCTGTTGCTCAGCGGGTTAAGAATAAACGAAGCTCTCAGGCTTAAGCTTAAACAGTTTGACTTCGGCGACAAGCACTTTATCATAATCAGAGATGTGCAGACTTCTAAGAGGGGCCTTCCACGGGAGGAAATTCCGCTGCCGCTGGAAGGTAAACTGTCACCGTTCACTTCTATCCTTAGAGAGTGGCTTGTGAAGCTTCCTAGCCTTGAAAGTTATGTTATTCCTTCCACGTCGATGTTCGGCATCCACTGGAATAGGCCGTTAAGCCGGCAGAGAAGCCACTACATAGTTAAGCAGCTAACAGGATTCTTTCCGCACTACTACCGCTCATTATGCGAAAGCCATTATGGAAGAATCTTCAAAACGAATTGGGCGCTGAAAGACTTCATGGGCTTGACCGATCTGCGCAGCACAGAGCCCTACGTCAAGACTGACTGGAGAGACTACCAAGACAAGATGATGGAGTAAGCGTTAGATGCCTCGCACTAGAAAAGTAGGTATTGAGAAACTCGTTTCGCCGTTTGTTGTTTTGGTGTGGCTTCCAGAACTATAGTTACCAAAATGATAGAAGAAAGTTCTAGATTAAGCGTTTAGGAACTTAAAGTGATAATTGCAAGGATAGGTTCAAAGTTGTCAAACGAGATGGAGGTATCGTCTATTTATTCTTGCGCCGTTTCTGTGGGTTGGGGAATCTTCATAATCGGCGCAACGATCTACAGCATGATTAACATGCACATCAAACCGCGAGAGGATAGAGGCTTGAATGCATGGGTGGTTTACGAATAATCAAACGCTGCGACTATTACCCTGAGTTTATCCGGAAGGAGACGTGCTCCATCCGGTAGTGGTAGTTTTGGAACATGTGCTTATTCACTTACGCGCTTAGTAGATCGGTGGCCAGTTTCCTGGTGCAGGGCCCGCTGGAGCAGATTGTAGCCAGTACTCTCCCAATATGTGGAGGTCAGTGCCGGTAACACTACCAGCGCTGTGAGGTCTCCCTCAGTCCCCGTTGGAACGCTGTACAGCCAATGGTTTCCCATTATGTGGAGGTCCGTGCCCGAAACGGAACCAGCGTTGGTGATGTCTCCTGGCAGAACTCGGAACGCATCTGTGAATATAGTGCTGCCAATCGTCGAATAGGTTACCGGAGAGGTAGGTGAATAGTTTGACCCACTGACACCAACATAAGCGGTTTCGCTTACCGATATCTTAGCGACGAGAATGCACCAGTAGGATCCTAGGGGTGGAAGCAGCGTGAACTTCAACGATAGCGTCATGATTCCCGATTTTCCAATTGTAAACGGCGCGCTCACTGGACCTATCGTGGTTGGTGTCCACGCGTAGCCGTTCCACCACCAAGCAGTCAGCGTGATCGACAACGTTCCTGATCCAGTCTCGTTTTCGTCCCAGTTGGTAAGCGTATCGCTCACTAGGCAGTAGACATTGCCAGGTGTGTAACTCTTCGTTATCGTAGGATGCGTTGTGAGCACTGGATCTGCTTGTCTAACGGGCATCGCCCAGTAGCCCGTGTTTTCTGTAACGCCCTCGTAGCTTACGCCCTCCTTGTAGCCCAATAGCGTGTACGTTCCGGTAACGTAGCCCGTCCAGATGAACGGGCCACTGCCGAACAACAAGTTAGCGCCCGCCGGGTCTAGCACCATCGTGAACTCGTCCGGAGTCGTAAAGCCTGAATAGATCGCGCCGTTCGGCCACGAAGCCATAGCTAGGTTCGCGAAGATGTGCATCGGCAGAATCGGAATGCTCAGCTCGGCGTACTCGCAGAACCAACCAGTAGTGTCCGTGAGGTAAACCTCAATCTGGCTGGGGTCCATTGTGTTGCTGAACTGTATGAAGTTTTGCGGCGCGAACGGATCACTGATCGCGAATTGTCCATTTAGCACTGTTGGCGAGTCGATATAGGTTATGTTCTCCCACGCGTAGCCAGGAACGCCGTTGATGTAGGCAGAGCCGGTCCACACATTGTTGTACGTCGTGTTATACGCGGCGAACAACGGCTTGTAGATCGAGCTGATGACCACCTGACCAACATCGTGTACCGTGCTGAACAGGTGAACAGGCTGGTACTGGCCATCGTGAGTGAGGTATTCGAATGTGAACGCCACGTCCGCTGGCGTCACTTGCTGATCCTTGATCGGCCCGTTCAGTTCAATCCCGCCATCCAGCGTGTAGGCGGCTCTGTCCATAGCTGGAAGATCCTGCCAGAAAGCATCCTCCCTCAAGGTCATGAGAGCCGAAGTGCACGTTGGCCCGAACGGGTTGGTCGGGTCGTTGATGGTTAATGCGTAGTTGGTGGCCAAGGCTGGAATGATCGCTTCAGTGTAAGGGTTTACGCTAAGCATCGAGTCGTATATAGGACCCATGATATACCAGTCCCAAGCCCAAATTGAACTTATCGGGTTCGGGTTCTGCAAGTCTTCTGACCAGCCCCAACTGAGCGTTCCAGCCGGCGCTTGAGCGTCCAAGAATGTAAACCAATTGTCGAAGCCTGTGCCTAGCTCGTTAACCGTGTAGTTATCCCTGGTCAGCACAGCCGAAAAGCCATTGTAGTAGAACATTGGAATCATAGGAACCTGCGACATCATTTCTTCCTGAGCCAGTATCGCCCAGTAAAGGCTTCCTGCGGGATTGGTCGGAGCTCCATAACCTGAAGAGGATGCAGTGAGCGATTGTGAAACGTAATAGTCGTAGTAGGGCATTCCAGCACTCGTATCGTAGTTGGGATCCACCCAGTCGTCGATGTTTAGGCAGAAAGGCGCCCAGCCAAGGGCTGGAGGAGTATTGGTTGACAGCCACACTTCGAGTCCATCCTGGAATTCGTCGAAGATCCATGCACCCGTATACATCTGGTACCTGTAATAAGTCGTGACGAGTACGTCGGCCACTTCTGAACTTATGTCCTCTTGCAGGATGTTTATGACTGGAAACTGCGGAACATTTTTGATCATTGGAAGCGGCATTCCCAAAGCAGCGAAGTAAGCGTTGCCTAAATCCCTGTACTCAGTTTGGGCCCACGTCGTGAACTGGCTTGTGGTACTGCCACACAGTGCGATTAGGTAGGCAGCTAGGTCCATCCTTTCGGGGAACTCAGTCCTAGCCAAGATCTGGACAGTGGCGTTCGGGATTGGTACTGAATACGCCGAGTACTGAGACGGGATAGCTCCTGCTGGGGTGCTTGAGGGTGCAGTTGGAAACGGACTGGGGAAGAACCACGTAAAGTAGCCTCCACCATATGGATTCGTGTTTGAACCGTAGTTTGGTACACCCCAAGTTCCGTTCTCCAGAAACATTGGGTATCCACTGGCGACGAGCTCCGAGTAAGCAGCGGCAAAGTCGTTCGGCGGGTATAGAGCTTGGCAGTATGCTTCTGCTGCCTGCCCGAACGGGTTGAAGCCGAGCGGGTCGTAGCATGGCGTTCCGCCGCCTGGGAAGTACGTGTTCAAGTAGTCAGTCCTGTTTATCATGTAGGCAAAGGCCTGTCTGTAGTATGTGTTGTTGAATGGGGCGCACCAATTATTGAGGTCGTACTCAACCAACTTGGTTTCAGCCACGGCGCTAGTCGTGATGGCAGGGTTGCCTGCAGCCACTGAGTACTCGGCTGGCGTGAGAAGACTGTCCATCAAGTCAATCTGGCCTGCCTGGAGAGCAGAAAATGTGGACAGCTGGCTTGTGTAGGCATGTATCAGCAACGTGTTAGCCGCGGGACCAAAATAGTTGAAGGTCTGGTCACTGGGTCCATACGGCAGACTAGGCGTTTGGAAAGCTTTCACTTGCGTTGGAAGAAGAAATCCGCACATTATAGCGATGAGCACTATAATTACTGCTGCATTTTTCTTTTGCAATTTCCTTACTCCTTTCTCCGTTTTTCAGAGTTTTCTGATCGCAAGTTTAGCGGCTTCACGATCAGAAGAATCTCCAGTTGCCTTGACTAGTTGTCCAACTGGTTATAAGGCTTATGGAGAGAACCTTCCAGAGGGTACCGGCTATTCCACAGAAAGCAAAAGCAATAACTGGATAATGAAACCAAGCGATAAGAAGTGGTGAGAGGCAACAATGCTAAGGTGACAGCAATGACGCCTCTCCTCATAAACTGTTATTGGGCTTTAGGCTGACGTACTATCTCCCTTATGGATTCTCTGTCAGGAAAACGCACGCAAATAACGAGGCAAGAGTCATTCTCACAAAAGTGTTTGGCGTGCTCGCCTTTCCTCAACGGCTTCCCGCAGTCGGGACAAGTGAATTCCGCGTGCTTAACCATCTTAATCCTCTCGCATAGAGAGTAAGGAAGATGAAGTATAAACTATCGTGAACGCAAAATATCTACGCGAGCTCTATGGAAACCTTAAGCAAAGAATGAATAATGTGAGGGTAACCACGATGACGCCTCTCTTCATTACGTATTCTAGTTTAACACGAGCGTTGAGAGATTCAATGTTTATAAGATCCTTTGCATTTGACCTTTGTTATGACCTACAAGCGCAGAAAGTCCCATGGCATGAGAAACGGGTTTATCGCCATAGCTATAGTGGTCATCGCTCTAATCAGCCTAATTGAGATTGGGAGTCAACTAAATCAAGGCAAGCCAGCTACTCCAGAAGGTGTCAAATCGATAACTCCTTCGAGCAATGTATCTACGCCCTCGATCGATAACCCAACAGCTCCTGATGGCGCAAAGATTCTTTTAGAGACCAGCATGGGCAACATCACTATTCAACTCTATAACGACATGCCTATAACGTCTGGGAACTTCCTGAATCTTACGGAGCATGGAATCTATGACGGAACTCTATTCAGTCGGGTTGCCAAAGGCTTCGTGATCCAAGGGGGAGATGCCACTCCTAAGGGAATCACAGTGCCACCGATTCCTGATGAACTGCCAAACAAGCACCACAATGTGCAAGGATCGGTAGCAATGGCAAAGACAAGCCAACCTAACTCTGCCACGAGCCAGTTCTTCATAAACCTCGGAAACAACTCCGCCAGCCTGGACAGCAACTACTCTGTTTTTGGTCAAGTAATAGCAGGTTGGGATACAGTGGTCAAAATTAGTCAGGTCCCCATAACTCCAGTACTTTCGTCCACAGACGGAAAGCCTGTTCAAAACATCACAATATACTATGCAATCGTAGTAGGTTAATCCAACCAAAGAAGGCCAGCGCTAAGAAGTGGTGAGAGGCAACAATGTTAGGGTAACAGCGATGACGCCTCTCTTTCGCTAAAAAAAGAAAAAAGGGGGAATCTCTGTGCGTTTGTTCTCAAGCTGTTAATTTTACTGGAGGTTGGTGTAGATGATGTAGTCCGCTATCAAGCCGGTGTCTTTGTTCAATGTTATCGTTATCGTAGAGCTTGTGTAAATGATTGTACCCGGACTAGTACTGTTCGACCAGCCGACGAATTCGTATTCGATGAAATATTTTCCTCCAACGTGATAAATGTAGGTTGTTGGGCTTACCGATATTGTGTAGGTGCCTGGTGGGAACGGTTGGTAAACAACTGGCCCTGGATGGCTTGTGCCATTGATTGTGAAGGCGAGGTTTGGAACAGTCACGTTTGCTGATAAGTGTAGTAACGGGTAAGTGACGATGTTCACGTATGCGGTGCTTCCCCAAGGTCCAAGGATCGGGGTACCCTTGGCTGAGTCAAAGACGTTGCATATGACGATCCAATTGCCTAGGGAAGTGAAATTGAAAGTCCACGTGTTGCTGGTAGTGGGTCCATTGCTGCCCATGTTAATGTAGGCTTGACTGATGCTCTGCCCGTAGCCCCAGTAATAAGTGTATGGCGAAGTACCGCCAGTTACGCTTTCGGTGAAAGTATAGGTGTGATTAATCTCCCACGTGAAGTTATAGGGGGAAATGCTGACCAAAGGTGCTGCATTAACAGTAGCGGAAGCAGTGTTTGACTTGACTTTGAAACCGACGTTGTCGGTCACGTTGACGTAGATGCTGTAAGCACCGGAAGAACTGGGCATAAAGGTCCAAGATGAACTTGTAGCGCCTGAGACAGCGGCATTATTCAGGCACCACTGGTACGTGTATGGGGATGTGCCGCCTTGAACGTATGAAGCGAACACCTGAGACTGACCAACGTCGAGAGTGACAGAAGTGGGCGAAACGGTGACGGTAGGTGGAGGATTGACAGTAACAACGTTTGCGATGCTGGTCGGCCATACGGGTGGGATGTCTGCGTGTGACGAGTCTGTAACTTCGCAAGTGACGTTGTAAGAGCCTTTTAGAGAAGGTGTAAAAGTCCATGAAGGACTGGTGAAGGGTCCTGAGTATGAACCTTTATTGAGGGACCAATAGTATTCGTATGGTGAGGTGCCACCGGAAGCGGTTGCGGTGAAAGTCTGAGACTGACCAACGTCGAGGGTGACAGAAGTGGGTGAAATGCTGATGGAAAGCGCGGTGTTGACGGTGACGGTTGCATTTGGTTGAGAGCTTTGAATGCTTTTGGTACTTAGGTCTTTAACGATAAGGCAGATTATGTAGGAACCAGTGGAATTCGGTTTAAAAGTCCATGAAGAACTGGTGGCACCAGATACCGTGGTACCACTAAGATACCATTGGAAAGAGTAGTTGCCTGAGCCGCCGCTAACAGTTGAGCTGAAAGATTCATATTCACCAACGTCAATCGTTGCAGCTGTTGGCGCGATCGAGACAGACAGTTGCGCGTGAGCTGGAGCCATAAGCACACACGCCAAAGCAACGACTATAATCAATACTAATGCGTATTTCTTATTCAATTTTCCTTTCTCCTTTAATTCGGTAAGTGGTTGTGTTACGTCAAAGTTTGCTTAAGTCTTATCGACTTTTTCAGAGCAAGACTATTTGTTTTTTTTCACAATTTTTCAGTTATTGTGGACAAAAACAAAAAGAACCCAAAGACCCGGCAAAGAATTTCCGCACGAGTCTTGAAACAATCTTCCATGCCAAGTGTGCTAAGAAATGGTGAGAGACAACAATGCTAAGGTGACAGCGATGACGGCTCTCTTCATAAACTGTTATTGGGCTTTGGGCTAACGTACTATCTCCCTTATGGATTCTTTGTCAGGAAAACGCACGTAAATAACGAGGCAGAAGTCATTCTTGCAAAAGTGTTTGGCGTGCTCGCCCTTCCTTAAGGGTTTCCCGCAGTCTGGACAAGTGAATTCTGGGTGCTTAACCATCTTAATCCTCTCGCATAGAGAGTAAGGAAGATGAAGTATAAACTATTGTGAACCCAAAATATCGACGCGAACTCTATGGAAACCTTAAGCAAAGAATGAATAATGTGAGGGTAACCACGATGGCGCCTCTCGTCTCGCGACGTGGACGCTATTTATGCTTTGTGTGCTTTTCTTGCATACGATTTTTATATTGTATGCATCTCTAGGAAATCATTTGGTGCGGAGAGAGAATAGCCCTCCCATTTGGGTGGCGAGAATGGCGCGATAGTTTCCTTTCTTACCGTATTCTTTCTCCGCGCCAAAATAAAAAATGCCATGGAACAATCTTCTATAAGAGTGATCCCTAAGAATCTTCTATAACAGTCATTAAAGTGCTTAACACTTTGAGCGGCGAAACAGGACTTGTTTCTGGTGAGGGGCAATAATGGTGAGGGTAACGGCGATGACACCTCTCTTCCACGGAAAAAAGAGACAGCGTTTTAAGCAAACAGTAATTGACGAGACACACAAAATATCTTACGTGCCAAAACTGGTGAGAAAAGCGGGATTAAATTGCGCTGCCGTAATTGCAGGGCTAATAACAAAGTCTCAGATGATGCCATATCGTTTGAGTGTCAGAAATGCTACGAAATAGGCATAATTCATGTACACCGCAAGAAAAGTGGGGAAGAACGGAGTGAGTAGACACAGCAAAAAAGTTAAACTTTTGGAACCCGTGGACGCCGACAAGATAAACATAGTCCGAGATCACTACTTCGAAGGCGCTTACCTAATCGACCTCCCACTCGACCGGGCACCCGACCACGCGTGGCAGGACGTATTCGACCGCGAATGGAGAAGCAGCAGACGTCTTTGGGACAGAAAACTCTTCATCATAAATGACAAACTACGTCTCATAACTACGCCTGACGAAATCGAAGAAAAAATAGACTGGATAAAACAAATCATACAACAAACCAACGAAGAAATAGACGAATACAACCGCACGGCACCAATAGAGAAGCAGCTCAAGAAAACCACTAAGCTGGAAGAAGAAAAGACAACAATCGAAACCGTCAGGACCATGCTAAAAGACAAACTAGGCTCATCCGGCGTAAGGTAACAGCGATTATAGCCAAGCCGTCTCCAGTGAAAAACTGGGAAGAAGTTTTCTTGAGGCCTGAGAGGCGCTATGGCGTCCTTGTCGAAAGTATCTAACTCTTAACAAAAATAGATAAAATCGCTAGAAGAATGCCAAGAGCAATGGCTATTGTAAAGATAATAGAAAAAATGTGTTCGCAACTTCCCTTCTTTCCCTTCCTCAACTTGCGTAAGGGCAAGTCCTGCCAAGCCAACGATAATAAGCCCTATTACGAGAAGCTCAGCATTCACCTTATTCTCACTCAGGGCAACGCCGGAAAAAGTGTCTTATAAGAATGTCGTTAGAGAGGCAACAATGTGAGGGTAACCGCGATGACGTCTCTCTTCTCTCTTTTACCCGGACGACAAGGCAAAAAAACGTTTTTGTAAGTCGAGTAGAGAATGTGGGTTGAGCAAAATGAGTAGAGAAATCGACCTAACAAAAGAACTTGCCAAAAGGCTGCAGATAAGAAGGTTCCATGATTTCAAGATTTATGCCAACAAAAGCCCTTCAAGAAGTAGTAACCTGAGGAAATTGTGGTTTGAAAGGTTTCATGAGCAGTGTCCGCCACTGCAGCCAGAGATGGACATGATCATCTATGAGCCTTCGCCTGAACCCAAAATCAGAGCCTTCGAAATAAAATACTTCGAGAGGGTTGATGGGATTATCAATCAGTCCTTCTACAAGGGGATAGAACAAGCCTCTGCACTCATTCAGTGGGGATTTGACAACGTTGCCCTTTGGCAGATTTTTGATGAAACGATAACAGAAGACGACTTAGGAAACTATGGTTGCAGGACTTGGCGTTACATCCTAGGAATACTTCAGTTGCCTGTGGGTTATACGATGCTTTGGCTTAAAGGAAGGAACTTGGATTCAGTTGAGTTTCAAGTCATTACAACGGATTGGAACAAGAGACCTGCTCCGATTATCAGACTAAGGAATATTGATGATTCTGAATTCCCATTCGCCAACGTTCCACCAAACCCTCTAATAGAAAGAGAAATCTTGCATCCCGCAGTCAAGGAAGAAATTCACTTCTTAAGAAACTTTCTTCTTGAATGGTTGCCAAAGCAGAATCAA
Organism: Bathyarchaeia archaeon; assembly: GCA_035319765.1. Taxonomy (GTDB): domain Archaea; phylum Thermoproteota; class Bathyarchaeia; order Bathyarchaeales; family SOJC01; genus DATHCB01. The sequence goes on from DATHCB010000125.1 coordinate 27,262, forward strand.
GGCTTGGCTTGATGCTCTACTTCCTTCATTGGTAACTTGGTTCAGTCCTCAGAACGATATTTCCCTCTTTCCACAATATCACTACCTCAGACATGGCTCTATACAAATGGCTACTATTCCGTTTGAGTTTGCCACGCTGGGTTCAGCCAGTACAAGTAAACTCGCTCAACAGGCAGAGCCTTAGACAAGATTTCATCAACTTGCCCTTGCTGAAGCTTCTCCGCGCGCGCTAGCAAAAAACACGCAGGAAGCAACCCAACTGATAGAAATAGGATTCGACTACGTAACAGGCGAATATCATGATGGCGGAAAACTGTTTAAGAAGAAAAAGCAGCTATACCTTAGCTCCTAGCCAAAAGAAGGCCTGTAGTCCAGGTGAAAGGGCCCGTAGTCTAGGCTGGATTAGGACACTGGCCTGCGAAGCCGGTGATCTTGGGTTCAAATCCCAACGGGCCCGCCACCATTTGGGTCAAGTCCCTAGGAAGCTTGAACTGTTTCAGGTGCAAATCCTGTCATAAACGCAAATGAGCGCCACGATGGCATTTTACCCGGACTCATCCGCTGAAGTCGTCAGAAGGAATCGCTTTGGCAAAATACCTGCTAGGAGATTCTCTACATGTGGGTCATTCGTCTCTTTCCTTTGGATGAAGCTAAGAGTTTTAAATTGCTTTGAGCTTTGCTGTAGGCAAATGACAATTCAGATTTCAGAATTTGCCCCCGAAAGACACTTGACGGCCATGGCCGAGTTGTTGAACAATGAGTACCGGGACTCGTTCGAATTCATTCCGTTCGATGGAGAGAGAATCAAATATCAGATTCGAAGACGAAACATGAGCGTTCTTGTAGCAGAAGAAAACGGCCACGGCACAGGGCTTACGGGACTCATCTTGAGGAGCGCGGCGAGGTGGACGTTTCCTGGCTCGCCGCTCGAGAAGGACCTGACCGAGAGAGAATTGAAAATCTGCTCGTGGACGCGGTTGAGAGAAAAGCCAAGGGCGACTCCGTGTCAGCAGGCGTTGAGGAAGGAAGCCCGAGAATCAAAGATTGGATCGAAAGAGGCTATTCTTTAAACCTGGGCTGGCTAAGGATGTCTGCGAAACTCGACCATCTGAAGGAAATAGCGAAGGTGGCCGTGGACACGAAGCTTCGAAGTTTGAAGCTCTCGGAAGAAGAGAAACTGGTCGAAGTAATGAACAGCAGTTTCGGCTGGCGAAGGCTAGAACTCGGGGCTCTTGAAAACTGGAGAGTTGAGGATCCGTCGTTCACCGAAGATTGGGTTCAAGTCGCAAAGGTTGACGGAAGGATCGTGTCTGCCGTTGTGGCGAGGCCGGACACAGAATCTAACAAGTATCTGCATCTAAAGCGTGGCGCTCTCGACCCCGCAGCAACGCTTCCCGAGTTTCGAAGCAGACACCTAGCCTCAGCGCTCACTGCGCAAGCCATGAACCTTCTCTTCGAAAAAGGCATGGAATCAGTCAGACACGGAACCTCAGAACTAAACATTCCCTCACAAACTCTGCTACGCAGTCTGGGCTCTCACGTGGACAATGTCAGAAAAATCCCGCGCAAGAAACTGAAAAATGGCTAGAGTGGACACTTTTCATCGAGCTGATGCGGTAAACTAATTTAAAAATAAGTCGCAAGGCCTGCTTTTGGCGCGCGTTAACTCTTTAAGGCGTTTTAGACGAAATAATACTCGTGTGTTGAATGCGTCAAGCCGCCGACATTTCTTCGCAGTTTGATAGAATTTCGCGGGCCTATGAGCGCACGCTATTCCGCAGTCGAGGGCTTTGCTCATTATCTTGATGCTGATTTCTTCACTGACTTGTCCGCTGAAATTGTTCGTTCCGAAGCAGAGCTGCGAAATTTTCAGACCTGACCGGCCAAGATTTCCGTAATTCATTAATACAAATACGCTTTCGCAGGTATTCCAATCTGTTAGCAGGTTCGCTCTAAAGCGGAGCAAACAACTCAATTTTGAAGATTATAAGAACCGTAGCACGCGAGGTGAATTGAAACTTGCTAGATAAGGAGGAAAATTGGAAGTAAACCGTTATAACGGGAGAATGAGCTTAGTTAGATCTTTGACTATCTTAAAGGAGTGGTATGAGTGTCTTCTTCAAAAGAGGTTAAACCCGTCGTTCCTGAGAACGACTCTCGCCTGAATGTGAATGATATCGCTTATCCTAGTGAAAAAGGCAGTATTCGTGCATATTTTGCTAGACCCAAAGGGAATGAAAAGTTGCCTGGTGTGGTCGTTATCCATGAGAACAGGGGTCTTGTTCCTCATATCAAGGACGTTGCTAGACGCGTTGCGTTAGAAGGTTTCTTGACTGTTGCGCCAGATGCCCTATCGCCTGTTGGAGGAACTCCAGTGGACGTCACCGATGTTCCGGCGCTGATACAGAAGCTTGACCGAGAGGCGACGATAAAAAATCTTGTGGCCGCTGCAAAGTACCTGAAGACTCACCCTCAGTCAACAGGAAAAGTTGGAGTCATGGGCTTCTGCTGGGGCGGAGGAATGACGAATCAGATTGCCGTCAACTCTCCAGACGTGAAGGCGGCAGTTCCATTCTATGGCATGCCACCCGTGGCTGAGGATGTTCCAAAGATAAGAGCCTCCATGCTTCTACACTATGCTGGTAATGATCAGTGGATCAACCAGGGCGTTCCAGCCTACGAGGCGGCACTTAAGAAGGCACACACAGACTACGAGATACACACGTATCCAGGTACAGAGCATGCTTTCTTCAACGACACGAGCCCGCGATACAATCCTGAAGCTGCCAAGCAAGCTTGGGAACGGACGATCAGCTTCTTCAAGCGGAAGCTAGCCTGACGGTTTAAGGATATCTAGATTTCTGCTCTGCTCTCCACTGGGTGGCCACCATCGAAATGAAAGGCTGGCAGTGGGTGAAGAAGAGTTTGTAGCCAGCGCACAGATAGTTTAGTCCAGTTTCTCCATCTGGCGTCTTGAGGAAACGGTCCTTCGGGCAAGCCCCGTTGCACATGGGTTTGACTTCGCATTCCCTGCAATGGCGTGGCAACGTTTCCAGCTTGGCTTTTCCAAAAGCTTTTTGCGTTGGGCTCTCGAGCAGCTCGATCAGTGGCGTGTCTTTTATGTTTCCGAGGCGGTGTTCAGAGTCCACAAAGTGGTCGCATGAATAGAAGTCTCCATTGTGTTCTACGACTGGGATGTCGCCACAGGTCGGCCTGAAAATGCACACAGAATGCTCCTGATTGAACGCGGTTCTGGTAGCCTCTTCAAACACCTGTACTTTGATTCGTCCGATGTCTTTGTCCATCCACTCATCGAATATGGCGCAGAGAAAGGTCCCCCATGCTTCTGAAGGAACGCTGAGGGGGCTTACCATGCTTTCAGTGTTGGGTTGTGGGTCGACCATAGGCAGGAAGTTCACGTAATCGGCGTTGATCTGCCTGAAGAAGCGGTAAACCTGAAGCGGAGAGTCTACATTGTATGCGTTCACCACGCATAAGACATCGGTATGAACGCGGTGCTTCCTCAGGAGCTTATAACTGTGCACCACTTGTCCATGCGTAGGTTTCTCATCCTTCGTGACGCGGTACCTGTCATGCATCTCTGCTGGACCGTCTAGGCTGAGTCCGACTGCGAAGTTCTCTTTTGCGAAGAAGCGGCACCAGTCCTCATCGAGAAGGGTCCCGTTTGTCTGGATGCCGTTGACAATGGGGCGGTTAGGCGGCTGATATTTACGCTGTAGCGCTATGATATTGCGAAAGTAGTCTAGGCCCAGCAGAGTCGGTTCTCCGCCGTGCCACGAGAACCTTATCACTCTTTCAGGAGAAGCACGAATGTGCTGAGCAATATACTCCTCGAGAAGTTCATCGGGCATACGGAACGATTCAGTCTCCGGATACAGATGTTTCTTCTTAAGATAGTAGCAGTAACTGCAGTTCAAATTACAAACCGGGCCAATCGGCTTCACAAAAACCTGAAATTCACGACCAGCTTTAACCATCGCCTGATCCTACTCTCTCTTTCTCTCCATTCTCAATCCACTAACTCAGCTTTCTAGACAATGGCACATAGCATCTGGCAGTTATTATTCTTGGCTGAAGACAATGACCGCAGTACGATTGGCGCATACTATCCTTCCAGATTCCTGTAGCCAAGTCCGATGAGCAGAAAGCCTATTTGTGCGAGTGTCTTCGCACGCGTTAGAGAAGAATACAAAAACGTTGAAATCGCAGACGCATACGACAGGTGGGCCCCTACACACGACATGGAGCGAAAACGGCGGGCGCGCCAAGTCGCTGGTCGACCAAACCGTGTTGTGAGCACTGCCACGCGACTTAGTCCAGACTGGAGGAGATTACACCTGCAATTCCTTTTTTCCTTTAGAGCTGAGTGTCCGCTGAACAGAATTTGCATCCCAAATTCAAGCTTGAATCCAACATGTGATTGAAACGCCACAGTCACACACTCCTTTAAGGGAGCTTCGGCTCATCATTTTCCACGGGGGCAGGTAGTTTTGGAAACATTTCAACCACAGGAAAAGAAAACTGGAAGAACGTCGGAAAAAGACGGGAATCTTGAAGCGCTAATCTCGCACGTACCTTTAACGATTAGAGAAAGACACACTCATGAAGCGTCTCCTAAAAAGTCATTGATGGAAGAACCTGCCAACCAGAGGAAGAAGGAAGCAAATAGAGAGATTTACCTTATGCGTTATGAATAATACTTAACATTTCCTAGGGATGGATTTATGACCGAGAGGCTTCAGAGAAATCAGAAAAGACAATCTCTTGTTGATAGTCATAAAGATGAATCGCAAAGAAACGGAAAAACGAGAAGTCAAGTATATGGCAAGTTGAAATTGCTGTTTCCATACAAGGCTCATGTTTGCGTTGTTAGGAAAGACGGCAACGGAAACAAACAATTAGTCTGTCTCACTAGAAAACAATATCTAGATTCCTCATTGTCTATCGAAATGCGAATATAAAATCATATGACGTCTCCAGTTAAGGCCAAAATGCGGAGCGCGCGCCTCACTAGCCAAAGCATGCCTCTGACTCGCTTATAGTCAGCCCAAGAAGCAAACGCCGCGATCAACTGATTGAAAGTTTCAATGCTAATGCGCGCATCCTTCCAAAGTCCGTTGGCAAAATCGGTTTCTTATGAAATGAAGGAGGAAAAGCTGGGTCTGTGCGATGGGCTTGAACCCTTTTGGGTCTAATTCCCAATGGGGCCGCCACCTTTACTGTTTAGATATCGCGACTCCCGTATTTATGGTGGCGAACATAAAGTCATATTAATTACTTCAAATTAGACTGGGGTTGGATGGAGAAGAATGGAAGAAAAACCCACTGGGGCGTTCATACTGTCTTTGATCGGCGGAGTGTTCGTTCTACTAGGCGGGTTAGCATTGGGGGCTCTGGGAACGGTAATAGCGATTTTCACGTATGGCGCGGGTTTCGTCTTGTGGATTTTCGCTTTATTTGGCATCGTAATCATCATTGGCGCAGTGATGATTGACAGTTATCCCAGCTATGCGAGAGCATGGGGTGTCGCGATACTGATACTAGGTATAATTTCACTCATCGGTATAATAACTGCACTTGGAGGACTATTGTCAATAATAGGCGGTGCCTTGGCTATGGCTTGGAACCCCAGCAGAAGAAGGCTTCCTCCGGCATAATCCCATGTCAGCCGGACGAGTAGCACGCGCTACTCTAGCAGTTCCTGGACAGTGGCGTTGACCTTGAAGTTTTCGGTTACGCGCGAGAATGGCAGTCCACACGCTTTATTTCAGGAGTGCTTCAGTTTCGTCAATCTGATCAGAGTAAACTTTTTTGTCTTCAGCGCTCATCTTAGTCGCTTTCAGAGCTTCACGAGCCTTGTTGATGTAGTCTCTCGCGGATCTGTTTTCTTTAGCTACGGCGTATGCTCTCGCCATTCCTTCGTACGCTGAAGGCAGATTGTCCGACAGGTTATTCTTCTGAGTAATTTCCAAGGCTGATTTGGCGAAGTGAAGAGCGAGGCGAGGCTCGTTAAGCGCGGCGTAGATGCGAGAAAGCTGCCAATCTCCAACCGCAAAGTTTCCGGCAGTTCCAACAAAACCCCAATGATAACGCGATGTATGAGCTAGATGTAGCATCTGTTGCTCGTCATTGGCGTCTCTACTCTTCTTGTCAAGATAATCCCAGGCTTGATTAAAGCACTGTTTCGCAATTTTTTTGTGGAATTCAAGCTCATTCTTTGACATAACAATCATTTTGCCCTTCAATGCGCTTGATTATTTATGCCTTCCTCACACGCCTAAGCGTAGGCTAAGCAGAAAAATGGTGATTTCGCACGAATGTATGGAAAAAGTGTGGAAAAAGCCTACAAGAAGCACATATTATGAGAATTATGAATATGTGAGCGCGCTTATTCTGAAGCAGGCTACCTTTAGGAGCATTTTGCTAATTGTCTTTTTTTGTGCATCGTTGTTCTGGCTTAATTCTGTGGATCATGCAGCTTTTGTTAGTCTACATCCTTTCTGACTACCTTTTTGGTGCAACTTGGAACTCGCGCGTTTCAGCAAGCTCAGTCGGAATTACGAAAGGGACTATCCCGCTATTTGACAGCTCTTTTAAAATTTCTTCGGAAGCCCCGCCCACTATCAGCCTTACGTTTTCTTTTTCAATTCCAAATTCGTCTACGATATCAGATAGTATTCCTCTTGGAAAGTTGTAGACAAATAAGTGTCCCTCGAATGTTGCAAAAATAGGTGAGAACGCTAAATACGGCTTTCCGTCGATTTCTTTTCTTTTTGCCATGTCCGATTCTATTAGCTTTCTGGCGAGCAGTCGGCGCGCCTTGGCTGATTTTTCAAATATCCTTGCGGCTTCTCTGAACACGTCTGGCATAGAGTAAGATTGCAATGTCCTAGAAACGTCTAACCTGACCCACCATATGTCATAGCTGAAGAAGGACTTCCTTTTTGAGACTTCGCTGTTGCTTCCCACAAAAATGTTTCTGATAAACAATTTGTCCGGATAACCGTAGATTCTCGCAGGTTTTTCTGCAACGCAGTCTTTGCTGGACAGGTAAACGGTATCAATCAGGTCTCTCTTGAGCTCCTCGTTATATATGGAGGTCAGTTTGTCCAGCCCTATTTCTGGATTCCTGTAATTGTACAGCAAAATCTTCGTACCTTCAGTCCTCTCAACCGCGTCGCCTACAAGCACAGATATAGCGTGGTCATTGATGACGAATTTAAACACCTTGCCCAGGGAGAATATGTAAACTGGATATCCGTGGAAGGTAAAATAAGACGCTGCGAGTTTAAGGCCCTCTCCATAGTATCCTCTCATCCAACACTTTTTGTTGGAGGATCCAATAAGCAGATATTCAGGCTTAAACCCCCGCCCTCTATCTCCAATAACTAAGCCCTCAGGTTCTCTCCCTAGATCAACGAAAGGTTTGCCATGAACATCTTCATTTTCATCAAGCGCGTTCTGGACAAGCTCTTTAATAGATTTGATCTCGTCAAAACCTCTCCTGATCAAGTAATCACTAGTAATGTTAAGAGGCACAACTTCCCGAAACTCTCTTATCAACTTAACTAA
>DATHCB010000126.1:0-23931 GCA_035319765.1 Bathyarchaeia archaeon
GGTTCAAGAAGTTGCGAAAAGGACTCGATAAATTTTGAGATCAGAGAAAAAGACGGCTCACAATTCTCCCTGTATTGCCCCAATTGCAAGAACTACGTGTGCAATAAATGCTACACTACGAAACTGAGTCATTTAGGAGGAAAAGCCTACTACTGCGGAAAATGCGGAAGCAGACTGCAAGCTCACGTTTCCCGTTTTGAACTTTACCAGGAAAGCACCCGGCAACCTCAAACTTACTAATTTCATCACTTTCTGAACATCAACTCGAAAACGATTTTTCTCCACTGAACACACAAGCTATCATTTCTCGTTGCCCTAGAGCAAGGCAGTAGTGGAGTCGAGCATGATCGTTTTGACTTGTTTAAACTTACGAAGCTAAAGTTCGCTCCCGCGTCCAAAAAATTCTCGCTGGGGGTTGAAAGTGTCAGAGCTGAAGAAGCTCATGCAAATGCTTAGGCGAACGCCTTAGGAAAGGGATATAAAAAGAGGACACGATGTTTTCTGCGGGATTTGAATGAGCGCTTCAGAGGTTTCAAAGATTATCAAAATGAATAACGTGAAAGAGGTAGTCCTGCAGTTTGCGGACGTATCTGGTGTTTTGCATTCCCTTTGGGTGCCGTCGGAGTTTTTTACGAAAGTTGCTGAAGAAGGAATTCACATGGACGGCTCGTCCGTGGACATGGTAGACATAAGCGAGAGCGACCTGAAGCTGATGCCAGACTTGGACACCTTTTCCGTTCTGCCTCCAAGCCTTTTTGCCTCACGGGTCGCAAGAGTTATTTGCAGTATTTACGAGCCAGAATCAAACAGGCCCTTCAGGATCGACCCGAGGTTTGTACTCAAAAAAGCGATGGACGATTCCAAGAAATCCTTGGGGCCGTCCGTTGTGTACAACGCGTGCAGCGAGATAGAATATTTTCTCTTCAAGAAAGACGAGAACGACCGCATCAGAATATATGACGAAGGAGGGTTTTTCGCCAGTCCTCCAGCAGACTTGGGCATTGACACTAGATTGGAAATCACGGAAAACCTCAGAACTATCGGCATCACGGTTGAAAAGCATCATCATGAAGTCCCACCTGGAAAGTACGAACTGAACCTGGCTTACGCTAACGCGCTTAAGATGGCTGACGTTATCTATCTGGTCAAGTTCATAGTGAAAATGACCGCGACTCGGAAGGGCCTTATAGCCTCTTTTATGCCGAAACCCTTCCACGAGGGATATGGAGCTGGCTTGCACACTCACGTCAGTCTTACAGACGATAAGAAGGGTCAAAACCTATTCTATGACCCAAAGGGAGAATACGGAATCAGCAAGACAGCCCTACACTTTATCGCTGGAATTCTAACCCACGCAAGGGCCCTAGTTGTCCTGACTGACCCCACGGTTAACTCCTACAAGAGGCTAGTGCCAGGCTGGGAAGCTCCAGTCTACCTGTCGTGGGCTAGGTACAATCGCTCAGTTCTCATAAGAGTTCCACCTGGAAAAGAGATGAGAGCCAGGCTAGAGTACCGCCCGACGGACGGATCATGCAACTTCTACGCAGCGTTCGCCGGCATTCTAGCCGCTGGACTCGACGGCATAAAAAGAAAAATCGAGCCACCCGAACCCGTGGAAGAAGACATCTACGCGATGAGTGAAAAACAAAGAACAGAAAGAGGCATAGAAATCCTTCCAGAAAACCTCGGAGAAGCATTGAGCGAGTTATCTCAGGACAAGTACCTTCAAGACGCCTTAGGTCACGCGTTCTACGAGAAATTCCTCCAACTGAAGACAAAAGAATGGAGAGACTTCAACCACACCGTGCACGAATGGGAAAGAAAAAAGTACATAGACGTTTAGTCACGAAGGAAAAGGAACAAAGATGGCAATAAAGGCTGACTTCGCAATAGTGCACGCAAACGAACTGGCAACCCTGCAGGGTAAGAGCAAGAAGCCTCAAGTAAGGGAAGAAATGAACGACATTGGCCCACTAAGAGATGGGGCAGTTGCGGTCAAAGACGGACAAATAGTGGCGGTTGGAACCACGAAAGAAGTTTTGGTCAAACTTGCGAAAGGATATGAAACTATAGATGCCAGCGGCAAGCTGGTTACGCCTGGACTTATCGACTCTCATGTGCATTTGATCTTCGCCGGGTCGAGAGAAGAAGAACTTGAGGCTATGGCGGTGAAAGGTGTGCCCTACTTGGACATCAAAGCCAAGGGAGGAGGAATGCCGACAACGCTCAAAATCACAGGCGAAACCTCAACGGAAGAGCTGCTCAAACGAACGACGCACATACTCGACACCATGCTGATCCACGGCACGACAACCATCGAGGCAAAAAGCGGATATGAGATGACGCTCCACGGCGAAATCAGACAAATGGAAATGATAAGAACCCTCCGCGAGTCCCATCCTGTCGATTTAATTCCCACATTTATGGCCCAAGGAATCCCCTTCGAATACGAACACAAAGTGGATCAGCTGACAGACGAAATAGTCAAAAAATGGATTCCCGAAATCGCGAAAAAGGGACTGGCAGAATACTGTGACGTGTTCTGCGAAAAAGGATACTTCAACGTGGAACAATCGAGGCGAATACTAGAGACAGGCAGAAAACACGGCATGAAGCCAAGAATTCACGCCGACTGGCTCGCCCACAGCGGAGGAGCAAAACTGGGAGCAGAGCTTGGAGTCGTCTCTGCCGACCATCTCATATTTACTCCAGCAGAAGAAATCGAAGAGCTAGTTAGAAAGGGGATAATCGGGACCTTCTTGCCAACTACTCCGTTCTGTTACTTGGGCACGTATGCGAAAGCCCGAGAAATCATCAACGGAGGATTACCTATCGCGTTGGCGACCGACTTGAGCGCCGCGGACATGTGCGAATCAATGCAGATGATGATGACGCTCGCGGTCCTGCAGATGAAAATGACCAGCGAAGAAGCCCTTGTAGCGTCAACTATCAACGCCGCCCACTCAATTGAAAGAGCCAATGAAGTCGGAAGTCTAGAAGAAGGAAAAAAGGCCGACATAGCAATCTTCGACGCCCCCAACCACAAATATTTCGCGTACCATTACGGCGTAAACCTAGCCGAAAAAGTCTTCAAGAACGGAAAGCTCGTGGCAGAAAGGGGCAGAAGAAAGGAGTGAGGACAGATTGGCTCATCAGATCGTCCTCTTTCCCGAAGGCATTTTGAATTCCTAGAAAGGTTAGAGTAATAGCTAATGGTTATTCCTGAATTTGGTGACACGCTGTACAAAATATTTTAATTCTTAAATAACCAGTTATGAATAGCCATCGGTGGGTAGTGCGTTCTTGGGCGGAAGGTTGAAGGATGACGAAGAGAAGGTTTACTGCCCAGATTGTGGACGACCTGTAAGGAAAGGACAAAGATTCTGCAAGTTTTGCGGAGCTGATTTGACTCGGGCTTCAGGGTCTGTATCCGAGCCTGAAGCTCTTGGCACGCCGGCACGACAGGATGAGGAATGGTTCGGGTTTTTCGGCAGGCTGCACAGGTTTGTAACCTCGCCTTCTGAGGCTATGCGGGACGTGGCTTTAGCACCTGATTATGGAGGTGTTTTTGCGATTTTGCTCGCCGAAGTTGTGTTGGCAGGGGTAACTCTAGCCTTGGTTCTTCAGAAGATCCAGTTCGTGGGCAGCTATGCTGGCCAAGTGAGCGCGCTTCTTTTTAGCGTTCTAGCCCTTGGGGTGATATTGTCGCTTGTTCCGCTCATCGTCCGTTGGTTGATGAAATCTTTCCTCGTGCGGTTTCTCTGCGGTGCTAGAAGTGGATGGAGTTTCAGAACGGCTGCTGTTATAACGGGCTACGCGTATTTTGCAGATGTTGTCGTCGCTTTAATTGGGTTACTTGTAGGTTGGTTCCTTATCCCATCGGTCGTTATTGACACTTCGAATTTGAACGCGGCTGAACAATCTCTTGCGCAGTATTTCGCAAACAACACGTGGCTGGCATTTTTCTTCACGCTACCAGTGGCGTTGGCTGGTTTGTTGTGGAAATCTTATCTTGGAGGATTAGGCGCCTATCATGGAACGGGAAGACGATGCACCATCGGAAGGGGTTTCGTGGTGTTTCTTGCTCTCGGCTTTGTTGGGATTTTCATAGGGCTTCTCATTAGTCTTCTCACATCAACCCCTCTCGTGTAGGCTGCAGAAGGCGACAATGCACTAATGTATCCAAACTCTCCTCCACCCATGATTCAGATGCCAAAGAGCCTGCAGAACTATGTCTGCCCTGACCGGTTGGACTCCAGAAATCGCCAAGGATGAGCGCGCGCAGCGCGATTTAGTCGGCGAATGATGCACAATTTAGATCAAAGGTAGAGAAGAAAATAGATTACGAGAACAATAACTCCAGTGCTAAGAAGAACGGGAGCATCTTTACGCTTGATTGACGGGGTTAGAACCAAGCAGAAGATTCCCTCAAACAAAAACCAATCATAGTTCGCAAAGCCATTTCTATGAGGCAAAATGAACACGTTGATACCAGTCAGCACTAGTACAGCAATGAGCACTTTGATAACGTTTGGAACAGGAGCACGAGAGGGCGCTCCATCTGTCATAATTCTGTCTTCAGAGAGAACCAGTATAAGTGGTTATGTTTTCTTCGAAGTACGACATTACGCAACCAGCGCAGCAGTTGAAGGACCCACCTTTGACTCTCTTCTTGCCTTGAACCGCCTCCTTGCTACGATAAAAGAGAGAATCACGACAGCTGCTACGACAACGACTATGGCGACGACTAGAACAATACTAAAGTGCACAGGGCCAAGCGCGTAAACTTTGCCGTCATCTGAGCCCACAAAAACGATGCCATCAGCAACGGCTGGGGAAGAATCGACATAGCTGCCTGTTTTGTAGCTCCATATTTTCTTGCCTGTTGTGGCGTTCAGGGCGTAAACATTGTCATCGTCTGAGCCCACGAGGACGATGCCGCCTGCGACGGCTGGGGAAGAATCTACGGAATCGCCTGTTTTGTAGCTCCATATTTTTGCTCCGGTTGTGGCGTTGAGCGCGTAGATGTTGTCGTTTTGTGACCCCACGTAGACGATGCCTCCAGCAACAGCCGGAGAAGAATACACAAAGTTACCGGTAAAGTAGTTCCATACTCGTTTGCCCGTTGAGGCGTTTAGCGCGTAAAGATTTTCGTTTCGTGAGCCCACGTAGACTATGCCGTTGGCTACAGCCGGAGAGGACGAAGAATCCTCCGTGCTGTAGTTCCATATCTGCGTGCCAATTGTCGCGTTCAGGGCGTATACAAAGTTGTCTTCACCAGCACCCGAACCCACGAAAACGATGCCGCTCACAACAGCGGGAGAAGAATCTACAGCACCGCTAGTCTCGTAGATCCATACTTGCTTGCCCGTTGTGGCATTCAAAGCATAAACATTACCATAATGAGCGCCCACAAAAACGATGCCATCCACGACGGCAGGAGAAGAATACACGCCAAGACCAAAAGTCTGGAAGCTCCACACTTTCCCACCCGTCGAAGCGTTAAAAGCGTAGACATTCGAGTCCCCTGAGCCCACAAAGACAACTCCATCAGAAACTGCTGGAGAAGAATCGACAGGACCGCCAGTTTTGTAGTTCCATAGCTGTGCGCCAGTTGTGGCGTTCAGGGCGTAGATGTAGTCGTCTTGCGAACCCACAAAGAGAAGACCATTAGCAACAGTCGGAGCACAATCCACAGCATTCCCGAAGGGAACACCGCCAGGAGCAGTTTTGTAGCTCCATGCAAGTTGAACAGTGGTCGGTGCTCCTGATGTAGAATATCCCGTATGTGCTGGGTCGTGTTGAAACATCGGCCACCAATCAACATCGCCTACTTGCGGGCTCGCATGCGCCTCGAGTGGTTGAGCATGAGTCGCCATAAACGAAAAGGCTAGCAGTAATGCGAGTAAAGTTCCAGCCAGAACTCTTTCCATAATTTCGCTCTCAATCGAGAATAGAACTGGGAACATGACGCGCCTTTAAAGTTTCGGTGTAGCATAACTTTGCTTTTCTAGCGTGTTTGTGTTGTGGTTGTGGTGGGTGGTTGTGTTTCTCGTCTTCCTTTGGTTCGTTTCCTTATGAGGATGACGGCGAGGATCACGACAGCGGCTACGACTATCGCTATGCCCACGATTGGAATGACGTCGAAGTGTGCCGGGCCGAGCGCGTAGACGTTGCCGTCGTCCGAACCCACGTAAACGAAGCCATCTGCAACGGCTGGAGAAGAATATACATCACCGCCGGTTTTGTAGGTCCATATCTGTTTTCCCGTTGTGGCGTTCAGGGCGTAAACGTCATCATCGTCCGAGCCCACGAGGACAACGCCGGCCGCAATTGCCGGCGAAGAATCCACAGAGTTGCCCGTCGTGTAGCTCCATATTTTTGCTCCGGTTGTGGCGTTGAGCGCGTAAACATTGTTGTCGTCTGAGCCAACGTATACGACACCATCAGCAACGGCAGGAGAAGAATCCACAGCACTGCCGGTTTTGTAGCTCCATATCAGCTTGCCTGTAGTTGCATTCAGCGCGTATACGTTGTCGTCCCATGAGCCCACGTAGACTATGCCGTTGGCTACTGCCGGAGAGGAATGCACCGAGTTGCCGGTTGTGTAGTTCCACACCAACGCGCCCGTTGTAGCGTTCAAAGCGTAAACGTTGTATCTGAAGGGCGCGCCATCCGAACCCACGAAGACAAGACCATCAGCAACGGCCGGAGAAGACTCGACGCCAGCGTCGGTCCCGTAGATCCACACTAGTGTGCCTGCTGTGGCGTTCAAAGCATAAACCGCAGCTTCATATGAGCCCACAAAAACAATACTATCAGCAACAATGGTGGAAGAATCTCCAATAATGCCAGAGACTTGGTGGCTCCATTCTAACGCGCCCGTTGTAGCGTTCAAAGCATAAACATTATAGTCATCTGAGTGGACGTAAACGATGCCACCGGCGACGGCTGGAGAAGATTCAACAGGGGCACCGGTTTTGTAGCTCCACACTTGTTTGCCCGTTGTGGCGTTCAGAGCATAAACATTGCCGTCGTGTGAGCCCACGTAAACGACGCCGCCTACAACGGTTGGAGAGGAATCGACAGCACCGCCAGTTTTGTAGATCCATACAGCTTGGACAGAGGCGGATGCTCCTGACGTGGAATATCCCGTGTGCGCTGGGTCGTGGCGGAACATTGGCCACCAATCCGCATCACCTATTTGCGAGCTCGCATACACCTTGAGTGGTTGAGCACGAGTCGCCATAAACGAAAAGGCAAGCAATAATGCAAGCAGAACTCCAACCAGAACTCTTCTCAAGGTCTCTCGCTTCGATGAAATAGATCATGAACTAATAGCTTAAGGTTTCCGCAGTGAACATCATCATCTTTTTCCGATCCGATGTCCATTTAGATCGTTCAAAGCGATGAAAGTCTACGATAAACTTCGTACTCCAAGCAAGTCCACCTTGTAAGTTTGTGTACACTTCAAGGCGTTCAACATTGAGGTGGCTATGAACGGACTTGCGAGTATTGCTGCAAGGAATGCTACGCCTACAGCTCTTTTCACGATCTCGCCTTCTCTTGGAGAATAAGAGTGTGAACTCGTAAAATTTTTAGAGTTTCGGTACAGAGCTCGTCGTCATTCATCACGTTGTCGGTGTGGTTGGGGCGCGATCTTGATTCTCGCCCTTCCGTGTGCGTCTCGTGGCACCGATTACCGAGAAAGTTAAGACAACCACAGCAACCATGACCACCACTACGATGACAACTATGTCGGTGAAGGCCAGCGGCGCAGGCGGTGATGAACGGGAACCAAAGGCAAAAAATGTCAACATATTTCCCCCCATGAAGACGACACCGTTAGCAATGGCGGGGGACGAGCCAGAAGTAAAACCGTTAGGACTGGAGTAGCTCCAAAGAACTGTGCCAGTCGTGGCGTTCAGGGCGTAGAAATCGTCCGAGCCCACAAAGACGATACCGCCGGCGACAGCAGGAGATCCATCCTCGGAGTAACCGGTTACGAAGCTCCACACGAGCTTGCCATCACTCGCCCTTAAAGCATAGAGGAAGTCATCGTCCGATCCGATATAGACCATTCGGTTGGCAACGCATGGGGAGGAATCAACGTCGCTATAGGTTGTATAGTTCCACACTTTTGCGCCTGTTGTTGCGTTCAAAGCGTAAACGTTATGGTCATCTGAACCCACAAAAACGATACCATCAACAACTGCCGGAGAAGAAAACACCCCACCACCAGTCGCATATATCCATATCAGCGCGCCCGTTGTAGCGTTCAGTGCATAAACGTTGTCATCGAGTGAGCCCACAAAAACGATACCATTGGCGACGGCAGGGTCCTCGACCACGCTGTTTGCCGTGTAGTTCCATAACTGGTTGCCGTTGGTTGCGTTCAGAGCATAAAGCCTATTGTCATTAGAACCCACAAAAACGATGCCCCCGGCAACTGCAGGAGAACTTAGGACCCTGAGATTTTCTTCCCCGCCAGGGAGGACCGTATAGCTCCAAACCTTTCTGCCCGTCGTTTCATTCAACGCATAAACATTGTGATCCGATGAGCCCACAAAGACCATGCCTCCTGCAACCGCCGGAGAGCAGTCCCAGCTACTGATAGTGCAGTTCCAAATCTTTATGCCCGTCGTTGCGTTCAAAGCATAAACCTCGTTTGTTCCTGTTGAGGCCACATAAACGACACCATCAACAATTGCAGGAGACCCATTCACCTCGCCAGTTGAATAGTTCCACAGGATCTGGCTTGTCTTAGGCGCCGTTGACATGGAATATCCTGCGTGGGTCGGGTCGTGGTGGAACATTGACCACCAATCCGCATCGCCTACTTGCGAGCTCGCGTGCGCCTCGAGCGGTTGAGCACTAGTCGCCATAAACGAAAAGACCAGCAATAATGCAAGCAGCACTCCAACCACAACTATTCTCAAGATTCTCTCTCGCTTCGATGGAATAAATTGTGAACTAATCGCATTTTTAAGGTTTCCGTATAGCATGTTGTCATATTTTTTGTCCACACATTTTGGATCATTCAAAGCCGTGATGAAAGTCTCCGACAAACTTCGTCTCCCAAGCAAGTCCATAAAGCTTTCATAGTAATTCCATCGTGATGTTGATCGTAGGGTATAAGGGAGAACCATGGATTCACTGTTATCAGACTTGCTGTTGCTGAGTGGCTTTGCTGATGAGCTGGGGCAAATTTAAAGCGTTGATTTTGCTGATATCGATTGTTTCATCGTCATTTTTTGTCTTGCACTATGTTCCTGCAGTTCATGCGCAGACTGGAGGAGCAGAGCAACAGGGGCAGGCTGAGATTTACTTTCTGGATCTGCCGGACGTTGGAAACTATAATTCGTGGGTTAACAATCAGAGCGCCGTGATTTCTGGTGCGATAGAGGCTCTGTCTATTTCGGGACAGGGAGAACCCCCAGTCAATGAGCCTATGGTGCACATTGAAGAGGGCAAGATTGCACCGTTCTGGACGGTTCAATACGCCATAGTTTCGGACTGGACGACGTACGAAGACCTGATACTGAACAGCGTTGGAAAAATAATCCTCAACACAGACGGTCAAATACTGCCAGTACCGGCAGATTATAGCGCGAGTCAATGGATTGACATGATTGCAGACGCCATGTCTTATAGGCAATTAACATGGGCGAACATGGCTGGCTGGCCTTTCTACTATGCCTGGCAGCAGGGAGCAAATGAGACCGAGTTGCTAGGCCCCAGCGGTTTTCAAGAACTGATGAAACACATAGGTCTCCCAGGAGTGAGATGTGACACGCCGCAGGGCGGATCTCAGCAATACGTAACTTTATCCGGACCCGCTGGACACATTCTCTTTCCTCCCAAAGGTTACGGTTGGTCGGATTTAAGCATGGCTGATCAGGTTAGTTTAACGTGTCCATTGGAGGAAAGCGATTTCCAAAATGCTGTCATGTTTCCGCTTTATTATACGGCTTCTAGTCCTTACTATGAAGGTGCAGTAATAGTTTTTGCACCGCCAGGTCAAAGGCTTGACCCTTCCAGCGCGAAGGGGTGCGGATTTTTCGTAGATCTCGGGACTAACCAGACCTACACCGTCAATAGCATTAAAACGAATGCAGACGAGTGGCGGGGTTATGTTGTTATGGCGGCCGCTGCGTGGGCTGTGTCTTGCTATTGCACGCCTAAGACCGAGACTCAGACGTTCTATGGCCTACACAATAGCGGACCTACTGTGCAGGAAATTCATGTGAATCCTATGGTTCTTGGGTACTGGTATGACGGACCGACTCCATCAGGCTCCCCAAATGAATATAACCTTTCAAATGGGTATACGGTTCAGATCGCATTTGGTGTGTATGCTCTTGCGCAGGTGGTGACTGACAGCGGCGACGAAGGAATATCGGGGCCGCAGGGATGTATAAGTTTCCAAGCCGACAACGCTAACCGTTCGGGCGTACTGCTTCAAGCAGATTTGCAGGATTCAAGAATGGGCAATAAAACAGGTCTGAGCCTTACAAACGCGGGGTATAATAGTAATTTTGGGTTGAGTATAAGCACGGCTACGTTCCTCATTGGTTTGGTCGACCCGACTCACATTACGGATGTTTTGGACGGTATTATGCTCTTCTCCGATTGGCTTAACACGGTTACTGGAGAAGGATCCCCGAGTTTAGAGCAGGGCGTTAGCTCTCCGGCGACGAGTGTTTCGTACGATTTCAATCCCATCGTGGTCGGGAACAGCACGCTCGATAGCAATTCCATCATTTACGAAGAAACGGAGAGCCTCCTTGTCCTGAATGTTTACATTCCAGCAACGATTGCCAACGCGTTTGATTGGCAGGTAATTCCTATAAACTATCAGATCGGCGTGTCAACTGCGCTCGGCACCACTTACGTCTGTGGCCTTGTTCCGATAACCGCTTGGTTTCAGCAATCTCCAAACAACTATCAGAGCATATTCTTCGAAAACTGGCAGGGCGACTACAGCGATTGGATCAGATACGACAACAATTCCGCAGCCGCAGACGACTACTGGGGCACAACAAGAGACTACAACGGATACGCCTACATCGAACCCGACTCGATGTGGTGCGCCGGCGTCGGCAACAACACCCTCTCAGGATCCAACCAGTCAAACTGGAACACCACGTATTACAATGGTGAATATTACATTCAAGCAAGGACTTACAGCCCGGGAATGGACGCCTTCCTCATGTACATCCCGGCGAACGTCCCAGGCGGCGACCTATCAAATGCCTCGTTCTTCTGCAGCGATATAATTTTGTACTTCCAAGCAGAATACGACATGAACCCGGGCGACTATTTGCAGGTTCTTAACGGCTCACAAGTCGTCCAAACAATCAGTGGCAATGAGAATTACTATTCCGAGCAGACCTTTTACATAAACCTGAATCACATAGACCCCAACGGGGGCTTCGGATTTCTGTTCCATAGCGCGCCTAACAGCACCTGTTTCAACTTTGGCGTATCAATCAATTACGTGGGATTATACGGCGTAATCTGCCAAAACGACACGGGCATAAGCAGTTACGCCCCCCACTCTCAATCGTTGGCGACGGAAATGCCCGTTCTAACTTGCTACCAGACTTATGACGGGTACTTGGCAGGCGGAGCAAACGACCCGGAAGATTGGTACGCTCTGAACATAAGCCAGGCGAACCCTGACTACCAAAGCGGCACGTCTATCTACATCGAAATGGATCCACAATCAAACGTCAACTTTGCCCTCATACTCTACGACCCAAACGGAACGCAGGTCGCATATTCAGACGCTGGAATAGGACTCAGCGCCATAATAAACTACATGCCATCCCCGGACCAGCAGGGACTATGGGAACTCGGAGTCATAGAGATCGGCGGCTACGGTCACTACCAGATCTTCTGGACTTTTGACGACTTTTTTTGCAGTCCACTATCAATGGATGACCAGGTGGGCATAACCGGCTACAAGGTAGTGTTCGAAGACACTATGAATAACTCACTAAGCTCTCCGGCGACCATCGACTACTACTGGAGCTTCAGCGTGCCATACATATGGTCCCTTACACCAGGAGCAGGATGGCACTGGGGAGATGAAAACATCAGCAGCTCGACCGTCTCTGTCACGCAGTACGTGATACCAGCCAACACAACAGCAGACTTGGACGGGACGTACGTTCTGCCCTCATCTGGTAACAACCGCGTGGGATGGGGTGACTGGATCACGGTTAGCTTCACTTTCCACTGGACTTATAACAGCACCAGCTACTCAACCGACTGCTGCACGACAAAGCTGAATGTACACCCTGGGGACATCACCGGCGCAGCGGTGACTCTTCCATACTTAGGAGCTACCGGTTATGTTACAGGCTTGGACCTCCACCTATTGGCAATCAATTGGCTGCAATCCGTTCCATCGGGAACCAATCCAACCTCCGCCCTGGCAAGAGCAGATATTGATGGCGCTGGTTCTGTTACAGGCAAAGACCTCCACATACTGGCACTTGACTGGCTACAATCATGGACAAACACTCCACCATCCTAGCGTATAGAGCATGAAGTAACCCGACCGTTACGCCAAAGTAATCATCCTAACCGCCAACGAGTCTGAACCCGTTCACGAATGCACTTCAACAGAGCAATCGCCTCGACCAGCAAGCAAAGGCATACTCTGAAGAGTCGACGCCTCTCTACTGACGTTTTGGTCGCATCCGTAGCATGCCCTATACCGTATGATGGAGCTTTTATCAAACACACGCAGTAGCTAATCCAAATTGTTCAAAAGAAGACATTTCGAAAGGCGCACGCAACCCAGGAATAGAAGTCGCTAGACACTCGACAAATGTTACGAAAAGGCAAAGTAGCCAAGCAAAATGAAATCAAAATGCCTATCCGAAAATAGCCCGCCAAATATTTTCAAGGGTTGCTTTTTTCGACAAAAAAGATAGTAATAGGTACCTCGCAATTTAATGAGCAAACTTAGCGCGCGCTAGTAAGTGTGCGCTATTGAATTAATGCAGGCTAAAATCATAGAAGAAAATCTGGAAGTTCGATAAGGCTAACTTTTATCTTTCACGGCTCTAGCTTCTTTTTCTAAAGGGAACGAAGATGGCAAGGTCTTCTATTCCAAAACCTAACAAGCATATTAGTGGCAAGGAATTGCACTGCAAGAACTGGCAGATCGAGGGCGCCCTTCGCATGCTCTATAACGTTGTAGATCCAGAGGTGGCCAAGGATCCGGAACACTTAATCGTTTATGGAGGAACAGGCAAAGCAGCACGAAACTGGGAATGCTTCAACAAAATCGCCGAAACCCTGATCAATCTAGATGAAGACGAAACGTTGCTCATTCAGAGTGGTAAGCCTGTCGCGGTTTTCAAGACTCACAAGTTCGCCCCAAGAGTTCTGATTGCCAACTGCCTGCTTGTGCCCAAGTGGGCCACGTGGGACTACTTCTATGAGTTGGAGCAAAAAGGCCTGATAATGTTCGGTCAGATGACCGCTGGCTCGTGGGCGTACATAGGCACACAGGGAATTTTGCAGGGTACCTACGAAACCTTGGCCGCCGTCGCCAGAGAAGATTTTAGAGGAAGCTTGAAAGGAAAACTAGTCCTCACAGCTGGTCTTGGCGAAATGGGGGGTGCGCAACCTCTTGCCGTGACTATGAACGAAGGCGTAGCCTTAGTCGTGGAAATCGACAAAAGGGCAATCGAGAGGAGACTCAAACACGAATACCTAGAAACGTGGACCGACGACCTCGATGAAGCCATCGACATGGCAAAACAGGCAAAGGCTGCGGGAACGGCGAAGAGCATAGGCTTGCTAGGCAACGCTGCAGAGGTTCATCCACAACTCATCGAGCGTGGCATCATTCCGGACATCGTCACAGACCAAACATCAGCGCACGATCCACTCAATGGCTACTATCCTGAGGGACTTTCTAAGGACGAAGCTGACAACCTTAGAAAAAGCGACCCATCCGCCTACATCGCAAAAGCGAAGGACAGCATGAAGGCTCAAGTGAAAGCGATGGTAAGAATGATGCAGAAAGGCGCCATTGCGTTTGAGTATGGCAACAATCTCCGACAACAAGCCTGCGACGCCGGATTCAAAGACGCTTTTGCGTATCCAGGATTTGTGCCCCGCTACATTAGGCCAATGTTCTGCGAGGGAAGAGGCCCATTCCGTTGGACAAGTCTAGTTGGAGAAGAAGAAGACATCTGCACTCTCGACAACGTAATCCTAAAGGAATTCGCCCACAACAAAGAACTCTGCAGGTGGATACAGAAGGCTAAGAAAGAAGTGAAGTTTCAGGGCTTGCCGGCTCGGGTTTGTTGGCTGGGATATGGAGAAAGAGCCAAGTTTGGAAAGATCATAAACAACATGGTGCGCAAAAAGGAGTTGACTGGCCCGATATGGATAGGCAGGGACCACCTCGACTGCGGAAGCGTAGCGTCACCGAATCGTGAAACCGAGAGCATGATGGACGGAAGCGACGCAATCGCAGACTGGCCAGTCCTGAACGCTCTGCTCAATGCAGTCGGCGGTGCCACATGGGTTTCAGTGCATCATGGCGGAGGAGTAGGAATAGGCTACAGCATCCACGCTGGTATGTGCTTGGTTGCAGACGGCACGAAGGAAGCAGAAAAACGCATAGTAACAGTCCTCACAACCGATCCGGGCATAGGAGTTGTCAGACACGCCGATGCTGGTTACGAAAAAGCAAAAGAAGTTGCCAAGCGAAAAGGAATCAAAATGCCCATGCTAAAGTAGCTCGCGTGGGCGAACTTTGGATGTGACTAATGGTTTATTTATGCTCAGAGCTACTCAGAGTCCACTGGGACATTGGTGGTAAATCACTGTGCATGCTTTAGAGCTGAACAATGTATCCTCTGGGTACAATGGACAAATCGTTTTGCATGACATCAGCTTTAAACTGCAAGAGCCATCGATTTATGTTGTCTTGGGACCAAACGGCGCAGGCAAGACTACACTGTTCAGAACAATTGCAGGTATACTTGAACCGTACAGTGGCAGAGTTCTTCTAGACGACCAGAACATAACCACATCAGGTAAAGCGAGGACAAGAATGAGCTATCTTTCACAATACAACGCAATGCCTGAAGAGATGACTGTATTCAACGCTCTAAGATTCTTCGCTGACATGGAAGGCGGAAATCCTGATGAGGTTATTGATCTGCTTGACTTGGGTCAGCTGAAGGACAAACGGTTCTCTGATCTTTCCCAAGGTCAAAAAAAGAGGGCTGCTCTCGCAAAGGTGTTTCTACACGAAAGCGATCTATACCTGCTGGATGAACCCACTGCGAACTTGGACCCCTCAATTTCAAAAGAGATCCGAGACATAATCACAAAAATAAGCAAGGACAAAATGGTACTCTATTCTTCTCATAACCTCTACGAAGCCACTGACATCGGCACCTATCTAATTCTAATCAAAAATGGCTCGATCACAATGCTCGATAGAATATCGAACATCAAACCCAAAAATTACCGAGTAGGCATCAAAACCAGAGACGACATATCAAAGATCGTCGATGCCAAACATGAGGGCGATTATTATGTGTTAAGCGTATCCAGCCCCGAAGAGGCCGGACTTGCTCTCAAAAAAATCGTTGAAAAAGGCATTTTGGTTACCGAAATGCGCCAGCTAGATAATCCATTACAGGATCTATTTGAGACGCCTAGCATTGAAAAAGCACAGCAAGGCACAAAAAATGCAGAATAGCACGTTAGTTTTTGCTAAGCGCAGCCTCAGCTTGAGCAAAATACAAGCAGGAGTAGGACTATTCTTTGCAGCCCTTGGGGTACTTGTGATAGTCCTCCTCAATCATATCCACGGTATAAGCTCATTTCCACAGTATTTTCTCTTTTCTGTTTCGTTCATGTCCTTTGGGATTCTAATGTTTACAAGCCCCCTCATACTTCTCTATGTGTATGACAAGAACAACGGCGTCTTGGAGTATTTGCTTTCTCTTGGTTGGAACCAAAGCGACGTCTTCAAGCAATATTTGAAAGCCACTCTTTTCCTTGCCCTGATCCTCTACACAGGTGAGGGTGGTGCAGTCTTGATCGCGGGTGCTATTACGGGATCAATAGGCGTCTTTCTCTTGGATTTGTTGATGTTGTTTCTTACGGCGTTTTTGGGTTTTTCTGTCGTTTCTTTGGTTACCGTAGCTATGATGGATTTCAGTTCATTGCAGAAGCAACGAGTAGGCGCCAACACCCCGCTTGCCTTTGCAATAGGTGGTGTGTTCATAATTCCCACTTTTTACCTAATTTTTCTAGGATTTTCCTTGATGCTCATAGTACTTCTCTCGCTTTCTGCTTTAGCCGGTGCCCTGTCAGCGGCTTTGCTGGTGCTCTCAAGCAGGCTCATGAGAAGAGAAAAAATGCTACCGTAGCATAATGTGAGAAGTTCAAGAATCTGACCTGAGCAGCAATCAAAGGCTTCTCTTTTGCTTTTTCTTGATCTGTGTGACTGTAGGATTTTGATCATATTTCGGACATATAGATGACCGAGGGGTAGACTGTGCGCGCACTGCTGGACAACCTGCAGAGCATTATTTTTCAAGCATAAGAGTTAGTAATGGGTACATGGCAATTTAATCGATAAACTCTAGGTTGCATATCAAATGCCAACTGCAAAGAAAGAGAACGTGAATAAGCACTTCGGCAGATGGTTCCGGCACGTCTTGATTGACGCAGGTATCTCTGATTATCGCTATCCAATCAAGGGCTGCGGCGTCTGGATGCCCTACGGCTTTCAAATAAGAAAACACGGTCTACAGATTCTTCGGAACCTGCTTGATGCAACTGGGCATAATGAGGTTCTGTTTCCACTCTTGATTCCTGAAACTTCTATGCAAAAGGAGGCAGAGCATGTCAAGAGTTTCGAGGAAGAGTGCTTCTGGATCACCAGAGGAGGACTAAAACCGTTGGACGTCAAGCTCGCCCTGAGACCAACTAGCGAAACGGCTATTGGGCCAATGCTGAAGCTCTGGATAAGATCACACGTAGACCTACCTAAGAAAATGTACCAGGTTGTGAATGTCTTCCGCTACGAAACAAAGACCACCCGTCCTCTAATACGAGTGCGGGAAGTTTCCACTTTCAAGGAAGCACACACGGCGCATGCAACGTCGGAAGAGGCTGAGGCTCAGGTGAAGGAAGCCACCGACGTGTACAAGAAGTTCTTTGATGAATTGTGCGTTCCCTACTGCATCTCACGCAGACCAGAATGGGACAAATTCGCAGGTGCATTGTACACCGATGGCTTTGATACGATACTTCCAGACGGAAGAACGTTGCAGTTCGGAACAGTGCATAACCTCGGTCAAAACTTTGCCAAAGCTTTCGACGTAACCTACGAAACAAAAGATGGAAAACGTAAGCACATCTGGCAGACTTGCTACGGTATCTCAGAGCGATGGCTTGCAGCGGTGTTAGGCGTTCATGGCGACGACAACGGCGCTGTACTACCCCCAAAAATCGCGCCAATTCAAGTCGTAATCGTCCCAATCCCACATGAAGAAAAGGGCAAGAAGATCGACGAAACATGCACCAAGGTTAGCGACGAACTGAAGAGCGCTAGCATCAGAACAGAAATCGACCGAAGAGAAGAAATTACACCAGGAAGCAAATTTTACGACTGGGAACTAAAAGGCGTTCCAATAAGAGTCGAAGTCGGACCACGAGACGTAGAGCGAGGAGAGGCCGTTGTCGTAAGACGCGACACCTTCGAAAAATCATCAATCAAACTCGATAAGCTGTCTACCTATGTGCAGAATCTGATGGAAAAAATATCTTACGACATGAAAGAAAAAGCTTCTCAAATGATGAAAGAACGCGTTTACAAAGCAGGTGATCTTGAAAAGGTCAAAGAATTGTTGCGAAAACGCTCTGGAATCGTGGAGGTTCCCTGGTGCGGAGAGACCAATTGTGGATTGAAGATGGAAGAAGAAATCAACGGCAAGATCCTTGGCGTTCCTGTTGACATCAAAGAAAAAACCTCAGGAAAATGTATCGTCTGTGACAAGAAAGCACAGAACATAGTGAGAGTTGCAGTGGCATATTAGACTAGGAGTCTTATCGCTTCTTCTCCTTTCATTCCCACGGTTATGCCTTTCATTTTTGCCTTTGAAGTCGCAGCTTTTATCTCTGCCTTCAAAACGTCCTCGAAAGTCTTAACGCCGCTCACCATTGCTGCGGTAACGTTCAGCTTCTCTGCGGCTTCGATATTGAGAAAGCCGCACATCACGAAACCTTTACTTCCGATGATAGCAACCAGCGGTGGTGAATCGGGCAGTTCTACTCTTAATCCAGTTGCGGATTTATCAGCTATTTTCAATTGTTCCACACTGATCGATTCTTATGCGCTCCTTCGCTTTTCATGCTTAATTTTCCTTATTATTCTCTACAAATTACATGAATCTTTCTAATCTCGTCATTCCGATGATTTCCTCGAACTCTAATCCTAGGGCATCAAGCACTTGATCGAACGTGGAGCGTAAATATTCAACGTACTTGTCCACGTCAATTTCACTGTCAGAAGCGAGTTCGACGGGTTTCACATGCGGTTCTTTAGTCACTTTGACAAAGCTTATGAGGTCTCCAGCCTTCAGTTCTATCTTCTTCTCCCTCTCCAGAATCAATGCAGCTTTCACATGTTGAGGCGTCGTTTTCGTATAGGCTCTAGGTGTCTCGCCAAGCACGACATGGAAGGCTAAATCGTTTATACTCTTCCATTCTCGTCTTTTCAGCTGATTGTAGCAATCGAGCACTATAAGGCGTATGTCCTTTTTGGCCTCCTGAAACTCTGCGGGATTCCTAACTTTTGCAAGCCTCTGTTTCATCAAATCGAATGCATCTTTGATGAATAACGGTATGTGTTTTTTCTTGCCCGTCATGCCTTTGACGTCGACGCTGCCATCTTCGAGCACGCCTAGGTAATTCTTCTTGCGACTACTGAAAACCGCGTAACGATAGACCTTGTCGACGTCCAAGCTCATTTTCAACTCGTGCTCAGACCACTTTGCCAACTCGCCGATCTGCTGCTCCTGCGGGTTTCTTAGAAAAACGCTGTCGGTATCGCCGTAGATCACACCAATCCCCAATTCCCGAGCTTTTTCTATGATTAATGTGATCGAATGGCGCCCTATAGCAGCTGTGGCCTCAGCTACTGGCGGACAGTAAAGATCAAAAGACTCAGCGCCAAAAACTCCATAACTCGCGTTCAATATAACCTTCAGGGCGCTCTGGATCACGTCGTACCAGCTACGTTGCTCCCTTGCCAGCTGCTTATCCTTCGACTTCGGCTTGTACCAAGAGACGCGCAGATCGCGAAGTGAACCTATCATAAGACTTTCTAAGGCTCGTTTTTTGGTGCACACCCAGTGCGCCGTGTCGGGCACCTTGTTTATGCGACACTCTTTGTGAGGGCACAGGATGGACTGGTAGCCTAGGTTCCAGACTTTAATGATAGACGGATACAGGCTTGGAAAATCCATCACAGCGACGTTGAAGTGCACGCCTGGAACCGGTTCAACGACTATGGCGCCTTTGTATTTCTTGCCCTTTATGATAGCGGTCGTCGTTGTCTTGCCCTTTAATGCAAGGATGTCGTCTGTGTTCGGTATCAGCCATCCGCGTCTGCGATGTTCTGCATGCATGAAATTTCTTATCCATCGGGAGACACCTTGACGGCTTACGTCTTCCATCGGCATGTGACTAATTCGGACTAATGCAAGAATGAGTTTCATGGTCAAGTCGTCGTCGAAGCTTGTGAGTTTAAAGGCGATTTCCGAATCGCGGAGACAGTAGTCCGCCAACTCTGTATAGGTCAATTCAGCTAGGCTCTTTTCAACGTCGATTTTCCTCAGATTAATCAGTGCCTTGCCAACGTCGTCCAACGTAACGTCGCGGTATCTGTTGCTGAAGGCGTAAATCTGTATCGAGCGGTTATAGAAGAACTTGTAAAGATCGACGTGCACGCCGTAGTATAGTAAGCAATTCCTATGTCCAACCTCTATTGGAATTTCGGCTTTTTTGAAGCCCAAGTTTAAAGCCCTATTGGCCAGATAGCGAAGGTCAAAGTCGTCACCATTAAACGTGACAATGAACGGATACGTCCACAAAACGTCAAAGACCGCCCGAATCAGCTTCGCTTCACTATCGAAAAACTCCAGACTAACGTCTGCAGGAAGTCTTGCAGATCCTTCACGTGCGCCCTCTCGTTGCAAGAGCAACACTCGTTTGGAACCGTCGGAACCGTAGAAAGACACACAAATGACGGGGCATTCGGCTATGCGGGGATCGGGAACCCGAGTTGGCACTGGTGCTAGGACTTCAATGTCCATGGCTATTCGACGAAACTTTGGCGCTGGATACTCGAGCAACCGTGACCAGTGAACAACATTGTTGCACTCTTCCTCAGATTCTGTCTTGAAGAGTTGTAGAGTCTTTCTTACCATTTCTTCGGAAGGTTCAGAGAGGCTTGGAACCATATTGCCCTTCTCTACTGCGTAGAGCATCCCTGGCTCCAATTCTCGATCATAAATGTAGGACTCGTAATACTTTATGTGTGCTTCCCAAATCTTTACAGATGTTGGTTCAACCTTAGCAATTGCAGCAAATTCTTGAGGAATGATGTCTCGCATGCATCCGCTAGGGCGTCCTCCGATCGCCAATGGGTCCTTGGCTACCACTTTCGTTACAGTAACCTGCTTGTCTGTGAGAGGGTCAACCTTCTCAGCAAGCTCCAAATGGTCAAAACCCGGATGAGAAGTCAGTTGGCTAATCTTCTCCAATTCGATGGGCGAAAGATTTGTCAGCAAATATGGCTGGTGACCCGTGTTGTCGTACCAGAAATAAATGCGTTCAGTAGTGGGTTCATATAGCTTAATGCATGCGGTTCTTCTGTCACCCTCATAAGTTGCCGAGACGAAATACGAAGGCGGCAAATTCTGGGGCGCTTCGAATCCGGTCTTGATTCTTTGCTTCTCTTCATCGATAATCTCCGTGAGTGATCGAGATTGTGAAGCTTGACGAATTGACTGTGAATCTTCGTTTTGAACCGGCTCTTCTACTATAGCAGGCCGTGAAAAGTCCTCAAGTCGCTTCTGAGCCATTAAGCCTCACTCATTGATAACCATAAGCACAATTTGTGGAATAAAAAACTCTTCGCAATGGTTGTTAAGCTTTTATGTCATGGGGGGCGAAATCTCCAGCAATTCCCCTTTTTTTCTTTTAAGAGCTGAGCAGCGCGCGTCGGCTCCATGGGAATATGACTACTACTATTCGCCTTTAGTGGGCTATGAAGTCAACCTGTCTGTTACCATAACTGTTCAGATGTATTCGCTGAGACCCGCCTTGTTCTAATGGATTTTGTTGGATGCATGCCTGATCTTGGCGTTGTCTGCGCTCGCACTGTTCAAGAGGAGCGCGCGCGCTAAGAAGTAAATCTGGCAGGAACACCTGCAGCTTAAGACTCGCTTAATTTGAGTAGCCAAGAATGCCAGAGGCTGGTACACTAGTATGTTATGATGGAGTGCAGTGTTATTACCACTAGTGTCCGAGAACCTCCACGTCAAGGTCGTTGTTTAGCAGCTGCTGCAACTCCGCACTCGATAACACAAGCTTCTGACCCTCACCCTTGGCAACCTCGTAGTTGCCCGCGTACAGTGTCTTCTCCTTGGGCTTCCAAGGAACGCCAAAATCGAGAACGCCAGACCCGGCAGAAACCGCGCTCTGCACTGTGCAAGGTATCACTCATAGCGGTTCATCTCGGCTACGGCACTGAGCAAACTTTTCCTCGCCTTACGAATTCTGCACTTGCATCTTATGCGGTGAAAACGACCTTTCTCACGACAATTAGCGCGCGCCATGATTAGTGAAGTTCCGCAGCTTTCAGGTCTATGGCATGAAGATGAAACTATGCTTCTATGCGAAGGGCGAGGTATCTGGTTTTGGGAGATGATAGACGAAGACACAAAATTCATGGTCGCATCACACATTTCCAACACAAGAACCTTCGAGGACGCAATAGCAGTATTCAAACAAGGACTAGAGCAGAGCAAGGTTAGACCGAGAGCAGTATTCGTTGACGGTTCATACGTTTACAGTAGTGCCTTCAACAAAGTATTCTACATCATGCGAAAAGACACACGCCCAGAGCTAGTTCAACGAGTTGGAATTAACGCTAGGGAAACAAACAATATAGTTGAAAGATTGCATGGAACTTTGAAGGACAGAACCAAATGCATGAGAGGTCTGAAAGCATACGAATAGCGCGCGCTTATTGTAGAATGACACTAGCAAGCTCGACGATTTTTCTAAGGGCATCCTCGGAATTCTTTTGTGCGGTTGTTTCTGTGTTAATTACGAGTACCTGATTACAGGCATCCACGATTTTCAGGGGAACAATGCGAGCCCTTACCCATCTTCCACTGTCCATGCAAAATTCAGATTCCTGAATTTCGCCTGTTGCAAAACACCGATCTATTTTTGTCTTTGCTTTTTCGCGTACGGTTAGTGGCAGAAATTGAATTGAATCTTTCCCTATGAGGTCTTCGAGAGCAAAGGAAAAGTAACTAGTACGGTTAATCCTAACGAATTCGTAGCTTCTGTTCAGAATGAACATTTGATCTGGAGAACCGTAAAATTGCGCTCTCAGTTCAGCTTCACTTTTTCTAAGTTCAATTTCTGAACGCTTTTTTTCCACAGCTTGACGGACAAAATGAATCAACTCGCCATAGACTGTCTCAGGATTTCCTTGCTTGTTGATGTAACCGTCTGCTCCGGTGTTTAAAGCCTTTATCGCAATCTCTTCTCGACCCTTCCCTGTGAAAAGTACGAAAGGAATGTCGATATTCTGTTCTTTCAACAGTCCCAAAAAGTCCAAGCCGTCTTTCTCGGGCATTTGGTAATCAGATACGACAGCGTCAAACGATTCTTCCTTGAGTTTGCGCAATGCGTCTTTCACAGATGTTGAATGAACGACACTAAAATCACCATCCGCTTCCAGTATCTGCTTGCTAACATTCAAAAAGCAAATATCATCATCAACGTGCAAAACACGTATCTGAAGGTTGTCTGCTTGATGAGTTAATGTGACGGTTATTGATTCTTCTATGTCTTCGGTTTCAGCAGGCATTCCACTTTCTCTTCAATTCCTGAACTAACTTGTCTTTTCTTATTAGGATTTTTGAAGCAGAGATTCTGATTTCGGATAAGCTTTAGAACGGGTCTTCAAGAAAGATTTGTTGGGTCACTTAACTTAACAGTATCGCTGAACCCACAACAATATCGGAAAGCATGTACGCATCTTCTCATTGCGTTAAAGACCGAACCAAAATAACGGTCCTGTAGCCTCATATCCTTTTTCCTTTTTGGTACGACTCTCAGCGCGTGCTTTTTAGTTTCGCTCCAGTCTGCCCCACCAGTCTGTTCTTTTCATCTCAGCATATCAAATGCTCCCAGAGCGAGATTCTTTTCCTAACGTGGCGTCAGGTTTGGGTAAGACTGTTCGGTCGAATTAGCAAATTATAAATATGCGGTATAGACAGAATCCAAATTTCAGGGAGTTCTATGAGCAAAAAGAAAAGAGCAGCTAAGAAGACTGAGATTGCCCCTTCGACTACTTGGGAATGGTTGGTGAATCCTGTCAGCACGATCTACCACGATGCTGGGAAATACTTGATTGAAGCTCAATTGCCAGGAGTAAAGAAGAAAGACATCGAGATCGAAGCTACTGAAATGAGCTTCTGCATCAAAGGCCTTAAGAAAAACGTACTTTACTCTGCCTGCTACAACCTAGCCCACGAAGTAGACCTGAAAAAGGTTGAAGCAGAATTCAAAGACGGAGTGTTAGGTCTCAAACTGCCCCTAAAGAAACCAATACACACGGTAAAGATA
>DATHCB010000127.1:0-18034 GCA_035319765.1 Bathyarchaeia archaeon
GAGTTTGAGCCTAAGATAATCGGTTTCCTATGTAACTGGTGTTCCTATGCGGGCGCGGACTTGGCTGGTGTGAGTAGAATACAATATCCCGCGAACATCCGGATTGTCAGAGTAATGTGCAGCGGAAGGATAGACCCGACAATTCCTCTAGAAGTCTTCAAAATGGGAGCGGACGGAATACTGGTTCTAGGCTGCCACCCTGGCGACTGCCATTATGTCGAAGGAAACTTGTACGAGGAAAGAAAAATCAATATGCTCAAAAAGCTGCTGACGCTGACCGGTTTGGAACCAGATCGTCTGCGGCTAGAATGGGTCTCAGCGTCAGAAGGCGAGAGATTCGCTCAGGTAGTGACCGAATTCACTGAGCAAATAAGAAAATTGGGTCCATCCCCTCTCTCGGGACAGAGGCCCAATCGAAAAATCCTTGACAATCTCCGAGCAGCGAGAGATGCCGCTTCAGATTTTAGATTAAGAGTCTTGGTTGGACGAGAAAGAGAGTTGACAGAAAAAAGTAACGCATACGAAGAAAGAGTTTCTCAGGAAGAATTTGACTCTTTACTTAATGACATCGTCAAGGAAGAATTCGTTCGACACAAGATCTACCTTTTGACTAAAGCTAGACAGCTTTCTGTGAAAGACTTGGCAGAGCAAGTTGAGATGAAACCGTCTGATGTACTTTGTCATATCGTGGAAATGCGTAGGAGAAACATGATATCTGTGGATCGCGTGGAGGGCAGGACTCCGATTTACAAGGCGTTGGAGGTCGCATAAAATGCCCAAACAAAAAATAGGCTCTGTCTTGGTAGTCGGCGGTGGCGTAGCTGGGATACAGGCGTCACTCGACATCGCAGACTCTGGATTCAAGGTGTACTTAATCGATCAAGACCCCAGCGTTGGCGGCGTGATGGCTCAACTTGACAAGACTTTTCCAACGAATGACTGCTCAATGTGTATTCTTTCACCCAAGCTTGTAGCCACTGGAAGACACCCGAATATATCGATCCTAACAAATACTGAAATAGTTGGGCTTACAGGCGAAGCGGGGAGCTTTGAAGTCAAGCTTCAAAAGAAAAGCCGCTACGTCAATGAGGAGAAGTGCAATGGATGTGGCCTGTGCGCTCAAAAATGTCCAATCGAAGCTATTGACGTTTTCAACGAAAAGCTAGGCAAGCGGGGCGCCATTTATGTGAAATATCCTCAGGCTGTTCCATTGAAGTTTACGATTGATCGCGAAAAATGCATCGGATGTAGCACGTGCTTTGAAATTTGCAAGGCAAAGGCGATTGAGTACGATCAGAAAGACACTGTTGTTCCCCTGAAGGTGGGCTCGATAGTGCTCGCTCCTGGCTTTGAACCCTTCGACGCGAAAAGAAAAAGCGAATATGGATATGGGCGGTTCCAAAACGTCGTTACAAGCATAGAGTTTGAACGCATCTTAAGCGCATCTGGCCCATATGGCGGACTGGTTTTGAGACCTTCTGACGGCGAGATTCCAAAGAAAATTGCATTCGTCCAATGTGTTGGATCGCGTGATGCTCAAATTGGAAACAACTACTGCTCTTCCGCATGTTGCATGTATGGCATCAAGGAAGCTGTTATTGCAAAGGAGCACACGCCTACGGAATTGACCGCCACAATGTTCTACATGGACATAAGGGCTTTTGGAAAAGAATTCGATGCTTACTACAACAGGGCAAAAGACGAATACGGTGTAGAATTCGTAAGATCCCGAGTTGCTAGCATTGATGAAGATTCATCGACAGGCAACCTTCTCGTCCGTTACGTTGAAAACGAGGAGCCTAAGACTCAAGAATTCGACATGGTCGTCTTGTCAACTGGAATGACACCGCCCAAAGATGCGGAAAAAGTGAGCAAGATCCTAGGTGTAAAGCTAAATAAATACAAGTTCTGTCAAACGAAGCCCTTCTCACCAATGGAAACCTCGAAAAATGGCATATATGTCTGCGGTGCTTTCGCGGCTCCTAAGGACATTCCAGAGAGCGTTGCGCAAGCAAGTGGTGCTGCGGCAAAGGCGATGAGCATAATTGCCTCAGAGAGAGGAACCCAAGTGAGCAAGAGGGAGTTTCCGCGGCAGAGAGACGTAAGCAAGGAGCCTCCACGCGTAGGTGTCTTCATCTGCCATTGCGGAATCAACATCGGCGGCGTGGTAAGAGTACCGGAAGTGGTTGAGTACGCCAAGACCCTTCCAGACGTCGTTTACGCAGAGGCAAATCTATACACCTGCTCGCAGGATACTCAGAAGCTCATTCTGGAAAAGATAAAGCAAAATAACCTGAATCGTGTTGTCGTGGCTTCATGTACCCCACGCACGCATGAGCCGTTATTTAGAGAAACAGTCCAGGAAGCTGGTCTTAATCCATACCTGTTCGAGATGACTAACATACGCGACCAGTGCAGCTGGGTGCATATGCACGAGCCGGAGAAAGCCACGAAAAAGTCCAAAGACCTGATCCGCTCCGCTGTGGCAAAAGCACGACTCCTGAAACCATTAGAGAAACCAATGATAAGCGTAACACCCGTCGGGCTTGTCATAGGAGGTGGAGTCTCAGGTATGACCGCAGCCCTGGAACTCGCTAAACAAGGGTTTGAAGTACATCTCGTTGAGAAGGATAAAGAACTCGGCGGACAACTGCGAACGCTGCACTACCTGCTAGAAGGCGAAGATCCTAAAGAAGCACTCAGCACGTTATGCAATGAAGTTACATCGAACAACAAAATACGTGTTTATTTAGACGCAGAAGTTGCCGAGATTTCTGGCTTTGTCGGCAATTTCAAATCGAAGATAATGCAGAGCAACGGAGAAAAGGAAGTCGCTCACGGCGTTGTTATAGTGGCTACTGGTGCCGTTGAATATCAACCTACTGAGTACCTGTATAATAGAAGTCCTGGTGTACTCACACAGCACGAACTTGAGGCAGAAATTGCAGAAGGGAATTTCAAGGCCAAGAACGTGGTCATGATTCAATGCGTAGGCGCCAGAACGGAGGAGAGACCTAACTGTGCAAGGATATGCTGCTCGGAAGCCGTCAAAAACTCTCTGAAAATCAAAGAGATGTGCCCGGAAACCGAGGTTTATGTCTTATACAAGGACATTAGAACGTACGGCTTTAGAGAAGACTATTACCGTGACGCCGCCAAGAAAGGAGTTCTGTTCATAAATTACAGCGACGAAAGGAAGCCACAGGTTACAAATGAGAACGGATCGTTAAGAGTCAAACTCTGGGAACCTGTGCTTAAAGAGGAGATCGAAATTCAACCAGACCTTGTGGTCCTAAGCGCCGCTACAATTCCAAACCCCGACAATAAACGCGTAGCAGAGATGCTTAAAGTACCGATGATCAAAGAGGGCTTCTTCTTGGAAGCGCATATGAAGCTTCGTCCCGCTGACTTTGCAACCGAGGGAATCTTTCTCTGCGGCATGGCTCACTCGCCAAAGTTCATCGACGAAAGCATCGCTCAAGCCTGTGCAGCGGCAGCAAGAGCCACTACGGTGTTGTCTAAAAAGAAGATCGAGATGGAAGGCATAATCGCCAACGTAGACGAAGACTTATGTAGCGGTTGCAAGGTTTGTGAGTCTCTCTGCCCATATGGTGCGATCGAAATGCAAGAAAAGGGTGCAAAACTCAAGGCCCACGCAATCGAAGCCTTGTGCAAAGGTTGCGGCGTCTGTGGCACCGCCTGCCCAACTAAAGCCATCAGTATGGGACACTTTACGAATGATGAAATACTTGCGCAAGTTAAAGCCGCACTGGTTGAGGTGAAAGCGTGACCGAACAAGAAACAGAATTTGAACCAATAATCGTAGGCTTCCTATGTAACTGGTGCAGTTACGCAGGAGCGGACTTGGCTGGAGTAAGTAGAATCCAGTATCCCCCGAGCATCCGAATTATTCGTGTGATGTGCAGCGGTCGAGTAGATCCAGCGTTTGTTCTTGAAGCCTTTAAAAACGGTGCAGACGGCGTCCTAGTCGCTGGTTGCCACACTCCTTCTGACTGTCACTATCTTACCGGCAACCTCAAAGCCCAAAGAAGAATTGCTTTGTTGAAGACAGTTCTTGAACAATTCGGCATCGAGCCTGAAAGGCTGCGCCTTGAATGGATCTCCGCGTCAGAGGGCGACAGGTTTGCAACGGTTGTTAAGGATATGACTGAGCAGATTAAGAAACTCGGTCCAGGTCCCTTTAAGCGCAAAGGAGCTTAAGAGAATGTCTCAAACTAGGAAAAGAAAGAAACCCGAAGTAGAAGAAGAAATGAAACAGAAAGAAGGCATGAGGGAAGGAACATCTCCCGACCCAGTTGAACAAAGAGAATTTCAGGATACGGTTCTCAAGATTACGCCTGAAAGCGCCCGTTTCAAGTACGAGCTTAAGAAGGTTCCTGGTGCTGAGAAGCTCATGCAGTGTTTCCAGTGTGGAACCTGTACTGCCGATTGTCCCGTTTCAAGATACGATGAATCCTACAGGCCACGCAAGATATTGCGGATGGCACAGTTAGGAATCAAAGATCAAGTGCTGAAAAGCGACGTGATATGGCTCTGTGCTGCTTGCTTTACGTGCGTTGATCATTGCCCGCAAGATGTTGAAATCGCAGGTGTGTTGCGGGCTCTGAGAAATATGTCAGTGAAAGAAGGCGTCATGCCTCCTGTGTTTAAGGAGTTAGCTTCGGCTATTATGGAAACGGGATATGCTTACAGGATTCCTGAGTTGAGAATAAAGAAACGAGAAGAAGGAGCGTTGCCGGCCTTGCCTAAAGGCAACACGCAAGACATTGCCAAACTTTTCAAAGTCACCGGGTTCTCCAAGACTCTGGGAATAACTGGAGGAAGCTAAAAGATGCCAGAAAACGCCGAGAAGAAAAACAACAAGTACGTGCTATTCCTCGGCTGCGCTATACCGTACCGCGAGGGTGCCTACGAGATTTCTGCGAGAAAGGTCCTCCCGCGACTTGGAATAGAGATTGAAGAAATGCCCGAATTCAACTGTTGCGGACTTCCGATAGACCCAGTAAGTCACGAGGCAATGCTCGCACTTGCGGCCCGAAATCTTTGTATGGCCGAGCAGAGAGGAGTCAACATCATTGCCTTATGTCCTGGGTGTGCTGGTACCTTGCGCAAGGTGAATAAGACCTTGAAGGAAGACAAGAAAGTGCGGGAAGAAGTTAATCATTTCTTAAAGGAAATCGGAATGGAATTCAAGGGAACAATAGAGGCTAAACATATAATGCAAGTCTTAGCTGAAGACGTTGGGTTGGAAAGGATAAGGGCAGAGGTTAAGAAACCTCTGACCAACCTGTGCGTTACAGAACACAGTGGTTGCCACGTCCTTCGACCTGTTAAGTACATAGGATTTGATGATCCAGAAAACCCACAAATCTTGAAAAACCTCATCAGGGCGACAGGCGCAAAGGTTCTTGACTATCAAGGCGAAACGCAATGCTGCGGCGCTCCAATAATCGGTATCAATCAAAACATTCCCATGAACCTGACCGCAGAAAAACTCAGCCACATGAAGGAAGTGGGAGCCCAAGCGGTCGTTACTGTATGCCCCTTTTGCCATATGATGTTCGACACAAACCAGCCAAGAATAGAGCGCGTCGCAAACAAGAAATTCGAAATTCCTGCGCTCCATTACACACAACTCTTAGGACTGGCAATGGGCTTGAATCCGGAGGAGCTCGCGCTAAAGGAGCTTAGAGTTGACGCTGCAAAGCTCATGACGGTCATAAATGCATAGACGGTGAAAAAGAATGGCGAAGCTAAAATTTGGCTTATACTGGGCAGCAAGCTGCGGCGGCTGCGAAATAGCAGTGCTGGACATAAACGAAAAAATATTGGACGTACTAGGACAAGCGGACATCGTCTTTTGGCCTGTGGCCATGGACATCAAGTACAAAGACGTCGAAGCGATGCCCGACAAGAGCATCGATGTGGTCTTCTTCAACGGTTCCATCAGGAACTCTGAGAACGAAAAAATGGCTAAACTTCTGCGCAAGAAAGCAAAAACCCTTGTTGCCTTTGGCTCATGCGCCCAGGAAGGCTGCATTCCAGGACTCGCGAATCTGCACGACAGAGAAGAGGTCTTTCGCAAGGTCTACGTGGAATGCCCATCGGTCAGAAACCCGGAGCACCAGACGCCCCACACATCAATCAGGGTCAATGAAGGCGAGATACACCTTCCAGAGATATATGACACGGTAAAAACACTCGACCAAACAGTAGATGTCGATTACTACCTACCAGGATGCCCACCACCAGTTGACCTGATCGCGAAGGCAATCGAAGCAATAGCGACGGGCAAACTCCCACCTAAGGGCTCGGTCTTGGCACCTATCAAGTCAGTCTGCGACGAATGCCCGCGGAAGAAAGAGAAAAAAGTGATCTCCAAAATTTACCGTGTTTACGAAAAAGTTCCAGAGCCTGAAAAGTGTCTTCTTGAACAAGGAATCATCTGCATGGGTCCGGCCACGCGTTCAGGATGCGGCGCACAGTGTCTGAAGGTAGACATGCCTTGCACGGGGTGCGGAGGGCCTTGTCCTGGAGAGATTGAGCAGGGTGCAGCTATGATGAGCGCTCTGGCGTCTATAATAGGCATAGACGAGGAAAAGAAGGAGGACTATGATCCACAGAAACTGATCGCGCAGATTAAAGATCCCGTAGGCACATTTTACAGGTACTCTCTTCCAGCTTCGATTATACGCAGGAAGGTAATGAAGAAATGAAGAAGATAAGCATAGACCCAATCACCAGGCTTGAAGGCCACGGGAAGATAGACCTATTCCTTAATGATTACGGCGAAGTTGAGAACGCCTACCTAGCAGTTCCAGAACTCAGAGGCTTCGAAAAATTCTGCGAAGGAAGAAAAGCCGAGGACATGCCACAACTGACTACAAGAATCTGCGGTGTCTGTCCAGTAGCACATCACTTTGCCGCAACAAAAGCGTTGGACATGGCCTTTCACACCGAACCACCATCTGCGGCAAAAAAGCTCAGAGAGCTCATGTACAGCGGATACTACATTTATGACCACATTCTCCACTTTTACTTCTTAGGAGGACCAGACTTCATTGTCGGTCCAGAAGCGCCTGCAGCTGAGAGGAACGTTCTCGGCGTAATAAACAAAGTCGGCCTAGACATCGGTAAACAAGTAATAAAGAACCGAGCTTACGGACAGAAGATTACTGCCATCATAGGTGGAAAGGCAACTCACCCTGTCTGTGGCTTACCAGGCGGCATTTCAAAACCCTTAGCTGAAGAAGACAGAAAACAAATCGAAGACATGGCAAAAGAGACGGTCGAATTCGCCAAATTCAGCTTGCAAATCTTCCATGACATCGTGTTGAAGAACGAGAAATACGTGGATCTGATTACTAAGGGTCCCTACATGCATAAGACCTACTATATGGGAACGGTCGACAAGAGTAATCGCGTAAACTTTTACGACGGCGACATTCGAGTAGTAGATCCAGACGGAAAAGAATTCGCAAAGTTCCAAGCTTCGCAATATTTGGACAATATCGAGGAGCACGTAGAGCCATGGTCATACGTAAAGTTCCCATATCTGAAAAAGATCGGCTGGAAAGGCTTCGTGGACGGACCTGACAGTGGCGTTTATCGCGTCGGCCCTCTTGGGAGACTAAACGCTAGCGATGGCATGGCTACACCTTTGGCGAATGAAGAGTATGAGCAGATGTACAAGACGTTGGGCGGCAAACCAGTCCACAACACCTTGGCGTTTCACTGGGCAAGGCTGATAGAACTTCAGTACGCAACTGAAAGAACCTTAGAACTGAGCCAGGACCCCGAGATTACGAGCAAAGACGTACGCAATAAAGTCGGGGAACCTGGTGAAGGCGTAGGGATCACAGAAGCAGCGAGAGGAACCTTGATTCATCACTATAAGCTAGACAAAGATGCGCTTATCGAAAAAGTCAATCTAATAGTCGCAACCACGAACAATTCCGCCGCAATCGACATGTCAATCCGAGATGCCGCGAAAGGATTGATCAAGGGCGGAACGGTCAACGAAGGCTTGTTGAACATGGTGGAAATGGCCTTCAGAGCATATGACCCATGCATGGGTTGCGCAACTCACTTTGCCGTTGGACAGATGCCGTTAGAAGTCAACATTTACGACAGCAATCACAATCTTCTCAAAACTATAAGACGTTAACCACTTTCTAGCCTGAAAATAATGGAAAACGAAGAGAGTTTCGAGGAACAGCTGAAAGCATGGCTATTCGGCGCCGAGAAGGTGGCAATAATCGGCGTTGGCAACACGATGCGAAGAGACGATGCTTTAGGCGTTGAAATAGTTAAGCTTCTACGGGGCAGAGTCTCCGAGAGTGTCAGCCTTGTGGAAGCCGAGACAATGCCAGAAAACTACATAGAGGTTCTTGTTGAATTTTGTCCGTCTCGTATCTTGATCATAGACTCAGGACTGATGGGGAAAAAACCCGGAAGTACAAAATTGTTGAAACCCAATGAAAACGCAAAGACTCCGATTTCAACCCATATGCTCCAGCTTGAAGTTTTCTGTGCTTATCTGGAAAAGGCGATCCGTGCTAAGATTATGCTACTAATTATTCAGCCAAAGGAAACAGGCATTGGTGAAGGTGTAACAAAGGAAATGGCAAAAGTTGCAGAGGGAATTTCTGATTTCTTGATAGAGGTTCTGCCGAAAGGTTAGAGAGGGAATATTTCTTTTTTATTTAGTGGTCATTGCTTCTTGGAATAGCTTTCTAACCGCTGTGACTCTGGCTTTCTGAGACAGTGTTTCGCTTGTTTCTAGGTCTAAGGCTTCTTCTGGGCACCAGGCGATGCATTGGGGTTTCTCTTTGTCCTTGCACAGGTCGCATACGAACACTGTTTTCTTTTCTGGGTGAAGTGTTATGGCGCCGTAATCGCAGGCTTCTATGCACCAGCCGCAGCCATTGCATTTCTCTTCGTTTACTGTTATTGTGCCGTTTTCTTCTGACTGTTTAAGTGCTTCTCTTGGGCATGCCATGACGCACGGTGGGTTTTCGCACAGTCTGCAAGTTATGGACATGTTCACTAGTGGATGCAGTCGCACTACTCGTATTCGAGATTTGAGTGGGTTGAATGCTTTCTCCTTAGTCATGGAGCACGCATATTCGCAGACTCCGCAACCGACACACTTGTCAGGGTCGGCTGACACGAATTTTCTCTTCATGGGAGAAATTTTTGCCACCATCTTATTTGCCTTCTACAATGTTTTCCAAGTCTTCCATTCCGAGCTGCTTGAGTTTTTCAATCGTTGGGATGCCGTCTTTTGTCCATCCACGAGTTTCGTAGTAATCGTCCAAGAGCAAGTCTAACTCTTGTTGAGTGACGTGGGCGCCCTTTGAAACTCCTTCGTCAGGTATTGGTATATTCATTATTTTGTAAGGTAAGGTGTCATCTTTTCTTGAAAAACCTTCTCGAATGTTAATGAGCCTTCCGAGATTGTTGATTCTCTCACCAGCTAGGGCAAGTTCTTCTGGAGACACTTCGTAGCCTGTGACTAGCGTGTAGTATTTCGCCAGATCTTTGAACCCATCGTAGTAGGTTCCTCTTGAAAATTTGCACACGATTAATGAGTCAATTATGGAGTACATATCTTCTATTTCTCTCACGAGCTTTCCTCGTCCTTTTTCAGCTTTGAAGCGATCCACTGAACCCTTAACGTCTGGTGCATAGGCTCCGTGCCTGTTGTGGTCGGCGCCTCGGAAGGAAACTGCAAAGCCTAGGGCTGCAGTTTTTAGGCCTCTCAGGTCATAACCCGTTAGTTCTAGGCCTTTGATGTGGTTGGCATATTTTTCTGCGCCCTTGCCGATTTCTTGCGCTGCCATTCGGACGCCGCCTGACAGAACGGAGCCTATCCCTTCTTTGAGGGCAATTTTTCTCAGTAATGCGAACTCTGCCTCATGGTTACCGAATCGCAGCTCAAGTCCGTCTGTGTCTTGGTTCGTCAACATTCCATGCTCATAGAGGTCCATGGCGAACCCGACTATTCCGCCTGCAGAAATGCTATCCATGCCGTATTGATTGCACGTGTCCATCGCTTTGCTGATTGCATCCAAACGGTCAATGCCGCAGTTTGGTCCAAGTGCCCAGAGCGATTCGTATTCCATTCTGGTAGTGGTTCCCTTGAATGGGCCTTCCGGCACGACAACTGTGTGCTCACATCGCATGGCGCATGAGTTGCAGCCGATGATCTTTGCGACGAAGTGTTCGTTCAGGTATTCGCCACTGATTCTGTCTGCGTTTTGGAAAGTGCCGTGAGTGAAGTTGTTAACTGGTAACACTCCCAGCGCGTTAAGAACTAGCACATTTTCCGATGTGCCGAGTGTTCTGTACTTTCGCGCTGCGGGGCCCTTCATTCTTTCGTGAATGACCTTTATGAACGTCTTAAGGTCCTCTAATTTTGCAACTTGAACGTCGTTTGTTCCTCTAATTGCAATCGCCTTGAGTTTCTTGGAACCCATTACCGCGCCTAGACCGCATCTACCTGCGGCCCTCGTTTTTTCGTTCAAAATACATGCAACTCGCACCAGGTTTTCGCCGGCTGGACCTATAGACGAAACTCTGACGTACAAGTCCCCGAGTTCCTTTTGCAATGCGTCTTCTGTCTCTGCTGGTGACTTGCCCCACAAATGCTTGGCATCTAGAACGTGCGCTGCGTCATCGTCTATCCATAGGTAGACAGGTTTTTCCGCTTTGCCCGTAAGAATAATAGCGTCGTAGCCAGCACGTTTCATTTCTGTGCCGAAGGTGCCGTGAGATTTTGCCTCGCCAACACCAAACGTGGCAGGCGATCTTGAAGCAAAAACATGCCCATTTCCACCTGTGGGCACCATCGTGCCGCTTAATGGCCCAGTTGCTACAACCAATGGGTTTTCTGGGCTGAGGGGATCAACTCCAGCTTTGGAGTTGTCAAGGTAGAGTCGCATTGCAAGTCCCATACCGCCGATGTATTTTTTCGCAAGCTCAATATCTAGCGGTTCGGTTTCGATTTTTCCATCGGTCAGGTCAACTCTTAGAATTCGTCCCGCATAACCTAGCAAATCGCTTTCTCCTCGTCACGCAATTTTAGACGAAAGATAAACTTATTTACTGATAAATATCTGTTTCCATACTCGCTCTTTCTTGGCGGTTTTGAGGGCGTTTTGCTCTTCGTTTGGAAATGAATAAATACGCTTCGATAACAATGTTTGATATGGACTTAAAGACCCAAAATGCCCCTCAAAGTGAAAGCATCATTGAAAGTTAGGGTTGAATACCTAGGCTTTATTCGTAACATGCTTAGCAAGAGAATGGAAGAACTCGAATTGCGTGAAGGGACTTCCCTGCAGGAGCTACTGAGCGATCTGTCCAAACGCTATGGCGCAGACTTCAAGAAGCAAGTGTACGA
Organism: Bathyarchaeia archaeon; assembly: GCA_035319765.1. Classification (GTDB taxonomy): domain Archaea; phylum Thermoproteota; class Bathyarchaeia; order Bathyarchaeales; family SOJC01; genus DATHCB01. Next base: position 11,429 of record DATHCB010000127.1, read on the forward strand.
GGCGGGTCAAAGAGACGTTAAGTATGGTTTCGTTGTCACTGTGAACGGCGTTCTCATGGATCAGTTGCGTGGCGTTGACACACTATTAAAGAACGGAGACAACGTGATTCTCATGTCACTCATGAGCGGCGGCTAACGCCAAGGCACTAGATCTCCAGACAGGTTTCCATCTTAGTGAAATCATTGCACCCCTTCTTGGTCACTTCAACTATGTCTTCTATTCTTACTCCACCTATCTCAGGATCATATAGCCCCGGTTCAACAGTAATCACATTGTGCTCTTCAAGTGGGAAAGGATAAAACTCGCTCATTCTCGGCATCTCATGAATCTCCAAGCCCACTCCATGTCCTAATCCGTGTGTGTAACCTTTGGATATCTGCTTTCCGCCACGAATAGTTGCATAGCCAGCCTTTTCCAATATGTTGAAGCACAGGTTCTGCATGTCACTACCGAGGGCACCCGCATTAATAGCGTCTATTGAAGCGTTCTTCGTTTCAAGAACTGTCTCAAACATCTTCCTGACCTGCTTTGAAGCCTTACCCTTAACAACTGTTCTTGTCATATCGCTCCAATAGCGTGTGCGTACACTTCTCGGAGGAATATCCAGTATTATAGGCTGATTCGCTTTCAGCACGTCGTCCGGTTCACCGTCATAGTGCGGGTCTGAACCTTTCGGACCGCAAGCAACTATCAGCGGGGTCTCTGGAATAACCTCTCTTTCGATGAAGTAGCGACCGAACACTGCCTTTATTTTGCCTACGGTCAAGCGTTTCTTTTTGCCATCTTCTTGGTGAAGTAGTGTCCCGTCCTTGCCTACGTCAGTATCTGCTAATAGATTGATTATCTTCTTTGTCGCTTCTTCAACGATTTTCTGCGTGGCGTCAACCGCTTCTAACTCAAGAGGTTCTTTAGTTTCTCTCGCTTTTTCGATCACATCGAACATTGGCTTTATAGTTAATCCCTCTTTTCTGAGGGCGTCCGCTGCGGATACTGGAAAATTCGGCGGTACGCAGATCACTGTTCCCTTTCCGAATTCTTTTTCGACTACTGCTGCGATGAATTTTGAGAATCCAACGTTAGGGTCAGGTGAGGATTTTACTATTTTCGTGTAGCCGTATTCTTCGTATGAACTGACGTCTTTCACTTGTGACTGTTTTTTGGCTCGTGAATACTCCATCGTACTTACTAAGATTAGGGGCGATCCGCCTGTTTTCTTCAGGTATATAAATGGGTCGGGCGCAAGAAAACCCGTCAGGTAGTACATGTTTGAGTCTTTGTAGCTTTCCGAGTAGTGAAGAAGCGCCTTTGCACCTTTTTTCTCAAGGATGCTTTCCAAGTCTTTTTTCAAATCGTCCCCTTCTGAGCCTTATTCGTCACCGTCCTATTTTGCTGTTAGAACATAAGCTTTGCGAAGTCATTGCTTTACGTTGGCGATTCTTTTCTACGTTTTTCCTTTAAAGTGGAGGTAAGCCAAGGCAAGATTAGAACAACGCCCAACGAAGTGGCGATTATAAGCGCCAAAGAGAAACTCCCCGGTGTCGCTATGGCTTCGACATCCTCCTCATTGAAACTCCAAGCAGCAACATGAGGGGTTGGGTTTAAAACTATGACTGTGGCGTTTTCTATTTTTGGCGGAAAATATTCAAAGGTTGTTGCTCCGCTTGAGATGTTTTGTCGTAAGATCAAGTCGCCGGAGTATGCGGCTTCAAACTCTGCCAGTACAGTTGCGTTCTGGTTGCGATCGTTAAGCCACTTTTCTACGTCGGAATAGTTGAGGCTGAAAACTTGCATCCTCAGCGTTTTGTTGGTTGTAAAGATGATCTTCATTCCAAGTTGAGGATTAATGGCATACAGAGAAGGAGTCGCATCTAGGTTAAATTTCCCAGACAAGAGCAGCTCTGAATGGCTTGAGGGATACAATGAACCTCGAGGGATGAAAGATGCTAGGTAAAAGGCCAAACTTATCGCGACAAGCACCCCGCCGATGCGTGCTAAGAAAATAATCCAGCGTTTCAGGCTCTCAGCCACCTACAAAAGTAGTAATATCCGAGAAAGAATAGAAAGGCAATAATCAAGTAATTGCCAATCAATAAGACTGCTGCCTCCGTGAGGGTTGGAGCCCATGTAGTGCTTGCAGGAGCCAGTCCGTAATTGGCTATAAGTGCAGTGGAAGGGTTAAATAACGCGACAATTTGAAGCGCTGTAATTGAGTTGTTTGTCAGGGCAAAAGATGAAACAGCCTGAATTGTTATTCCAATTGCCAAATAAACAAGTGTGCCTGCGACTAGGCTAGCGACGCCTTTCTTCAGAACAAGAGTGACAAGGAAAATAATTGCGGTTAGCAAAAGGACGTAGCCAATATTGGAAAGATAAGTCAATAACACCGTGCCTATGCTGGCAAGAACCATGGCTGGTGCGATAATGAACAAAGCGAAAAGTTGAACTCCGACGAACAGCAGCAAACCGATCCCAATGGTCGAGAGAAACTTGGCCGCCCAGATGTTCTTGGCTTCGTAGGGGAGAAGTGTTCGGATCTTGCCCTTTTGAAGATCGTTTCCCAGGCCATAAGCTAGGTTTTTCAAGACTAGTATGAGAAAAACATACAGAGGTATATTCATGAGATTGCTTATCAGTATAAGCATGAAAGGTCCGTTGTGGGTTAAAGTGACATTGCCCAGGCCAAGAGCGAATGCACCGATCGCATAAAGAAAGGCGAAGATCTCCAGTTGAGGAAATTTGTAGTCTGCATGAACCGTTAGGTCGAAGACTTCTGAAAATAGCTTGTTCCCTCTCATGGCTGCATCTCTTCTTTTCGGTCATGCCTGCCCATTTCAATAAGGATTGATCGCATAGGCTTTCAGACTTTTTGGCGCGAAAAAATCATATAAAGCTTCTTCGATCAGCATCTGATTTTTCAAAGCTGCAAGTCCGTGGGGAAAAGGTAAGGTTCAAAAGAGGGTAAGGTGAGGGTATCTTGGCAAGTGATGATATTCGCCATGGACGTTAATTGGAAAGAGTCCGATGATTTTCCTTCGAATGAAAAAGATATGAACGTCCTAAACCTGATTGGCGAAGAGGATCTGACGAACTTCACTTTTGATGGGCTGAAGAGAAGGCTAGGCGTGCACTCGGAGACTCTTTCAAGAATTCTCTGCAGACTAGAAGAACAGGGATTGGTTGAAAAGCAAAATGAAGGCTACAGAGTTACGGCCAAAGTCAAAGAATTAGTTCAGTCATTTCCGGTGAGTGACGGGCCTCAATTGCTCGTTATGCAGACGCTTCTATCTCCAGACGTACCTGTTCAGCAAGTGGTTTCTGATCTTAGTGGGCGATGGTTTGGTGTGCTCCGTTGGCTGGGCTACTCTGAGAACAGAGAGCGTTTTACGCTAAAATGGATCACAGAAGACGGCGGTGTTCAGATCAGCGCGATTTTTTCAGGTAATCAGTTGAGCATAGAAGCCAAATTGCTGCACGAAAAGGATTTGAATGTCGCTCTCGAAGCGTCTTATCAGCTAATTGGCCTCATAGCCAAGTTTTACTCTGGCCGAACTCGAATAAGGCATGTGGCCTATTTTGGAGACTTCAAGCCTCATCTAATGTTCATGTGACGTGACCGACTCTGCTTATTTCTTAGTCAACAAATACTCGGCATGTATTCTAGTTCTGTAAGGTGAGAAAAAAATGAGTAAGACTGTTGCCTCTTTAGAGATTCTGAAGTCACTTTCCAATGCGACAGCTGACGTGGTTGAAAAAGTGGCGTCTTCTGTAGTGAGCGTTAGTTGCGGTATAGCTAGGGGATCAGGTGTGGTGTGGAGCGCTGACGGCTACATAGTCACGTGCAGTCATGTGATAGGCAGACGTAGAAGTATCCTGGTTGGTCTTGGCGATGGAAACACTCTTGAAGCCAAAGTCGTGGGCAGTGACTCGTATGCAGATGTGGCATTACTGAAAATCGATGGCAAAGCACTTAAACCTGTAGAAGTTGGAGACTCGGAAAGCCTGAAAGCCGGGCAATTCGTGCTAGCATTGGCTAATCCTTTCAATCGGAAGCCAAGCGCGACCATAGGAATAGTCACTAGCGTGACTGGCTCGGTCCGAGGGTTCGGAGGAGTTGCTATGGAGAACGTGATCGTCACGGACACGCAGTCGACTCTAGGCTATTCTGGTGGTCCTCTCGTTGACGCTTCGGGCAAGATGATAGGGTTGAATGCGGCCTACGCATGGTCTCGAGGAATAGCCATACCTGTAGACTTGATCAAGAGCTTGGCCGACGGCCTGATGCATGAGGGAAGAATCAAGAGGGCGTATCTGGGAATTCAAGCAGGCACGATTCCTCTTCCGGCAGACGTAGCTGGGCTGACAGGAGTAGATCAAGACACTGGAGTCTTAGTGCTTTCAGTTGAAAGAAACAGTGCTGCGAGAAAGGCCGGGCTTGCACTAGGCGATGTCATCATAAAGTTCGATGAGAAGCCGATATCAACCCTTTACGACCTAACAAAGTTGCTTTCTGCAGGGATGATCGAAAAACAGGCGAAACTGGGCATACTTCGCGGAGAACAGTTGATGGAGCTCACGGTCACTCCGGGTGTTGCGAGAGACGAGAACGATGAGTGAGAATCTGCTCGGCTCAAACAACGCGTTGCCCGAACCTTTGCCACCATCTAGAAGACCTCTAAGACCACTACCGCTTCCCTCTCCGAGTCCGGACTTTGGGACGATTCAAGACGGCTTGTCTGAAGAAGGCGAGATTTGACTGACACTCTTTGGCTTTCTAAAGCGACATGAACAAGGCTTTGACTTGTTGAATTCCGCGCATCCCTCTGACTCTGCCGATTAGGTCGAGTATCCTCCCATTTTTTCCTTGTGCGATGAATATCTCTAGGCAGTATTTGTCGTCGATGTGTCGATGGACGTTTTCAACGACCACGTCGTCGAATTCGTGTCTTATTTCCGTCATTCTCAGGTCGACGTCTCTTCTTTCATAATCGCACGTGATCATTATCGTTGCGGCCACATTTCCCGTTTCTAGTTTGGCGATCTCGGATTCGGCGATCAGATTCCTGACGGCATCTCGAAAGGCTTCTGATCTGCTGTAATATCCGCGTATTTTCATGAATTCGTCGAATTTGCTGAGAAGTTCGTTTGGGAGAGTTATGCTTATAACAGTCATCGAGTTCACCGGTTGCAATTATTAACATAGTGATATATTTATATTAGCATATTAATATTTTATCGCTATTTTTCAGCACGAAATTAATATGGTCACTTGTGCTTTAGTATATCGAGGAAGGGTAAAACGGTGAATATTCTCGGGAAAGAGCTTGAAGCTTACGGAATGGAAGGAAGCAGGCGATCGTGGATTGTGCTTGCCGTTTTGCTCGGCTCAACGATGGCGATCGCAGGTCCGCTGGGTCTCTTGCTGCACGGAATTCCGCTTGGCTTCACTATTCCGTTGCTCAACGAACCTGCGACTCTTTCGGGAATCTGGTATCTCGTGGTCGTTATCGTCATAGGACTATACATAGGTGCTGCTGGACTTCGGGAACTCGTTGTTGAGAGAAGGTTTTCGGTGGAGTTTCTCATGTCCGTAGCCGCCCTAGGCGCGGCTTACTTGGGTTTTCTTTTCGAAGCAGCAACAGTGCTGTTTCTCTATTCGTTAGCTGAATATTTCGAAGGATACATCGAAGACAGAGCCAGAAAGACGGTTGAAAAACTCACTCAGTTCATGCCCGACAAAGCGAGGGTGATGGTAAACGGTTCGGAGAAGAGCATGAATGTAAACGAAATTCAGCCGGGTATGGTCGTGCTTATGAGACCTAGTGAGAGAATTCCGCTCGACGGCGTCGTGGTAGGCGGGGGTTCTACGGTGGATCAGTCGCTCGTCACTGGAGAATCAGCGCCCGTGCTGAAGAACGCAGGCGATGACGTTTATGCGGGCACGTTAAACCTGACCGGTGTTCTTAGAATTTCAGTTCAGAGAGGTGCACAGGATACTTTAGTTTCGAGAATCACGCGGCTTGTTGTAGAGTCTAGAAAAAGGAAAGCTTCGATGGAAAAATTGGTCGATAGATTTGCTCGCTTTTATATTCCAGTAGTCATTGCGTTGGCGATTTTTACTGCGTTCGTGATTCCGAGAATAGTTGGTGGTCCGTTTGACACGTGGTTGTACAGGTCCCTAATACTTTTGGTAGTTTCGTGTCCAAGCGCTTTTGTTATCTCTGTTCCGGCGACCATTTTTATGGCGATAACGATCGCTGCTAGGAAAGGTATCGTCGTTAAAGGGGGAGCCTATATTGAAAAGATGGCCAAAGTCAAGGCTGTAATTTTTGACAAGACGGGAACCTTGACGATGGGCGAACCCTCCGTCCATAACGTGAACACCGCTGTAGAAGCCGACAGTCGGGCGTTGACCTACGCTGCAGCCCTAGAACAGTACTCTCATCATCCGATGGCCCAAGCCATCATAACCAGAGCTAAAGAGCGCAATCTCGATTTTAGCAGGTATGAAGTCAAGGAGATAAATGAAGTGCCAGGCATGGGAGTAACGGGCTACGTCGGGGACGCGTACGTGATGGTTGGGAATATGGAGCTGATGAAAGAGCGCG
>DATHCB010000128.1:0-4929 GCA_035319765.1 Bathyarchaeia archaeon
TGTGTTGCGTAGCATTGTTGCTCTCCTATACAATAAGGTAACAAGCTGAGTATTAAATCTTACGTCTTACGAAATTATAGCCTCACTCTAAGGCATGGAAAAATCACATTATCCCGCCCTGGCAGGAATCTGATGGGAAAAAACAGGATCTAAAATTAGGAGTTTGGATCTTTACAAGGCAAGTTTTGCGTAGACTTTTTGTTTGTTTTCTTCTACTTGTCTCTTGATATCTTCGAAGAGGTTGTTTCCGTGAGAGTCGATGCATATAGCTAGGGGTCCGAAGTCTTCCACTTCAAAAACCCACATGGCCTCTGGTACGCCTAGGTCATACCATTCGACGGTCCGCACGTTTTTGATCGTCTTAGCTGCGAGGACGGCTGCTCCGCCAGTGAAAGCCCCGTAAACCGCACCGTATTGCTTCATGGCCTCGGTGGTACGTTTGCCCATGCCGCCCTTGCCGATTACGACGCGCACTCCGAAGGCTTTAATGAATTCGTCTTCAAAGATGTCCATGCGCGTGCTAGTTGTCGGCCCTGCTGCAACGGCTACCCACTTCTCACCTTCCTTCTTCACTATAGGACCGCAGTGGAAGACTGCCAGACCCTTCAAGTCTACCGGAATCTTTTTGCCTTCCTTGACCATTTCAAGCGCCCTTCTATGAGCTTGATCTCGAGCTGTAACTACCGTACCTGTCACGTAAACCACATCGTTAACCTTGAGTTTGCGGACATCTTCCTCGCTTATCGGGGTTCTAAGCTTGTACGTCGCCATTCTTCTCACCTTACCTTATGAGTCAAGTATTCAACACATCCATCCGGCTGTATGCGTGCAGTTGCGCGCCTAGCCGCCCAGCAATTGAATGCAACAGCGGCCGGAAAAGAAGCCGGATGCCTTGCAGCGTAGTCGATTCTCACGCCTAAGATCGTCCATTTGCCGCCTAAGCCCATTGGGCCTATTCCCAGTTGGTTGACGGCGTCGAGAAGTTCCTTTTCGAGTTTTGCGAGTTCTGGGTTAGGGTTTGGTTTATCCAATGGACGTAGTAGTGCTTTTTTTGCTAGTTTCATGGCTATGTCTGCGCCTCCGCCCATGGCTACACCTAGTATGTTCGGTGGGCATGGCTGGCTGCCAGATTTGATGACAGTTTCCAGCACGAATTTCTTGAGTCCGTTTATGCCTTCGCCTGGGACAAGCATTCCTGTCGTGCAGACGTTTTCTGAGCCGCCGCCTTTGGGCAGAACTGTGATTTCAATTTGGTTGCCTGGCACTATTTCCCAGTGGGTGTATGGTATGTTTGGTCCTGTGTTGTCGCCCGTGTTCTTGCCCGTTGATGGATCGACAGCGTTGGGTCGCAGTGGGATTTGTTGCGTTGCCTTTCTTGTGGCTTCTCTCAGTGCCTGTTCAATCTTGTCTAGGTTGGGTGCTTGTGCGCCTGCTTTTACGTAGTAAGTTATCGTGCCTGTGTCTTGGCAAACAGGAGTTCGTGTCTGTTCGGCGAGTTTTATGTTGTCCAGTATGGCTTTCAGGTTCGTTTTGCCGGCTTCACTTGTTTCGGTTTCATAGGCGTACTTTAAGGCTTCCTTAACGTCTTGCGGAAGCTGAATAACTGCCAACCTCAGAAGATTGATTGCAACATCTTCAATATTCTTCTCTGTGCTCATTTGCAGCACTCGTCCAGTAATTGGGAGCATAGGTTAAGTTACGTCTTTCTTAAAAACTTTGGCAAAATGGCTTCATTTTGAAAAATTCGTGTTCCAACCGCGTTCCGACGTGCCTCATGGTGGGCTTTCGAGTGTGCTAGGATATGTTTCAAATGTTTTTGGATCAAGATTTCCAATTTAGAGCAAGTGTGCTCGTCCTTGTATGCAATAGGCAGGACAGAGTTCAGGAAGTGCGGAAGATGTTCAGGAAACGGCGGCTCATTCAGCGAAGCTTTCTGTGGAAAGCTCAAATATGCGATCGGCAGACTGACTTGAGAGGTCTTCCTTTGTCATTGAAGGGTATCATTTTCGGCGTGCATGTTCCTCCAGAGGGGCTGAGTTTCGAAGAAATGAAGAATATTTGTCTTAAAGCAGAAGAAACGGGCTATGACTTGTTCACTATCACTGACCATTTCATGAATATGGCTCAGCCTGATAGGCTGGATAAGCATCCTCTAGAGTGTTGGTCAACTCTTGCTGGCTTGGCAGCCATCACGAGCAAGATTCGTTTAGGGCCGCTCGTATCCTGCTATTTCTATAGACAGCCTACCGTTCTTGCAAAAATGGCGACAACAATTGACATAATTTCCAATGGAAGACTGATTTTTGGCATCGGCGCGGGTTGGCACCAAAAAGAGTTCGAAGGGTACATGGAACGGTTCCCACCTGTGAGAGAGCGAATGATCGGACTTGAAGAAACGATACAGATTTGCTCAGGTATGTTCGAGAACGAGCGCACAAACTTTAACGGTAAATTACATCACCTAGAGGCTGTTCTGAACAGTCCACCTCCTGTGCAAAGACCTCTCCCGATAATGGTCGGAGGCGGAGGAGAAAAGAAGACACTTCGAATCGCTGCCAAGTATGCAGACATAAGCCATTGCGCCTTCAATCCATCGATAGAAACTTTGACCCATAAACTCGACGTTCTGAAGAAACACTGCAAAGCAGTAAATCGGGACTTTAATGAGATCAAAATAGGAATCAGCGTGAATCCCTTCATCGGCTTGACCGAGAACGAAGCGGGAGATAAGATAATAAGACGGGCGCAACAGTTAGGTGTGGCGCTGGACGAATTCCGCAAGAGACTAGGACCCGTTAGGGGAACACCTGAGCAGTGCATGGAAGCGATGACTAATTACGTCGACAGAGGTGTAAGCCTCTTCACGATTGCTTTTCCTCAACTCGAAGACGCTAAAATCTTCGCCAAAGAAATCGTCAGAAAACTCAAATAACTTGTTTGATACAGAACTTTCATAGTACAGGATCGCTGGAATTGACAAATCCGAGGTCTTACTCTCTTAGAGTCTTCTTTTTTGCCTTTATGTTTTGTGCGCAGTTAACATCAACGGCTTCTGCTAATTGCTTAAACTCATCATCTGACATCCACTCTGTCTTGAGGTATTCGCATATCCTATCTTCGCTTAGGCCTAGATTCCTCGCTTCTTCAACGGCGTGGCGATAAGCCTCGATTTCTGTAGGTCTCTGTACGTAGCTGAAATTATCGTCGAAAAGCTCTTTTCCTTCCATGAACTGTCTTACGTGAACCAGTTCGTGAATTATGTCCAAGTAAATGTCTATTATGTCGCCTTGCTTCAAGTATCTGGCGCTCATTAGGATGTGACCGTCAACGTTACTAACGCCCATGTAACTTCGCATTCCCGCAAACTCCACTCTTATTGTCTGGAGCACGTTTTCAGTTTTGTCACCGAAAATCTTTCTGACTGCCTTTATTCTTTCGAATCCTTTGAAGTAGTCAGCGAATGGATATGTCGCCACAGGCACTTCACGAGGTATCTTGACTTTCAATTGAGACTCCATGACCGTTTTCTGCCTCTTAGCGGGTTATCTTAAAATAGACTTGATTAGTAAAGCTTATCCTATCTATCGACTCTTGGCATTGAGCAATCAGCTGGGAAGCGTCTCTTTGTTTCGCGTCAGAAGCATGTCTGTTGATGACTTCGCGTTCGCGATTGGCATAACTGACCAAATGAATTGGGAGCTCACCGAAGCAGACTTTGCGTTTATGCTGAGGTTGGAACCTGGAGGCTGCTTTGTGTTGCTTGATGGCTCGGAAAGAGTTGGAATCGCAACTTCAGTGAGTTTTGATCGACTGGGATGGTTCGGGAACCTAATTGTCCACAGCGACAAACGGGAAAAGGGCGGGGGCTCCTTGCTAGTTAATCACGCGCTTAAATATTTGACGGCAAAACAAGTGAAATCGGTTGGCTTATACGCATACCCTAGCAAGATTCCGTTTTACACGAGACTCGGTTTCAAGTACGATTCAGATTTCATAGTCCTAAAGGGGAAAGGCACTTCGACTATCACCGCAGGTGTCAGCGAAGCTGGACAAAACAGCTCAAAACAAATCGTTGATTTTGACCAAGACTGTTTTGGTGCATCCAGAAAGAAAGTACTAGAACCGATTCTGCTCGACCCGGACAACCTATGCTACATGATCCTCGAAGACAAACAGCTCCTAGGCTTCGCTGCGGCTAAGGTATATGACAAAACGGCAGAAATCGGACCAGTGGTATGCAGTCCAGGAAGAAGTGACATTGCAATTAGTCTCATAAATGCTGCACTTAATAGGCTGAATGGCTTCGAAGTTTCGTTGTACCTTCATGAGAGAGACGCATCGATACTTGAGGCGTTGACAACACGCGGCTTTAGCGAGAATTTCAAGGTTTCAAGAATGTTCTACGGCCCGCCTGTCACTAAAGATTGCATTTATGCGGCGGAATCGCTAGAAAGAGGTTGATTCCAGAGTTGTCCTTTAACTTATCTAGAACAATAGTGGAGGATTTCGTGAAAAATTCATGGCTATGCGTCCAAGCGATGATAGCGAACATGGACAGTTTCAGAGCGGAAAACAGGAAAAGCGTTCCTCTCTACTGCTACAGAAACGGACAGAGGAACGAATCAGCTCTGGGCGGAGATCACTTCTTTCTAAGGACTTCTGTGGAATACTCGAATCCGCAATTAACGGTGGAAGAAGTTCAGGGAATCATAGCGGCGCGTCTCCTTGAAGTTTGTGGAAACTACTTTTACGAGCATAGGCTATCCCAATGTGGTCAACAAGAAATTGATGAACTTTGCAGGATTCTCGAGAGTCCTCCTGAAGGAAAAATCGTAACCTTTCTCCTTAACACGGATGACATTGAGCCAGACCGATACTCTATGAACCCACTGAAGGTGTCAATACTGACCAGCGAACAAAGCGCATTTC
>DATHCB010000129.1:0-4128 GCA_035319765.1 Bathyarchaeia archaeon
GTACACGTTTAACGTTACTAACACTGGTGATACAGCGTTGAGCGACGTGAACATCACGGACAACACGTATGGGGTTATTGCTTCTATGCAGTCTTTAGCGGTTGGCCAATCCAAGGTGTTTACTAAGACGGTTGTTATGACCTCCACCACGACAGACACTGCTACGGCTGTAGGTGTTGATACGTTGGGCACCAAGGTTTCAGCTAGCGCTTCGGCCACGGTCACGGTTTCGCCTCCGCCTATGGTCGGCGGGGTTTCGGCATCAGTGAATGCCTTCAACTTCATGGCGCCGTGGGCAAGCCTGATCTTCCTCGTGGCCGCCGCATTGCTGTTGAGGGGACTAATTGCGAAGAAGAAACGAGAGAAGAAAGCAGACGCCCATTCCTAGTTTAAGTCTAATCTAGCGTGAGCGTGAGTTTTGTTTCCTATGTTATTCATGCGCGCTTACTTTTAAATAGTGGATTAATTTAAGGTTCTGGGTAACTATGGTGTGAAACGAGTTGGCTGCTTCTGAACAAGGTGGCTGGAGGCGACGGATTTTAAGATGGACGGCGCCCACGGGCGTCGTGGCATTGATTTTGTTCTTGGTTGTCGCCGCGTTGTTGGAGTTTCTGATCATTTATTCTTCGATCTCCATGGGTCTGAAAGATACTAATCCGCTAATATGGAAGACGGGTTTGTTTTCGATCAGCATCAGTCCGCTGTTTCAGCTTCTGCCAATATGCGTAATCATTGTTCTATTGGCAAGTTGGATCTACGTAACGCAGCACACTGCGATTATGCCTGTCAGAAAGATGCAGGCGAAAGTGGCACGACCACTACCACCGCCCAGACGATATGAAAAAAAGAGACTCAGAACCTTAAGGCGATTCACTAACAGACTTAACAAAAGGATAGATGATGCTGGGCGAAGTTTAAGGGAGAGAATTTCAAAATCAAGGTTTGCCAAGTTTTCAGAACAGCACCCTACTGGAAGAGCCGTTTTCAACAGCGCATGGGCCATTATGTTGCCGTTTTCCATTCTCGCTTTCATAGTGTATTTGATCATTTATCCGCAACTAATTCCAAACGCCGTTAATTGGCTACTTGGAGGAGGCAATTCAATTCTTGCCGCCTTCATCAAATGGACAATCAAAGGTTCAAACGCGGTGGGGCACACTTTGGCACCGCTAGGTTGGCTCGGAGCAGGCATTGAAGCGGGATTAGCTTCGATCGCGCTTGGCTTCCGAAGCGGCGTGATCAGCCTCACGACTCCTATAGTCAAGCCAATGGTAGAGTCAAGCCTAGTCGGGAAATACGTTCTCGTCCAAAACGTTGCTGCATGGGCTTCAGCGTTAATAGCGCTCTATGCAGGTCAACGAGGTCGTCGCCGATAAACTATACTCAATTTTTATGCCCAGTATGACAACTTGTGAGCCGAGTGAAGGCTTTGGCAAACCATACGAGATTCGGTCCAGCGGGCACACCGTGGGCATTTAAAGAATTAAAGCAGCCGATAACGGAACTGCCAAGCTTTCTTAGGCAGGAAGGACTCGATGCACTGGAGTACCAGGCAGTCAGGTGGGGACCAGTACCACAGATAAAAAAGGAAAACGCCGAAAAACTCGGCTTAAACGCTAGGCAGAATGATGTTTGGCTCAGTGTGCATGGTTCTTATTTTATAAGTTTGCAAAGCGAGAAGTCGGTTGTCGAGGCGAGCAAGAAGCGCCTCTTAGCATGTGCCACGGCTTCTGAGTGGATGCAGGCGAAGGTGCTTGTTTTTCATCCGGGGTTCTACATGGGTCATGGGCACAGGGAGATTCTGAAGCGCAGCATCGAAGTCGTGTACAATGTGGTTACAGAGATGAAGAGTTTGGGCATCAAAGTAAAGCTTGGCCTAGAGACCATGGGTCGACGTTCTCAGTTTGGCAGCTTGGAAGAAGTGTTGGCCATCTGTGAACGAATCGATCAAACTGTTCCAGTGATTGACTGGTCTCATATTCACGCGCGATCTCAGGGCGGGCTAGTGACTAAAGCCGACTTTGTCAAAGTAATTGACGAAATAGAAGAAAGGCTGGGCACAGATGTAGCAGAAAACCTTCACTGCCACTTCAGTCACATGGAATTTTCTGCCAAAGGAGAGGTTCGGCATCATACGCTGGGCGAAAGGAGGTATGGCCCAGACTTTCAACTTCTTGCACGGTTAATTGTGGAATTAGGCTTGAAACCCGTGCTAATTTGTGAGAGTCCGCTTATCGATGTAGATGCTCAAAAAATGCGTGATATTTTCTTGGATGAGGTCAAGAAGAGGTGAAGGTTTATTTCAGTTTGTCCCTTCTCGCTCCAATGTAGATCGTGGCGAGCCATGTCATGATCAAGTAGCCTAAGAAGGCGAGATTTAGTAATAGCGTGTCAGCGCTTCCGGCGAAGCCGCTTCCAGCAATCGAGTAATAAAGAGTCACGAAGCCAAAAGTGTTCCCAATGAAGAAGAGCACTACAACGGGCCATAATGACCATTTTTCCATTCTGTACAAACCATATGCCGTTATCAGGCTTAAAATCGCTATCAATGCCGTTTGAACCATCGCGAAGCCGTTAGCTGCGAGTATGTAGAGGTTTCCAATGGCTGCAATAATGTAGAATACGAGAAACACGAAGATCGGCGTGCTCTCAATCTTTAGTCTTTCCTTCAGAGCCATTCTCTTAAGCCTCTTGTTCGTCTACGGCTATAGATTAGAAGGTAATAAGTTTATTTGTATAAGAATAAAATAACCTTTTACGGCTGGCATGCATGGGGGCTCGATGTGGCGACGTTCATGCTGGTGAGGTGCGACCTAAGAGCGGAGCCAGATTACCCGCGTGGACTGATCACCCATCTGACCTGCATGTGTATTGTCGAAGAAGTGGTTTCGTCAATAAACGAGAACTAAAGAATGACTCGATTAAGGAGGTGATGTCTCATGGCTGAAGGTCAACAGATTCAAATAACCCCACAAGATCTTGCGGAAGGAGAAGAGGTGGATTTTGCTGAGGAGCCAAAGGAAATATGGCAATCGTACAAGCTTTCAGACGGAACAACATTGAAGGTTAAATTTATCCTCATAGGAGTTAGGCGGCTGAAGAAATTCAATCCCGTTGGAGAACCTATCTATTTAATTAACACACAAAATGTCGTTAGAGCCGTAAATGTTCCTGAGAAGCTGAAGGCCAAAATGAAGGAATCGAGCTTTAAGCCGATGTGATTTCGACAAGCGTACGCAGCTTTGAGTATGACCGTTAGTGCAGTGACAAGAAAAATGCGCTGAAACGCATGAAATCTAATCGTGAAGCCGTCAGTATTCTATCCCTTTTCTAGGCTTCACTCCTTTTCTGTAAGGATGCTTAATCTCTTTCATTTCAGTGACGAGATCGGCCTTTTCAATTATCTCGTCTGACGCGTATCGTCCTGTCAGGACTAGTTCCAAGCCTTTGGGCTTGTTCTTAATGAATCGAACGACCTCATTTAGGTCTAATAATCCTAGATGAATAGCAACGTTAATTTCGTCGAGAATGATAACATCATACTTGCCGCTTTCAGCAATTCGTTGGGCGAGTGTGAACGCTTCCTTTGCAAGTTTAATATCCTCGTTACTGGGCGGTACTTGTGTCACGAACTTTCCATGTCCAAAGGCCTTTAGCTCCAAGTTCGGAAGATTCTTCACGACGTAGAGTTCACCGTAATCAAATCCGCCCTTGATGAATTGAATGACATAAACTCTCAGGCCCCTTCCGACAGCTCGTAATGCGAGTCCAAAGGCTGCGGAAGTCTTGCCCTTGCCCTCTCCTGTGTAAACTTGAACCAGGCCTTCTCTTGTTTGCTCTGGCAATATCACGTCCCTTCAAAGCTTAATCTTTTTCAGTTTTTCTAAATTTTTGAGCAATTATCTTCTCGGCTGCAGAATAAGGGTCTATCTCACGCGATAAAATCTTCTTGAGCAGTTCATTCAGTTCGCCCTTCTCTCGTAGATTATTCAACATCGATTGGGCAATCTTCTGTTTGAGGGCTTCTAATAACTCAATTTCGGCATGCTCCTTATTTCTCGAAGCCAAAACTGCTGTCTCTAAGAATTTTTTGTGTTCCCAGATTTTCTCTAGAAGCTGATTTACTCC
>DATHCB010000130.1:0-10633 GCA_035319765.1 Bathyarchaeia archaeon
ATGGAAAGAGGCACCATCTCGATGGACCGAGACAAAGACGGAAAAGAAGTTCTCGCCGATTTAGAACTGACGCGAATTGCTCTTCCCAGGCGAGTTTATTCAGTTTCGCAAATTGAGTATGCAATTGATCGGATAAACTGGCTGTACAAACACAGAAACTTGGTGAAAGGACTGAAGTTTGTTTTTGAGCCACCAGTCTTGAGATTCTTCGATGGTCGATTAGAAGCCATCGACAACTGGGGGAAAACACTCTGCGACTCATTCAAAAAGGAACTAGGCGATCGCTAGCCCTTCCCTTCTCTGCCTAATCTTCTCTCCATTAGACTCATATACAAACAAAAATATCTAGCGTAGGCTATACGCATAGAGTGACTGGAAAAAATGCAAAAAATGAGAGAATGTAATCTAGTTCTTGCAGGAGTAGGCGGACAGGGCGTATTACTATTAGCTGAAATCCTTGGAAACGCGGCGGTTGAGGACGGTTTCAATGTACGCGTAAGCGAGATCCATGGTATGGCGCAACGCGGAGGCGCAGTGGTATCAGACGTGAGGATAGGCGAGAAGACCCTTGCGCCAACAATTCTCGAAGGCACGGCAGACGCCATTGTAGGCTTGGAACCCATGGAAGCCCTCCGCAGCATCAAGTACGCTTCCCATAGAACAGTCATACTCATAAACACAGCCATTACAAAGTCCGGGATCACTTCACGCCGCATGGCATATCCGTCCCTCGAGGCTATAATGGAAAAAATCCGGATTTTCTCAAAAAACATAATAACTGTCGAAGCGACGGATATGGCGAAAGCACTTGGAAACGCAACTGTCCAAAACATTGTAATGATTGGCGCGCTTGCAGCCACTGGAAAACTGCCTCTAAAGATAGAAACCATAAGAAAAAGCATTCGTGCTTCTATCAATGAAAAGTATGTGGAGATTAACCTTAAGGCCTTCGAAGCAGGGATGCACCACAATTCCAACTAGACAATCTGATGAGCTCTAGTGGTTTTCCAGTCGAGAATATGCTGAAAATTCCAGTTATAGGATTTGGTGCCTTTGGCATCTGTCTGTCCTTGTGTGAAGTGGAGATTCTTGAGCGAACAGTCTTCGACTGCTATTTCGAAAGTTGCTGTTTGGGTGGTGTGGTCCGCCTCTTTTACTCTTTGAAAGGCGCGTTCAAAACCTGCTTAGCTTTTTCACTAATGATAGGCCCAAGCCCATAAACGTCCTTCCGCCATCCTTCGACGTTGATCAGCGCATTAAGAGGGGTCCCATATATTTTAAGGATTGAAGATGCCTTTTCTCTTCCAATGTTTGGTAGGCTTGCAATGAAGTAGATTTGTGAGTCTGCCAGAGTTTCAAGTTTCTTAGCCATGTGCACTGCAAGCGGTCTTTTTTCCACCAATTGTTCTTGTTTGGCGGCTGTGTAGAGGAAGTCTATGGTTTCCTTGTAGCTGGTTGTGTGAATCATAGCGATTCCGTTCTTTGCTAAGGCGAAAATTGCTCCCCAAACTGAGGTGGGATTTATGCGACTAAATTTATAGATAATCGGGAGGTAGCCTTCGAGCAGAATCATAGGGTTAGCGTATGCATCCTTTAGTCCATAGATCTGTTCGAACAAGTATCTATGTGTAAGTGTGTAAACGAAGTCGTGGACGGTTTTCCGTTCAATCGCGCAGGTATCTGAGATTACATAGTCTCCCTTTGAAAGCATTTGCGTTTTGACTGAGGCTCCGAGTTCAATCAGACCTTTGGCAATCTTCGGCGAAGCACTGGCTTCTCTGCTGTCAATGATTATCTTTGGTTTTCCCTCTCTCTCTGGCTCTTTTAGGAAAGGAAGTAAAGTCTCTGTCGAAGACATCGTTCCAACTCTTCTTATTACGTGATCTTCATTTGTGTTACCGATTGTTCATAGCAGCCTTTAAAGTGCTACTTGCTTGACGCCCCTCGCTCCATGTAAGATTTGAGTGCCACACTTCTTTCAAAATCTTTCTGACCGATAAATCCAGTCTAGCATTATGACTTCATAACTTCATGAAGACAAAAGAAAAGAAAGAAAAGAGTTTGCCTAAGCCGCTTATGGTCCTTTCTTTGTGACTTCCTTTATGACTCCGGCGGCCACGGTAGTACCCATGTCTCGAACGGCGAATCGTCCAAGCTCTTGAAAGTCGTTGTAGGCTTCGACTGCGATTGGGTGTAACGGTTCCATCTTTACAACAGCGCCGTCTCCAGTCTTCAAGAATGCAGGTTTCTCCTCGATAGCTTGTCCAGTTCTAGGGTCAAGTTTTCTCACCAGCTCTGTAAATTTGCAAGCGACTTGTCCCGTGTGAAAGTGCAACACTGGCGTGTATCCTGCGGCTACAGCTGTCGGATGGTAGATCACTATAATCTGACCTATGAACTCTCTAGCAACCGTCGGCGGGTTTTCAACCGGACCCATGACATCGCCGCGCCTGATGTCGTTCTTCGAGACTCCCCTGACGTTGAAGCCGATGTTGTCGCCAGGCTCTGCTTTGGCAACTCGTACATGGTGGGTTTCAATGCTTTTGACTTCGCCCTTCACATTTCCCGGCATGAAAATAACTTGCTGTCCTTCTTTCAAAACACCAGTTTCGACTCTGCCCACCGGTACGGTGCCGACGCCCGTGATTGTGTAGACGTCTTGCAGCGGTACCCGAAGAGGCTTGTTAAGGGTCTTTGCGGGCACCCTGAAAACGTCGAGTGCCTCGAAAAGTGTTGGTCCCTTGTACCATGGCATTTTGTCGCTTTTCTTCGTGAGGTTGTCACCAGTCCATCCTGAAGTCGGGACAAATGGGATTTCTTCCACCTTGAAGCCGACCATTTTCAGCATGCGTGAAATCTCGTTCTTGATTTCGTTGTAGCGTTCCTCGCTCCAGTTGACAGAAATGTCATCCATCTTGTTAATTGCCACGATCAGTTGATGCACTCCTAGAGTAAAAGCCAGAAAGGCATGTTCCCTCGTTTGTCCGCCCGGGCCGATGCCTGCTTCAAATTCGCCTCGTCTTGCTGAGACGAAGAGTACGGCAGCATCCGCTTGGCTTGCTCCTGTTACCATGTTTTTGACGAAATCCCTGTGGCCAGGTGCGTCGATCACTGTGAAGAAGTATTTTGGTGTCTCGAATTTCAGAAATCGAAGGTCTATTGTTACACCTCGTTCTCTTTCCTCTTTTAAATTGTCGAGAACCCAAGCATACTTGAATGTCTCTTTGCCCATTGCCTTTGCCTGTTCTTCGAATTCTTTGATTTTCCTTTCATCAACGACACCCGCGAGGTACAGTAAGTGCCCTGTTGTCGTGGATTTTCCGTGATCAACGTGACCGATTATGATCAGGTTTAAATGCGGTTTCTCCGTCTTGCTCATTTTTTGTTCTCCCAATTTGTTTTATTAAATGATTCTATCAATTGTGGTGAAATTCTGTTAATCTTCACTCCTATCACTTATTTTAATCTTATCATATCTGTGCCTCAAAAACAGATATTAAGTAACTCTATAAACGAATCATAGATGAGGATAGCATCTCATGCCCGCTAATCTTCCTGCGGAAGCAAAAAAGAAGTGGGATGAAGTCGCAGCAACGCGAGACCCAGGAGAAAAGATCCAACTTCTCCAAGAATTTTTGGCGCTCGTCCCAAAGCATAAAGGCACGGAGAAATTGTGCAAGCAGACCAAGAGACAAATCGCAACTCTCCGCAGAGAAATTGAAGAAAAAAAGCACAAGAAAGCCGGAACGGGCGGACCGAAGTTCTTTTTCGAGAAAGAGGGCGCGGCACAAGTAGTCATTCTGGGTCCAACGAAGGTCGGTCGAAGTAGCCTCCTAGCCTCGATAACGAATGCCAGAGTCGAAATATCAGACTACCCGTTCACGACCCTTGAACCAGCGCTGGGAATGTTCCCGTTTGAAGATATTCAGTTCCAGATAATCGAAGCACCTCCACTTGTGGAAGGAGCTGCAGAAGGGGAGGGCCTTGGAATGCAGATTTTGGGACTAGCCCGAAACGCTGATGGTGTAATTCTTATGGTCGACGCTTCGCAGGACCCAAGTGCACAGCTGTCTATGATGTTAAACGAACTCGACAAGGCGAAAATAACCTTTCAAAAGTCGCACGCCCGAGTGAACATCGAACGACAATTTCGTGGCGCCGGACTGCGACTCTTATTACTTGGTCAATTGATCAACTGCAACGTGAACGACATCGAGAGGCTGTTGAGAAGCCATCGTATCTCGGATGCTGTTGTGAGGATTCAGGGAGACGCCACGCTTGCAGACGTTGAGGATGCAATTTTCGAAGCAACCGTGTACCGTCCCGCAATAATTGTGCTTAACAAAATAGATTCTATGGCTTCGAAAGACGAGCTCAGAAAACTATCAGAACTCACAAGTGAAAAACTAAAAGTAATCCCGGTCTCGTGCAAAACAAAACAGGGTTTGGAATTGCTCGGGAAAGAATTGTTCAGCGCCCTAGGCATTATGCGCATTTATACGAGGGAAGCTGGCTCTCGAAAACCGTCTCCGAAGCCGTTTATTCTGAAAACAGATGCCACAGTCCAAGACCTAGCTAGGCTGGTCCACAGCGACTTCTACATGCGGTTTTCAAGCGCCCGAATTTGGTCAAAGCGCTTGATTTTTAGTCCGCGGAAAGTGGGACTCTCGTTCGTTCTACATGACAAGGATGTCGTAGAATTGTACGCAAGATGATCCTAACGATTTGCTAAGGCAACTCTTTCCATTTCGTAGCGTTTTGAAATGGCGTGGCTCTTTACGTCCCGATTTGAGGCTAGAATTATTTCCTCTGCAAGGCATTCTTCTAGTGGTCGTGGGTTACCGAACGAAGCTTGACGTGCGCCTTCACATAGGAGTCTTATTGCCATATCCACTCTTCGCTGAGGTGAAATATCTACAGCCATGAGATACACGATTCCCCCGTAACTGAGCCTCGTAGTATCCTCACACGGTGCAGAGTTCTCAACAGCTCTCACGAGCACCTCTACCGGATTGCGTCCAGTGTTCAGTTGGATTATTTCCAGCGTATTTCTAATGACGCTGAGGACCCTACCTTTTTTCGCTGCATTTTTGCCTGGTTGCATAAGGTTATTTATGAGGCGCTCCACAATGTTTACTTCAGCTTTGTGGAATCTCCCATGTTCATGTCTTCCCATACTATGAGGTAATAATACAGGATGGAGGCTGATATAGCGTTTCAGTCCCAGGTCTTTCACTTCTATGTCTTTGAAGCTCCATTTTCCAAAGAGCATTACTTCTTGAAGTTCCTTGCTCACTCCTCATACCTCCCTAGCGCATCGGCTTCTCTTTCCTTCCGTACACAAGTTCTTTTAGTGAGACGCCGTTTACGGTCAGTACCTTCCACCGGACACCCGGGATGTCTCCCATTGCTCCGCCTCTTGAGCCGCCAATTCCTTCCACTAGGACTTCGTCATGCTCATCCACTAAGTTCAGCGCACCGTCGCCTGGAAGAAAAGCAGTTATGACCTTGCCGTTTTTGATGAGCTGGGTTCGCACACATTTTCTTATTGCACTGTTTGGTTGCTTGCTCTCCACGCCTACTTTTTCAAGCACAATGCCCTTAGCCATCGGTGCACCTTGAAGGGGATCGGCCTTGACATCAAGTCTCAGCATACGGCGTTTGTAGTAACGATCCTTCCAACGTCGTTGCTTCCGTTTTTCCAACAAATTTCTGGCAGCGAATTCACCCATCGGAGACTTTTTGCTCATTTTTTGGGTTCCTCTTTTACGTAAACCAACGTTCCTGTATTTAAACTGTCATGTAAAGACAAAGCAGCTAAATGAGAAAGATTCAGTTGAGTTCGATCATTCACTCTTACAGATTTAAGTGATCCTACTTTAGACAAATGGTGCACGAACAGAAGCAGGAGCTCGGCCAATTCAGCGTTTGTGCCTCGATTCCCTCGCACTTTTTGCTTCTTTTTTTCGCCAGTCTTTTTTCCTCGTCGTTTCTATCCTCATTCTGCCACCGAATGAGTAACGATCAGGGCCAGCCTCTCCTCGGTGTTGACTTATTTGCCTGTAGAAACCCTCCGTGTCTATTTCGCCCTTTGAAAGTGACGTGATGACCTGATTAAGTTGAGCCTTAACGTCTACTGGCGCTTTGTCCCACGCTTCAGAGTAGGCCAGGTAGGCTGCATGAAAAATGAAGTCAGACGGTTTATCCATTAATAATTTCTCAACGCTTGGCTTTTCACTGTCCGGCTCTTGACTCATAACTATCTTACTCAGCCCAAGCATAGGTGCATTTGAATATTAATAAAGGTTTTTGAGCCATGAAATCGAACATATTCTATTCCTAAAAGGATTCCGACCCCTCAAAAGCTGACTGTTTAATCAGGTGGAGGCTCAAACAATTAGATCGGCGGCAGAAAACCGAATTAGGTTTTCGCCGAAATTCGTGAGTGCTTGCAAATGCCTCAGCAATTATGCCTTCGAAATGGAAATGAAGCCGCCTCCGGTTAAGGCTAGGCGCCGCCGGTAGGACTTGGACCTACGACCGACTGGTTAACAGCCAGCCGCTCTACCGAACTGAGCTACGGCGGCAATGAGAACAGAACTCCAAACATCCAAGCCATATTTAAAGTTTAAAGTAGCGATTAGCCTCAACCGTCTGTCATTAAGACTTTAGTCTCCACGATCCCTATCGTAACACCGATTGTGTCAAGGAAATCGAGTCCCTCCACAAAAAAATAAGCGCAGCCTTACTTTCTTTTTCAAATTCACACTATTTGCGATGGTCTCGGCACATTTGAAGATTGATTTCTCCCTAGTCTTGAGCATTCAAGTCGATGAACTGCCTAAACGACTTGCTGATCCTTGACTGCAAACTATAGTCTTTGCATAGGTAAACGAGAAGATCAATGTTTATCAATTAATTTTATTTATTGCCTTGCGTAAAGCTTATTTTGTCAAATATGCATATATAGTATTCGGGGCAGGGGTCTATCATGAATCTAAAATATTTGCTTCCGCTAAACCTGTTCGCCAAGAGAGATCGAGTGTCCATCATCGTGGCTATTCTTCGGACTCTGAACGAGAAGCGAGAAGGCAAAAGGAAGACGAACATAATGCAAAGCGCCAACCTTTGCACTGAACAAGTGAGTAAATATCTGGAGCTACTTTACATCAACGGCTTAGTCAAGCAGGACAATGGCATTTACCAAGTGACTAAGCGAGGCACTGAATTTCTCGACATGTTCGAGAGACTAAATCTTCAACTAAAGTGAATTCAGTGCAAGATTGCTGCAAGCCAAAGTCTCCTCTCTTTTTTCTAGCGATTACGCTGAAACTGAAAAGCGCGGTGCGGAGAGGATAGAGGATGAAAGGAAACTATCGCGCCATTCCCGCCACGCGCTGTGGAGGACTCCTCTCCCCGCACCAACACTGTCTATAAGTTGTTTTCCGTATAAAAGGGGTATGCATTTCTATTACGTAAGGTTTTTATATTAACGCTGATGTCATCCGTGCGATGCCTTGGAAAAGGCTTATTTTTTCTCAAGTTATAATTTAACGAAATAGTCAGGGCCCGTAGCTCAGCTAGGTCAGAGCGACAGGCTCATAAACACCAACATGTTTGAGGGACCTGTTGGTCGGGCGTTCGAATCGCCCCGGGCCCACTTCTCATCAATGATAGATCGGCCTGATCGAGAAATCATAACGTCTTGCTTCAATCAATTCAACAACGTTCACATACTTCATTATCAAATCAAAGATGAGGTCCTAGCCATGAATGGGTGAACGCTCTTTTCGTAGGCTTACGGTTGAACCTGACTTATGAACCAGTTTATTGCAGCAGTGGCATCTTTCTCTTGAGAAGGGCAGTTACTGCATCAGTCAAGGCTTCGCAGGCGGCTCGTCTGGCATCCAAAGAGCCATCGATCTCTATGCTATTGATTTCTTTCTGCAGATTTTGTATCCGTTCTACGACAGGTTGTTGCATTTTTGTCTGTTCCGTCAAGAGCCTTTGTCGCTCAGCAGTGAAATTTGGCACGATCAAGTCAAGTTTGCCACGTGCCAAGTTCAGTTTTTGGCTTGCTTCTGCCGCTTTTTGAGCTTTTGCTTTCCTCGACATGGATCTGAAGATACCCGTCTTCGTTTGGGTTATTCGACCAAGTTCATCTTTGAAGTCTTGAACAGTTCTAGATAGACGTTTGATCTCGCCATTTTTCCTCCGTTCCATCTCCCTCATTTTTATGGCATAATCTTTATCGATTCGTTCGAGAACACGCTTGTCTTCTGAGAGAGTCTTTATCGCCAAATCATACGAAGCTTCTTTGTTGCGTCTTTCGTTAAGCGCCAGTTCAAGATTCGAAAGTATTTGCGAACACTGCTCGTTGAACTGATCGTCTGTGGCGATGTCGGAATCAAGCTCAAAATCACCAAGTACTCCCCTCACGTTCTCAAGCCAGTCGTCAAAATATTCACTGAAAGGGAAAATGGCGAATGCCTGATTTCCTAGGCCACGCAGTTTGTCCAGAGTTCTCTTCACGACCTCTTCAGAGGGTATGATATTACTCTTTTTAAGCTGGTATCCGCCACTAAATCGATGTTTTGGCCTAGGAGTGTTTGCCTTTTTCCGTCTATGTATTTTATTTGGGTGGCTAACGTCCCGAGATTGATTATCCTGCTGGCTGTACTCCATGGATAAGCCTTCTGTATCTATAGTATTTAAAGAATGGTACGTGTCGCCGAGTACTGTTCCCTTCATGTGCTAAAAACAAACGGGTTCTAAAATTGTGCCATCAACTTACAAGAAACCTTGGGTTCCTTATAAAAGGCGCCTACATTGCAAGAATAGTTGTGTTAGGCTCAGCACTCAAGATCCCAATCATTATTGGGTTCAGAGGGGCCAGAGTCTTCATCGCCCAACATTAGTCAATGCTTAAGGGCACAGATAAAAATCTATCCACAGGTTCGTGGAGATATCTCCACGTCTCCCGCACTTCCCTCTTTTTTTGGAGCCAGATCTTCTCTAATGAGAGGAGGATGCTTCATAGTGCTCTATGTTTGTAAGAATCCTTGTTGCCGCAGAGTCTTCAATGGTGCCAAGAAGGAAAAGTGTCCAGTGTGTGGAACTCCCAAAGACGAGGCGTGGAGCAGAGGAAGTCGGATCCTGAATAACGTTAAGGCGAGAGCGCAGAATCGGCAAGTGACGTGCGTGTTCGGGTGATTTTTTCTGGCTGGAGCTCAGTCTACTCTTGCGCAGCCTAAGAATTTGATTTGTAATTTTCGAGCTCCTTCAATCGAGGAGTATTTGGAGCATAAGGCCTTCGTTAAGGAAGTTAGGGAGGACGGTTTGGACGCTTGTCGCGTGCTCTTGGGTTTTGAGCGTGCTTACCGTAAGGCGAGGAGAAGTGTGAAGGGCGTGGTCCAGCTGGAGTCGCCTCAGCAAGTGATTAACCTTCGCCAGAATAACGTTTTTCAATATCAGGTGCAGAAGCCGAAGCGTGAGCCTTACAGTTTAGATTGTGTCAAGTCGGAGTTTCGGAGAACATTCAGTAGTATATTGTTCGAGGCGTACGTCCTCAACAAGGCGAGAGAGATAAATCGTGAATTTAGTTTCCGCGACTTTTTGGAGCTCAAGCATGACGCTTTTCGCCGAATCGTGCTCAGATTGAAACGGAAAGGCAGAGTAATCGCGCATCCAGAGCGAACCATCCCACGATTCTACATTTTGGCCGAAAGACTAGAACTAGAGAGGAAGTGAATCGGAACACTTGTGTAAAACAAATGTTTACGGGAAGAGGCGTCCAACGCGCCCATACTTGCATAATTGCGTGTTAAATCGTCCTTTTTCGCTGGTCGGAAGAGCATGGAAAAAGTCCATTGTTTTCAGAGGTCGATGCATTGAGGGGTGAATGGTCAGGGGCTGGTGATGCACATTTGCCGTGTCTTGTTGTTGAGGTTGTTGGAGGTTTTCGAAGATAATGACGGTTGCTTCCCAGAATGATGTTGAAAACGAGGTTAAAAGGAGCTCTAAGAGACGTACTCCGGAGCAGAAATTTGGCGTAAATCGTTGGCATCATATCGAGCAGCATCGCACTTTGATTGAGCTTCGCGAGGCTAAGGCGCTGTTGCAGCAGATCTTTCTGGGTCTGAGCTATTTGATGCAGTATGGCAGTCAGTTCTTGGAAGACTTAGTGACCAAGGATGATGATGGCCAAAAGGACGATTTGGACTTGGCCATCTTGGACGTGTTGCGTCAAGCTCCTGCTTCAGGTATTCTGCCCAAAGACATCTACGCCAAGGTATGTCGCCATGGGTTGGCGTATCATCATATCACGCGGCGCATTAAGCGCATGAATAGGCGACTGCGGCTGAAGACTAGCCAGAATGCGGCTGTGAAGGTTGGTAACCGCTGGAGCCTTTCGCCTTTTATGCGACAGAACTGGGGTGCAAAATTGGAAGAACTTGACGAAGAAATCAAAACAGAGGAGGGAGAGTTATGACAGAGCTGGAGTTGCGCATCACTTGGGAAAAAGGAGAGGATGGCAAAACAGAGTTTCTCGTTTCAGCTAACGACGGTGCTACGCCGTTTTTCTCTAGTTCTCAAGTGGAGGAAACCGTGGAGTATTTGTCGCACAGAATTA
>DATHCB010000131.1:0-9762 GCA_035319765.1 Bathyarchaeia archaeon
GACTTTGCAGATTCAACCAGTTGAGAAAATAGTTTATCATCCATCTGCGATGTTCTATTCAATATCCAAAGATACTTGCGATTTGGCGTTCCTACAACGGCATAATCGTAGTCCTTTCCTAAGGCTATAATCCAATAATCAGCAGAGAACGGCCAGAAGAACGTCACCTTTAGTTTTGCCCCAGTATTCTTGTCAACCACTTTTGCCTTGCCCTTTGCCTGTTTCAGCCTGCCATCTCTCAAGCACTCATTGAGCACGGAAACATTGCCATCTTTCGATAAGCCGTAAGTCGCCGTTATGTCAGTACAATCATTTTCAAACCTAAAGGGAAGATGCGCAATCTCATACCATTTGCCCAGATACCTTTCCAAATCGACGTGGGGGACCACTTCAAGCGAAATACGTTCCTCTCTCGTCAATTAAATCAACAACATCAAAAGCAAGGCACACGAAATTTAATCCTTTGGGTTTGGATACAACTTTACTCTTTCTCTCTCTGACCGACGAATGAACGAACAAACAAACGATCTCTCACTCACACACAGAGAGACAATCAACTAATCAATCAACTAATCAAACAATCAAACAAACAGGAATCTCTTATATCTCGGTACCAATAAAATCTGAACATGGGGTGCACAATTTGGGGAACCCGCTGTTGTGTAGGCTTGGTTTTCACAAGTGGCGGGATTATGGCAAGGAGTTTGAGGTTTTCTGGAAGGAGCCTGCCCCTGTGGGTGTTGGAATACAGGGAGCAAGGGGCGCTACGAGGGGTGGCGCAATCGCGCCAGACTCTAGCCAACAACCTACGGGCGCAAATTTCGAGACGCACAGCAAAATCGTGCATGAAGGGCGAGAGTGCACACGATGCGGCATGAGGCTAAAGCGAAAGTTTACAACTAATTCAGATGGCACACTTTCTTCTGTCGGCTGGGAGCCTGACACTGAAGAGATCGACAAAGAATAGAAAGAGAACAAAATATTACGTATCTATAGATACCTGTGTCTAATTCCTAGTAGTCATACGTGAAGGCTTGCTATATTCTTTTTTTGTTTTTCTTGAGTCTACCATGCTGTTTTTATTTTTCTGTTCAGCTTTAAAGGCAAGCCGCGGTCAGTTTTTCGCAACCCAAAAAAAGGCAAACTTTTGTCCCAACCCAAACCCAAATTCTGACGATAGAACGTACGTGATATTTCTCACACGGTCCAAACCGTTTCAACAAGACTCACTTGAACATCTTCAGTTTTTCCAGGTTCACACTTGATTGGAACGGTTACGATGAACGTAGATCCCCGTCCAACTTGGCTCTTGACAGAAATTTTTCCATTATGTGCCTCAACGAGTCGCTTGCAGATAGGCAAGCCAAAACCCATACCTTTTGCCTTAGTGGTGAAAAGTGGTGTCCATATTTTTTGGAGAGTTTCCTCATTCATCCCAACTCCTGTATCGGTGAAACTGAAAGAGACCAGATCTCTCGCTTCTTCGCTTTTGATCGTCAGGGTTCCACCGCTGGGCATAGCATCAAATGCGTTATTAATCAGATTGGTGGATACTCTCCGCATCTTGTCTTTGTCCACTATAATCCTCGGTTCAGATCTGGCTCCATTGATAACGGTGATTCCAGCTGGGACTTCGAGTTGAGTGAGAGTTTCAGTCATTAATGACTTGGGGTCTGTCTCGCGCAGATCAAGCTTTATCTCCCTTGAGTAGTCAAGAAGATCACTTATTATTTTGTTAGAGTAATCTATTGCCTTTTCAATCGTCGCAATCATCACCTTCTCTTTTTCACTCATTCTATCCCGTCCCTTCAATTTCAAATAGTACGTTGCCCCTGCAATTCCAGTAAGAGGGTTACGCAAGTCATGTCCAACCATTCCCGCCAACTCTCCAATCGCAGCCAGTCTCTCGGCCTTCAGCAGTTTTTCCCGAGCCTCAGCCAACTCGCGCGTACGTTGGTCCAATTTGCTCTGCAAGAGGACGAAAGAAGTCATGCCACCGACGGTTGTATCTTGAGTAATAGTGAACATCAGGGTTGAGAACACGATCGCGAAAAGGGTCAGCAGAACGGTGATTTCTTCTTCCATACCCGCCTCAAGAGATACCCATGAAAACATAAAGCACGAGAACGCCAGAAAGAACATGACCTCTGAGTTGCTTCGCCTTTTGATAACTAGATACAGCGAGATAGGCAGGAACACTTCCATGAATGCACCTAGCAGGGGCACGTACAAGAAACCTGCAATGCTTGGAATAGCTAGAAAGACGATAGAAGCGCCTAGGATCGGAAGGAAGCATTTGAAAGGTTTATCAAAGCTTTTGAGCTTAAGTAAACTAGCAACAGTTGTGATGCAAACTGCTGCAGCTAGCGGAATAAAAGACCACTTGTAATTGTCGGTCCACAAAGTGGGAACCCCGTAATGCTGCAGCATCAAGTTGCAATAGCCAATTGAAGCAAACGCGGTTGCAAGCATGAACATGATCTTTTTCTCATCCTTATCCTTGTATGAAAGATGGAGCAGAATAAATGCAAGGATTACCGTGGAGGCAAACGGAATCGTCCAAAAGAGCGCTCTTGACCATTGATCCAAATTCATTATCTGCGACGACTCCCAGTAGAATCATGATTCTAGGAATAGATGAAAACTGACAAAAAAATAGTTAAACATTATGAATCATAAATACTGCCTTCCACGCGTTGTGTTTGAGTCCGATGCACACACAAAAATGGCGATAGGGCACTTGCTAGCGCGCGGTTAGACGCTAATTTCCCTCAGGGACATTGAATTCTTCCTTGTCGTCATAAGGTGTTTCTTTGATTCCTAGTCGTGAAACGATAAACCCCACGACAATACCCATGAATATCGCAAAAACCACGGTAGAGACGATGCCGGCAAGCTGCCACAGTGGAGTTGCGACGAACGCCATCGCCACGAGACCACCGAACACCCCAGGCATGCCGTGAAGGTTATGAACCCCGCAGGTATCAATTCCTCCAGTTAATTTCTGCAGCCTAGGTTGAATCATCGTGTAACCGATCACGCTGATTGCACCAGCAGAGGCTCCTATCAATACGCTCCATCCCGGAGTGACGTTTGCAACCGAAGCCCCTATTGCAACACCGCCCGCAAGTGAAGCGTTTGCGATGTCACCCACCTCAATTTTGCCTCTAATCAAAACCGAAAATACGTAAGTCGCAATAGTTGCCCCGCAGAGGGCCATCACTGTGTTAATTGCCACCAACGGTACTGAGGTTGTGGGTACCATGACAGAACAGAATGAAGGCCAAAGTATCCATAAAAACGCGCTTCCAATGAGCGCAAATTGATTGCTGCTCTTCGAAGTTTCCACTGAAATTTCATGGTCCCGTTTCGAAGTCAACATAATTATCATCCCAAGCGCAAAATACGCTCCAAAAGCATGAATCATGATTGAACCTGCCGTGTCCAAGAAAGCCCCTGCTGGGATAAGAACTCCGCTAAACAGAATCCACTCGTTCAGAGCATACAACGGTGTGAAAAGCAGCCCTATAAGCAGGTATTGCGACGTATTTATTCTGCCGAGCGGGCCACCTATCGCAATGAGAAGACTGGCAGCAGCAAATTCCGCATAAACAAGCAATGAAATGTTGGTCGTCGAAAGATTTGCAGCAGAACCCCAAAGATAAGGCCTAACCAAAAAGTACAAGGGTAAAGATAGAGACACAAGAAGAAAAGTTGCTGTCACCGAAGTATACCCGTATTTCCGAACAAACACCATCAAAAAACCGAACCCTACCAAAAGCATCGTCAAGATATCGATGGACTTTTCATACATGAAATCATTTTCAGAAGAAGTCATCGATGACACACCACCGTACTCGTTCAATTGAGGCAAGAGCGCGATTCCGATCACGATTGAGATGATCAGAAAAGCTGCGGCCCACTTCTTCCTGCTCCTTTCATTTCCCTCCATATGCCTCATCTCTCATTGGACTTTAAAGGAGCCAACTTAATCCGAGCGAAGCCTATAAAAACCTTTGGATTAATGCCCAAGAAGAACCCTGAATGCTTAACAACAAAATGTGCTGTGGCCGTGCGTGTTTTTTCTTTTTTTATTATTATTTATTAGGGAGAGAGGCGTGGATTGGGGATAAACTGTTATCGTCTCCTCCTATCGCGCGGTAGTCGGCCTCAACCCAGCTTTCAACGTATCTTAGTACTCTCGGTAACAGCCTGTATTTTTCTTTCATTCCCCTGCAAACTGCTCTTGAATCTTTAAACCGTTCACCATAAACAGCATTCTTTGTCTCGCCGTCCTTAGCCAACCTGCGGACGATTCATTTTACTGATTTCAAAAATGTTTCGCTTCGAAAACCGTGCTCGTTAGCGTATTCGCTCAGCTTAGGCAGGTGGTCTGCTTTTCAAAAGGAAGCATGTTCGGTTCTTCTGATTATTTCATTTTGCAGGTCGATATTTAGGTCGACAAAATAGTCGCTGTATCCGGCGACGCGAACTATGAGGTCTCTGTATTTGTCTGGGTGCTTCTGTGCGTCGCGTAATGTCTTAGCGCTTATGACGTTGAATTGTATGTGGTGACCGTCGAGTCTGAAGTAAGTGCGTATGAGATAAGCCAGTTTGTTCAGTCCGTCTT
Source organism: Bathyarchaeia archaeon (assembly GCA_035319765.1). Lineage (GTDB taxonomy): Archaea > Thermoproteota > Bathyarchaeia > Bathyarchaeales > SOJC01 > DATHCB01. The sequence goes on from DATHCB010000131.1 coordinate 4,631, forward strand.
CTGTGGCTAAGAGTTGAGGGGAGAACTTTTGATTGAGAAGTGTTCCGCCGGTTCTTGCGTGGTCTACCTTTGCGGCGGATTGTATGACCGCTGTTGGACCGTTTCGGTCGGCGCCTTGAGCTGGCGAGATACCTTCAGAAAGCGGCTCGCTTGCCTTTCTACCATCTGGAGTGGCTCCGACTTGCTTTCCGAAATAGATGTGCACGGTGGTCGGTAAGAGGTTTATTCTGTAGCGTCCGCCTTTCCTGTTTGGCCTTCCGTCTATGGCGTTGAAATATCCTTCGAACACTGCTTTCATAACCTGATCAGCGTAATCTTCGTCGTTACCATACTTTGGCGTCTTGTTCAGCAACCTCTGGCGAAGAGTTTCAGACCCCTGAAAGTTCATTCTCAAAGCCTTCAGCAGTTCATTCATCGAAATAGCTTTCTCATCAAAGACATCGTACTTAATGGCCACGAGCGAATCGGTTACTGTTCCTAGGCCAACACCTTGAACGTAGCTCGTGTTGTATCTTGCACCGCCATCATTGTAGTCTCTGCCGTTCGCTATGCAGTCGTCGATGAAAAGAGACAAAAACGGTACGGGCAACTGCTCTGCGTAAAGTCTCTCTATGACGCTGTTTCCTTCGATTTTGATGTCGATAAAATACTCCATTTGCTTCTTGAAGGCCTCAAAGAATTCCTCAAAACTGCCGAAGTCCGATGGGTTTCCAGTTTCGAGCCCGATCTTTTTGCCTGTTTTGGGATCCATGCCATTGTTTAAGGTGATCTCTAAGACTTTTACTAGGTTGAAGTATCCTGTTAGAATGTAGCATTCTTTGCCGAAGGCGCCTGTTTCGACGCATCCGCTGGCCCCGCCGTTTCTTGCATCCTCGATTGTCTTTCCCTGTCTTAGGAGTTCTTGAATTATGACATCGGTGTTGAAGACTGATGGTTGTCCATACCCTGTTTTGATTATCTCTAACGCCCTTTTCAGGAATCGATCAGGCGTCTTCTTACTGATCTGCACCATCGAACTCGGCTGAGTAAGCCTCATTTCGTCAACGACATCGAGAATTAGATATGAAAGTTCATTTACCCCATCGAAACCGTCAGCTTTGACTCCGCCAGTGTTTATCAAAGCGAAATCAGTGTAAGTACTGCTTTCCTCCGCGGTAACTCCTACTTTTGGAGGCGCAGGCTGATTATTGAACTTGATCCAGAAGGCCTGCAGCAACTCTCTCGCCTTTTCCTTCGTCAGAGTTCCGTCCTTCAATCCACTCTCATAGAACGGATAAAGATGCTGATCGAGTCTGCCCGGGTTGAACGCGTCCCAGGGATTAAGTTCGCTTATAACTCCCAAGTGAACAAACCAGTAATATTGCAAAGCTTCCCAGAAGTCCCGTGGAGCATGGGCAGGAACGTAGCCACAGATCTCAGCGATTTTCATCAGCTCCTTACGTCTTTCTGGATCTTTTTCTTTCTCGGCCAATTCTTCAGCGGCGTTCGAATAGCGTTTCGCAAACGAAATCAGGGCATCTGCGGCAATTGCCATGGCGTTGAGTTCTTCATTTTTCGGATGGGCTTCGGGGTCTTTCTGAAAATCGAGGCTATTCTGGTTTTTCTTAATCTCCTTCTTTAGGTCTAACAAGCCTCTTGTGTAGATCTTGCTGCCCAAGACAGTGTGTCCTGGTGCTCTTTGCTCTAGAAACTCTGTGAACACGCCGGCTTCATACGCTTGCTTCCATTTGTCCGGTATCTTCTCAAAAATTACGTCCCTGATCGATTTGCCTTTCCAGAAGGGGATAATCCTCTCTTCGTAGATTATCTTGGTCTGTTCATCCACTTTGTATGGAATCTTTTCCCTCGTGTCGAGAATGTCGAGGTCTTTCAAGCTGTGGCAACATATTTCAGGGAAAGTTGGAGTCGCCTTCGGCGCTGGTCCTCTTTCGCCCACGATCAACTCACCGTCAGCAATGGCAACGCTCTTTTTTCTGAGTAGATAAGCAAACGCTCTTGCTCTCGCGACTGGCGCTGAAACGTGGTCTTTAGCGGTGTTTTCAAGGTACTCTGTGAGTAGGATCGCTCTTTCAGGCGTTATGTATGGCTTGCATGTAACGCTTTGCCCTCTTAATTTTCTGATCCGCGACCGCACGCTATCTTACCTCCACTCTTACCTTAAGCCCGAAGGCTTCCAATTCCCCTTTTATCATTTTCATCTTTTCAGCTGACAGGATTTGAGTCTCAGCAAGTTTGTAAGGCTTGCCCAGACTTTTGTATTTGTCGACACCCATTCTGTGATATGGAAGAAGGCTCACACTTTCTATCTTCCTCAGTGAAGCTAGAAACTCGCCTGTCTTCTCGATGTTCTCTTCATCATCATTTATACCCGGAATTATGGGCAATGAAACCTCGACTCTGCCACCGTTTTTTACCATTCTCTGCAAATTCTCGAGAATCCGCCTGTTGGAAACGCCTGTGTATTTCCTGTGTCTGAGGTCGCCCATGATTTTTACGTCGAAGAGAAAGAGGTCAATCTTTCGGCAGAATCTGTCCACAACGTGGGATGACGCGTATCCGCTTGTGTCCAAAGCCGTGTTTATGCCTTTCTTGACGCACTCCTCGAGTAAAGCTTCTAAGAAGTCAGGTTGCATGAGTGGCTCTCCCCCTGAAAAGGTAACTCCTCCTCTGGATTCGTCGTAGAAGGGCATGTCCTTCTCGATTATTTTCATCACCTCCTCGACGCTTGTCCTCTTACCTGCAATTGACAAGGCTTCAGACGGACACTTACAAACGCATGCACCGCAGACCGTGCAGCGCTTCCTGTCTATCACAAGTTGTTTGGATACATAAGCGAGGGCCTGTCTGGTGCAACTCTTTAAGCATTTGCCGCATTCGATGCATCTGCTAGGCCTAAAGACCAACTCGAAACCTTTTTTCTGCCCCTCTGGATTATGACACCACCAACAACGCAATGGGCATCCCTTGAAGAAAACTGTAGTTCGAATGCCTGGACCATCCTGGATAGCATACCTTTCAACATTAAAAACAACTCCACTCTTCATTCGGCGGTCCAGCATAATCTCGGGTGTCCAGGCCTGCTATATCCTTTTCTTTTAATAGCAAATCCCCCCTTCTTAAGGATCATTTAAGCATAATTAACGCCTTTTCTCGTTCCCCCGAGATTTGCTCTATAAATTTATTTCAGTGAACCTAGCGTTACCTTTATTGATTACTATTAACAATATCGTTCGCTAAAATAAGCTTATATACTGCAAGATATTTGAGAGGTCTATTCATTGACGCGAAAATGGGAGAGAAGATGAATGAGCGTTCCCGTTCCTGCTTTTAATTCAGGCGATATTGCATGGGTCGCAGCTTCAACTGCCTTGGTCATGTTGATGACGCCAGGATTGGCGTTTTTCTATGGAGGGCTTGTCAGAAGAAGAGATCTGGTTTCCACCTTATCCCAGTGCCTGACGATTTTTGCGCTCGTAAGTTTGGTCTGGGCATTTTGGGGTTACAGCTTAGTGTTCGGTCCGGACGCGGGCTTGGGCTTGATTGGTAATTTGTCTAGAGTAATGTTGTACAATATTACTCCTTTAACCCCTTCCGGTTATCCTAACACAAGTGTCGCTTCTGGAGCAAATATTCCCGCACTTCTACTTTTTGCGTTCCAGTTAAAATTTGCCGCAATAACTCCAGCTTTGATCATCGGTGCGTTTGCGGGAAGGATAAGATTTCGTTCTTTGATTATATTCATCGTTCTGTGGTCCACGCTCATCTACTCACCGATTGCCCACTGGGTATGGGGTGTGGGTGGGTGGCTTCGTACCATGGGAGCGATCGACTTTGCTGGTGGCACTGTGGTGCATATAGCCGCTGGAATGACCGCTTTGGCCGCAGCTTTAGTCATTGGCAAACGCAAGGACTTGACCATGAGAGAGATGAAGCCCAACAACGTCCCTTACGTAATACTTGGTGCTGCCCTACTGTGGTTTGGATGGTTCGGCTTCAATGGCGGTAGCGCATTGGCAGCAGACCCGGTTGCAGTCTCCGCAATTGTCGTAACAAATTTGGCGGCTGCTGCTGCAGCCCTGAGTTGGATGGGTGTTGACTGGGTCATAAAAGGCAAGCCGTCCGCTGTTGGTCTTGCTGTAGGCTCTGTCTGTGGGCTTGTTGCTATTACGCCTGCTTCAGGCTTCGTTGGGGTGCCAGCTTCGATTATTATTGGTCTATTTGCAGGCATTCTTTCGAATCTTGTGTCAAACTGGCGTGCAAGCAGAATGAGATTTGACGACACATTAGATGTCTTTGCCTGTCACGGCGTCAGTGGCATCTGGGGTTCGCTCGCAACAGGCTTGTTCGCCTCTACAGCTATCAATCCTAGCGGTCCTAATGGCCTATTCTTTGGGCACCCCCAGCAACTCTTGTACCAAAGCGTGGCCGTAGCCGTCGTCGTGGCTTTTGCCTTCTTCGGCTCATACGCGTTACTGAAAATCATCGGTTTCTTCACACCACTTCGAGTTAGTTCAGAAGAAGAAGAAAAAGGACTCGATGAAAGCCAACACGGGGAAGCTGCTTACTCGGAAGAATAAGCGCCTTGTGATTGAGAACGCACAACGCCCCTAAGCAGTTAATCTTCCGGCGGAGTTTGCGCTTCGGTCCTAACACAAATGAAAAATAGTGAAAGGACGCATAGCGAGACTCCAGGGTGTTTTGTATTGCTTGATGGTAAAGTGGCCATCGTTACTGGTGCTACCGGCTCTCTGGGAAGAGTAGTTACGAAGATCCTGCTTGAGAACGGCGCGAAAGTTGTCACTCCTTACAGAACTTCGGAGCGACAAGACGAATTGGCGAATTTTGTCGGTGTTTTTAGCTCGGCCCTGACGGGTATTCAAGCCGACGTTACCGATGTTAAAAGCGTTCAGAACTTGCTCAAGAAGACACTAGAAATGCATGGTCGCGTTGATATTCTGCTGAACATCGCGGGTACTTACATTGGAGGCAAAGACGTTGCTGAGACAGAAGAGAGTGAATGGGATTTCATGATGGCGACAAATCTGAAATCGGTGTTTCTGTGTTCCAAAGCCGTCTTGCCAACAATGATACGGCAGAATTTTGGCAGAATAGTAAGCGTGGCCGCCAGACCG
>DATHCB010000132.1:0-7536 GCA_035319765.1 Bathyarchaeia archaeon
AAAGTCTGCAGAAGTTCCTTCTCTGGTGAATGAAATATTCAAAGAATGGAGTTGAACCTAACGTATAATGCCAATATATTCCCATTGCTAAAGCATGAGGACCTTCCTGTTTACCGTTATAAAGCTGATGTCAGTCCGCAGCCAACGAATAGACCTCAGCTTTATCAGATTCTAGGAAATGTAGCCAAACAAGTCACGCGCGGCGAAAGAAAGCCTGTTGTCTGTTTTGAACAACAGATAGAATCACTAGCATACCCAGTGAGCAAAACAAAAGATTTCATCGTAACTATTCCCGAAGTCGGAAAGTTTAGTGTCGACCTTAACGAAGCTGGGAAATCTGTAGTAGGGATTGAGCAGTTCGATGAATACAAGCATCTCGTGAACCGGCTGGCAGATATAGCGCTCACCGTGTTTTCAGATCAATACTACAAATTCCATCCGAAAGCACCCTTCATATTACGGGATGAACCATATTTTGACGCGGATCTAATCGAAAGCACCGGAATCATAGACTCAAAAAGGTACTATAGAGGGCTTCTTCACATTGGTGGCAGAATTGCATTCGTACTTAACCGCGAGACAGAGCTCAGATCAAACAAGAATTTATTGGTTGAAATAAAGAGCTTAAAGAGACGCTTTGACGCGATGAACGATACTGAAATAGATTTCTATCAACCGCCACAAGCATTCGTCGATTACGTTAACTCTGCGTTACGCGGGAAGAGCGCGGATGTGAAAGCTTACCCCGGTCCAAATGTACGAGCAATTCAGGCGATCACATGGAAGTATCGTGGATCTGATATTCCGCCAGGCTCTTCCAAATCGACAGTACAGTACTTGCGCGATACCTACGGGGTTTCCGGGCTCGATCCAAGGCAGCCTCTGGTAGTCTATGAGTTGGAGGGCACGGGTAAAATGCAATATCATCTGCCCGAGGTTCTTTCTGTAGGTCATACGTTTGAAGATCTCAAGAAACGGATTCCGAGTTGGCAGCGGGCACAAATATGGGATAGCGTCCACCCTGATTGCAAGAATCAGCTTTACAAGATATACGAGGTTGTTATGGAGATACATGAAACGCTACGAAAGCAGATGCCGGAAATATATCCGAAGATGGTCGAGATCTCGAATGAATCACTTGATGTCAGTGAAATGGTCACAGAGCCGATCGAGTTAGAACTACACTTTGCCAATAAGCACCTTAAAATAAGAACGCCATACGATGTGAGCTTTTATCGAAGCTATTCAGAAAAGCCCGTGAAATTTATACGACCAGCGCCAAATACCAAGGCAATTGTCTCACTGAAGACCAAGACAAAGAAAATCGACAGCTTTCTGCAGGCGCTTTCAACAGAGTTTAGACTTCGTAATGACTCTGATTTGAGTTTTGATTTCACTTCATCAGGTGCAAATGGAACGAAATATGTAAACCATGACTTGGTTATTTCGATCGGCAGCGAGGCTAGTGAGGAGAACGACGCGGAGCACAACGAGCATAAGCAGAAAACTCAGAACAGGTTTGGTATTGCTCATCAGCATGTCACTTTGGCTCACGCAGACAAGGACTCAATAATGGCATTGGTTATGCAGATGACGCTGAAACTGGGATTTGATCCATGGCTAATTGTTGCTCCACAGGGCATTCCGCACATCGTAGCGATTTACAGCTATCTGAACCCTACTTCGAAAAAACAAGCAATTCTTGCCATGTTGCTCAACGGCAATGGGTCTGTGATGAAACAGTTTGGTCCTTTCGAAGCCACCAACGTTGAGGAAATAATAAAGTTACTGATAAGCGTGAATGAAGAATATCGCAGAGTCCTATATCTCGTTTCTTTCGACAGGTTTAGTATTCTTGATCGGTTTTGCAATGCACTCGAAAAGGCATCCGGCAATTATGAGTACTGCATCACTCAAGTTGACGACCAGGATCAGATCAGATTCTTTGAAACGTGGATCCCCAAGAAACTGCCTGGATTTGGCAAGAACGCAATGAAAGTTGCTAAACCGTCACGAGAAGCCTATGATACGGCTCCTCAAGGAGCTATCCTCAAGTCCGACGAAAACACGTTCTTTCTACTTACTGGAAGGACGATTGAAAAGGAAGGGCTGAAAAGAGGATGTCCCACGCCTATCAGGCTGTCCATCAGATTAGCTAAGGGAAAGGACTGGGATTTTGATAACATAGCGAGTTATATCATGGCTCTGTGTATGATGGGAAGGGCAAGCGGTCACATGACCCGATTTCCTTCCCCGCTTTACTATCTTCAGCTATCTGCTCAATATCAAAACGAATTTGGTGCTCCACAGGTTGAAAAATTCAGGCAAACGATCTTCTACATCTAATCTTCATCTGCCAAGTTATAAAGAATGGCTGGAACATCTACAAGCATGCTCGAAGAAGTTCGAGAAATTCGGAAGCTTTCTTTCCGCCCAGAGCATGCTGCTTGAAAAAGTGTACACAATGATGCTGGCCAAAAACGCGAAAATAGTCAGCTTCACAGCTCCTCCAGCATCTGGCAAAACCCATGTGATCGCACTTTGCGCTTCCGACTTGCGCGATCGTGGAATCTCAACGTGCATAGTTGCTCCCTGTAGCGAAGTTAAATGCGATTTTACGGCAGAGTTAGAAGAAGTCTATTCTAATGCCTCAACGATGCTACCTGTTTACACAACAGGGGCATATAGGAAAATCAAGTATCGCTTCGATTTCGTTTTTGTTGATGAGGCACATAATCTGCGATCGGCAATAGAACTGGACAGAGATGTTGTTAAGTCCATTCACCTGGAGAGAGGCGATCCGTTATTTGACTATGTTAGGAGGGGGTTCGAGAAAACTGGCAGGTATACCACGAAAGAATTGAGCATGGAGCAAGCATCTGACATCCTAAGAAGGATACAAAATATAGAATATCGAAAAGAAGCTGGATATTTGCTTCGATCGTTATCGCAATGGAGGAGTTTTGGCACGATTTTCGACGACGCATGCGACTTGAAATTCTTGTCAGCTGATCCGCAAAAACGAAGCCTGATGCCCAATGGAAGACTGTTCCTCTTTTCTGCAACATCCCTAAGCAAAGATGAACTTGAATTCTATTGTGGCATACCAAAGACATCAGTGCGTACTGTTCGAATGGCCACCAAGGGATTCGCTCCCAAGAATAACATCTCATATTACGCCGTCAAGTGTAAATCCGACATCGAGAAAAAAAAATTCATAATTTCTATATTAAGAACTTTCAAAACTCCAACGTTAATACTCCTCAATAATAATACTGCTTGCTTAGAATGGAAGAAAGATCTCGCAGAAACGTTAGAGCATAGGGTTGTGGCGATAAATTCCGGACTCGATTATGAGACACGGTTGAGAATTTACAAGCAGTTCGTACGTCGACCCGATCAGGTTCTACTTACCTCGTCAAGCGCTTTCTGGGAAGGAATTACGATTAAGAACCTCAAACTTTTGATCATTCCGAACATGCCTTTTCCGCAGCCTACCCTTTTGGATATCGCCAAGCGTCGACACACTGAATATCGCGAGATTGCTCGCAGACGACTTGTGCAAGGAATCGGCAGGATTGGAAGAGTGCCGGGAGAAAAGGGATTTTGTTTGCTTCTCTTTAGCCCCCCAAAAGTTAACCATAGTTTTACGGTAAAGTCGAAGAATCAGGTCGAAGTCTCAATCTCAGGTCGCGGTCTATTTGGGCCCACGAGCTAACGTAATAGCTTAGCACGTGCCAGATTAACCAAGGAAAACCGCGCTAGCGCGCGCTTTAGGAATACTAATGTCCTTACAATATCGGCAGTCCATTTCTTCGTTGAAAAGGAGGGTCTATAAAGATGATAATGGAAGCAGACGCGCGTGCCTAACATTTGAGTCAAGCTTGTGGAGATTTTATAAGTCTCCATCGTTCCAAGGAGAGCAATAGGCTGAAAGGCAATTTATCGGTCGGTGTTGAAGTACGGATCATGGGAAACTGCTTGAGAAAGCAGGAGAGTTCGAAGAAAAGTCTAGTTCTAGTCTTCCGATAGAGCAAGTGTACTCCAATTCGGTCAGACCTAACTACATAAACTGGGATAACGCCCTATTGGCTGACGCTGAGAAGGTTTTCCATTTTTTGAATGTTTGGGGGCGTTGCCGCATGAAATGTAAGCCCCAAAATCTACTCGATATCTACAAGGAAATTCGGCCTTTCCTGATTGAACTCGGAAACCTAAAACTTGAAGAAGTTAACTTTGATCAAGTAATTCGGCTGGGCGACAGCGAGAGCATGACTCTTCGGCCAGTATTTCATTTCGTTTTTGACACTTTGAGCAATATAAGAGGATTCGGTCCTGTTCCAGCTTCTAAAACGCTCCACCTAGTCGCTCCCTCATTGTTTGTCATGTGGGATCGTCCGATTTGTAAGGAGCTTTATGACTTGAGGCTGAATGGATATTGCTATGCGTACAAATTTATCCCCAAGATGAAAGAAGAACTTGAAGAGGCCATTGAGAGTTGCATGCAAGAAAGAGCTTGTTCTCGGACAGATGCAGTAAAATGGTTATACGAGGAGATAGAAAGGATTCATCATACACGCAGAACACTAGCAAAAGCAATCGACGAATGCAACTGGATCATAGCTCACCCATGATAGAGAGGGCGTTGTTTGGACCAAACATTATAGCGCGCACAAGCTTTAGCTATCAAAACTCTCCTTACAAGTTAAGGTGTTTGCGTCAGAAGACTGTACCATGCGCGAAGATCTTGCAGATAGCTTTGACATGTCTATGATGCTTGGAAAGAACGAAAGTCGAGATATATTGAAAAAATGAGCCTGATTTAACTCCAACTCTGATCATATATTCAACAGATTCGTCCGCCGCCCTAGACAGTAGCGACTTTCTCTTTAGATCTGGTGTGCCACTTTATCAAGATCAAACTTATGAGAGCACCTACTATGATTGCAAGAAGAACTGAGGACCAATAATGACCAACAGCTTCGAGATTTTTCATTATCTCCGCTTGAGCCAAGAAAATGCTGTAGCTGCTAAGCGCCAACCCCGCGACGAGAAGTGGGATTTTTAGAAAAGTAAGGGATGGTACCTTAACTGGTTCTGCTCTGTCCCGTCTGTCTAGCTCTCCAGCGCTAAACATCAGCGCTACCGACCCATACCCAACTATGAATAGAACCCAGTGGTTTGCGAAGAAATTCGATAGATTGGTCAAATTGCTGGAGCCTTGCAAGAACAACCATACTAGAGTGATCGCAATCGACCCGATTAGAAAACCTTGATCAAGCAATTTACCGTTCAATGCGGGACCATAGGTCCTTCTCCAAGGGACGGGGCGATCACCTACTTCTCGGAGATCGGGGTCAGCGTTTTCAAGCAAGCCTTTGGGATCTTCCTGATAGAAATAAACACGTTCTTTCGAGTCTAACGGCTCATCTTTGCCGTTGGCATTCTTTAAGCCTCGCTTGACTAGGCGGGTTACTGGATACAGCCACTCGCAGCCTCTATCCTTGATCGTGGTGAAAGAGTCCTGAAAAACGTGAAGAAACATTCCAAGAGAAACAAACGGGCTAAGGAGATAAACTGCTCCCATAACGAACATGTTATGGAACAAGGATCGATGAAGTTGCTCATCACGATATTTCACGGAAGGCATAAACCAGTATTCCCTGTCGAAATCAGGCAAGAGTGCACCTAAGGCCACTAATAGTGCAATTTCTGGATGACCAAAGAAAAGAAACCCGACCGCAACGCCGAAGAAAAAGTGCGTCGTCAAGTTCAATTCAACTCACCCCGAAAAAGCAAGTAGTACTATCACTGCATTTTTCTTTTTTGGTACATATTTGGAAAAGCAGTTCTAAACGTTCGTTTCTCGGTTGCCTAATAGTATCTGTGGCACAAAAACGAAATAAAAGTTTCTCGGTTTTTAGGTCTAATGTGTGCCACTATTTGGAAAAGTCTGCTCATCCGTTTTTTCTTGTTTCTTCATAATATCCATTAGATTGTCCGCAACTTTGTCCATCATTTTCTCGAATTGACGCCTCGTAATGTAATAGGTATCTAACAAACTGAGTAATCCGACGAGAAGAAAAACGAACGTAGTAACTACAAAAATGGGAGCAATTAATTCGTCAACATATTGCGTCGGTGTCGGACTAACAAGCCATTGCACGCACATGAAAGTGACCACAATATAACCTATAAAAGTTGTCAGAAATCCCACAATTAAATGAAGTGGATATCGAAATTCTCCCGCAATTTTGCGCGCCGTGTCATCAAGAGAACGCTCCATCTCGTTTAAGCCTCTATTGGTCGAAATATCAAATCTCTTTGAGGCTGTCAACCATTCACCCAGTGAAGCAGTAACAGTGTCAAGTCTCAATCTAAACATTCGGTTCATGATGGAAATGACTAGAGCATAAACAGCAAATACGAGACCAGCGCCCACTAGGCTCGCTTGGAAAATTGCAAGCACAAAAACTTGGCTTAGCACGTAACTCTCTCCTTCCTATTTCTGCCACACACGTTTCTTAAGTATTTCGTGCTATATCCGCGAAATTTTATATTAGCGCAGCACTAGAAGAATTAAGGGCGCGCTGCCTTGTCCCGAAATTAGTTTAGGCTTATTTTTGAGAAGTGGGGTCTCGTACTTTGTGTTACGTCCACGCACAGGAGGTGAATCCTTTAGCTGGACAGGATGAACACGAGACCCTTGAAACCCTCTTTAGAAACGTTGACGCAAGCTTTGCGAAGAACATCGCGCTCGGCTGTTTTCACTCTTCAGATCCGGGAAGGTATCCTAGAAACCCGTTAGGCGTTTTCAGAACGTTCATCGTCATGCGCATTAAAGGCGTCCGCAGTCTCCGAGAAATGACAAGATCACTCGATACCGATCCGAGGCTGAGGAAACTGTGCCTCATCAAACCAGACGAGGCGGGCTACCCACGAAGCGTTCTCAGCAGGTTCATCCGCCGAGTTGGAGAAGACAACCTCACGAGAATAATCGAGCAGAAAGTGGCAAGACTCTTGAAACGCAACAAGGCGGGAGACGTTGACGCCGTGCTGGACGCTTCCTTCATCAAGGCTTGGAGCACACGAGATCCATTGGACTGCAAGCGAGGCTTCTCTGACCATGAAGCGATGGTTGGAAGAGCCGGCAGAAAGTTCGACCTGGGCTACAAGCTACACCTGTCCATCGACGCGGAGACCATGCTTCCGTTAACGAGTGTCCTTGCCTCGGCAAACCAAAACGAGAAGAAACACTCGCCCCACTTGCTGGACAAGACGAAGGCTCTTCTGAAGCGATGCGGAGCCAGACTGAAGCGCGTGATAGCCGAGAGTCAATACAGCGACGGCAGAATCAGGAAGGCCGTAAGCGAGACAGTGATTCCATACCCTGCAAACCAGAAACGAAACGTCAAAAACCTACTGCGAGTGGACAAGAAATTCAGAACCCACGGACTAGAAGACCAGAAGAGAGAATACCACAAACGCCCACGCATAGAAGCCGTCTACAGCTTCCTCAAAACACAGCATAGCATG
>DATHCB010000133.1:0-15111 GCA_035319765.1 Bathyarchaeia archaeon
GGTAGGGGTGAAATCCTATAATCCCGGGAAGACCACCAGTGGCGAAGGCTGTCTGCTAGAACGCGCCCGACGGTGAGGGATGAAAGCTGGGGGAGCGAACCGGATTAGATACCCGGGTAGTCCCAGCTGTAAACGATGCAGACTAGGTGTTTGGACGGCCACGTGCCGTTCTAGTGCCGCAGGGAAGCTGTTAAGTCTGCCGCCTGGGGAGTACGATCGCAAGATTGAAACTTAAAGGAATTGGCGGGGGAGCACCACAAGGGGTGAAGCTTGCGGTTTAATTGGAGTCAACGCCGGAAATCTCACCGGGAGCGACAGCAGAATGAAGGCCAGATTAAAGGTCTTGCCAGACAAGCTGAGAGGAGGTGCATGGCCGTCGCCAGTTCGTGCCGTGAGGTGTCCTGTTAAGTCAGGCAACGATCGAGACCCGCATCCTCTGTTGCAACTAGCTTTGTGCTGGGCACACTGAGGAGACCGCCACTGATAAAGTGGAGGAAGGAGCGGGCCACGGCAGGTCAGTATGCCCCGAATCTCCCGGGCCACACGCGAGCTGCAATGGCAGGTACAATGAGTTCCAACCTCGAAAGGGGAAGGCAATCTCGAAAGCCTGCCGTAGTTGGGATCGAGGGCTGTAACCCGTCCTCGTGAACATGGAATCCCTAGTAATCGCGTGTCATTAGCGCGCGGTGAATACGTCCCTGCTCCTTGCACACACCGCCCGTCGTTCCACTCGAGTGAGGATGGGGTGAGGCGTGGTCCTTCGTGGCTGCGTCGATCCCTATTTTCGCGAGAGGGGAAAAGTCGTAACAAGGTGGCCGTAGGGGAACCTGCGGCCGGATCACCTCCTAAGAAAGAACGGCCCTATGCTGGAATGGGTAAAAAACGCCAAGCCAAAAACAATACTTATTCTATTCGATGAAAAACGTGGGGCAATTCAGAATTCTGAGAATGGGTTCGGTTGTCTTACAGCATTGGGGAGGGCTAGAGATTTTCAGTGTTGCGCGTGTATCTTCGCCTAATTCAAAGACAGAAACGGCTTGTGCCAATTCGCTGGGTGCATGATGCAACACTGTTCGTACTAAGTTTTAAAATTGAGACTCAGATGAAAACAACACCTTTATCTAACTACTTTCTAAGGGCTAGGTAATCAAGAAGAGGCATTAATCATGGTTGCCAGAAGGAAGATCTGGATCGCCAGAGACTATATCAAATGCAGCGGATGCAGAAAATGCGAAATTGCATGTTCACTTTATCATGAAAACAAGATATGGCCGGAGGCTTCGCGCGTTCGTGTTTTTATGCTGGTTCCTGGCGCTGAGGTGCCCCACATCTGCGTCCAATGTAACGATTATCCGTGCGTTAATTCTTGTCCGACTAAGGCTTTATCGGTTAGTTCAAAAACTGGTGCAGTGTTGGTGGATGAAACCAAATGCACGAGTTGCGGAATATGCATAGATGCATGTCCAGGTCGTGTTCCGCACTTGCATCCTGAAAGAAAGCGCATTCTTATCTGTGATTTGTGTGATGGAAAGCCCGAGTGCGTCAAAGTATGTCGTGAGGGAAAATGGAATACTTTGAGCATCGTGAAAAGAAGAGGTTCAGATGAATCTTTGCGGGCTTATTCACGTACGCCTGAAGAAATCACCCGTGAATTGGTCATTAACCTATATGGTGAAAAAGGAGAGGAGCTCGTCTAATGCGAGGTTACGCAGGCAAGTATTTAGAAATTGATCTTTCGACTGAAAAAATCGATGAGATCTCCTTTGGCGACGAAACTCTCCGAAGCTACATCGGGGGCAGAGGATTAGCAGCCAAGATTCTTTGGGACAGACTGGGCAAGTTATGGGAAACCGTTGACCCGTTTGGAACCGAAAACCTCCTGCTCCTTTTAACTGGGCCATTGACAGGCTTCTTTCCAGGCGGCAGAACATGCGTGTCGGGCAAATCTCCGCAGAGTAATGGAGTGATAGGCTCCACAATTGCCGGCGAGTTTGGGATAGATCTCAAATGCGCTGGGTACGACGGTTTAATCATAGCAGGCAAAGCTGCGAAACCCAGCTACATCAGCATAATCAACAGAGAAGCCACGATAAAGGATGCCTCACATATTTGGGGAAGAGGCGGAAAAGAAACGCTGAAAATCCTCACCAAGGAGGCACGAAAAGAACTGCATGACAAGTATCGACAGTATGGAGAGTTAATAGAGCCGTCTGTGTTGTACATTGGACCCGCAGGAGAGCATAGAACAAGAGTCGCGGGGGTAATATCGAAATGGTCTCATGCAGCAGGCTACGGCGGATACGGAGGGGTGATGGGTTCAAAAAACCTCAAAGCCGTAGTGGCAAAGGGCATGGGTCCGTTGCCACCAGTCGCAGACATAGAAAAGACCAAGGAATTGATCGACAAAGTTTGCAAAGAATGCTATAAAGCCGAACTGTGGCGACGATGGGGAACGGGTGGCGGTGGCTACAGTTTTGGCGCCAGCTCCAGCTCTGAACCAGTCCGAAATTGGCAGGAGGAGTGGCATAACCAAAAGGGTTACGCAGTTGACAAATTTGAACAGCGACTTTGGCTGAAACAGTATTGGGGCGATTTCGGTTGTCCTACAACATGCCTGAAACTTGCCATGACAAAGACTGGCGAGTTCAAAGGCGAAATAACTGATAACCCTGACTACGAGCTTCAAGCATTTTTGGGACCCAACCTTGGCATTTTCAATCCTGAACAGAACGTCTATCTGTCTTCTATAATCGACGATTTGGGTCTATGCGGAATACAAGGTGGTAGCGCACTCGGCTTCGCAGCGGAACTTTACCAAAGAGGATTCCTAACCATGCAAGACTTGGAGGGCATCGATCTGGCGTGGGGAAACACGAAAGCTTTTGCGGAGCTCGCCAGAAAAATCGCCACACGGAATGGAATCGGAGACATTCTCGCAGAAGGTTCCTATAGAGCTGCTCTCCGATTGGGAAGAGCGAAAAATGCCAATTTACTGCCTTATGTGATACATGAGAAAGGTGTCTCTATCGGAGCACACGGCATACGAAGCGGAAGAGACTTTAGCTCCAATATCTCCTATGCATGTTCGGTCCAAGCTGGAGATCATACTTCAATGGCGGGATTGCCTGCGGACCGTAGCGGCGAAGTGTCTGGAATAATAGAAGACTCCGGTGTTTATTGTTTCTTCAACACTTTCAATGTGGATGAGGATCAGACCTGGGACTTTTTCGAAGCAATAACAGGCTGGCGCATTACGCATGATGAATGGTTTAAGAATAATGGATTAAGGATATTACATCTTCAACGTGCCATGCTTCTTCTTGGCGGACCAGACGTCAAATGGATCTCGAAAAAGGACGATGAGAACCCACCGAGATTCTATGAACCCTTACCTTCGGGCCCTTGCGCAGGAAAGACTACCGATAGAGAAGCGTTCGAAGATTCAAGACAGGAATACTACGCTGCAGTGGGATGGGACGAGCGAGGAGTACCAGAGGCAGGGACCCTCAGAAGGCTTGGATTAGAAGACGTTGAACACAAACTACGAACCTCAAATATTTTAACTTAATTTTCAAGAAAACGGTAGCAAAAAGTTCAAAAAATTTCAATTTCTTCTTCGAAAATCGTCTTGATCAACGCAAAAGGCATATAAGTCGCTCCACTGCAGTTGTTGTGCACAAATGGTGAAAATGAACCGTGCCGAAATGGGGCTATTCGATAACAGATGTAGATGCGGAACGAACCGCAAAGGTAGCAGGGCGAGAGCTGAGAATATCCCCTAAGCATGCAAGCGAAATCTGCCGCACAATAAAAGGCATGAAGCTGGAAAAGGCCAAAACCTTTCTAGAGCAGGTCATAGCAAAGAAAGCCCCAGTCCCGTTCCGTCGATATAAGAAGAAGGTGGCACATAGGCACGGCATGCGGAAATTCTCTTCGGGACGCTACCCAGTGAAAGCAGCGAGCAAGATACTTAAACTTCTGCAAGGCGCCGAGGCAAATGCAGAATTCAAAGGGCTAGACGTGGAAAGTCTTCGTATAATCCATGCATCTGCTTACCCAGGACTTAAGATTCAGAACTACGTCGAACGTGCACACGGTCGAAGCAGCCCGAAATATGAGTACTTAACGCATGTTGAGCTTGTTCTGGAACAAACGGAAAAACCCGCCGCGGAGGAAACGTAACTGTCCGTCGTTAAACATTTCATCTCAGAATCTCTCAAGAAGACAGAGATTGACGAATTTCTAAGGAGCGAATTCGAACGGGCAGGTTACGGTGGCGTAGACGTCTCAAAAACACCTTTGGGCACGCATGTGGTAATTTATGCGATGCGACCCGGCTTGATCATAGGTCGTGGCGGAGAAACGATAAAAGAGCTCGCGAGGGCGCTGGAGGAAAAGTTCCAGCTTCCCAATCCGCAGATCTCCGTGGCTGAGATAGAGGTTCCAGAATTTAACGCTCACGTAGTGGCATCACGAGTCGCTTCTGCTCTCCAGCGCGGAGTACATTTTCGGAGAGCAGGGTTCTGGGCGCTGAACCAAGTTATGAGCGCTGGTGCTTTGGGGGCAGAAATAATTGTCAGTGGCAAGCTACGTACTGAACGGGCACGTTTTGAGAAGTTTCGCGCTGGCTATTTGCCTAAAAGTGGAGAACCACCGCTAGAGTATCTGCAAACGGCCGAAATGCACGTTCAGCTGAAACCTGGAATTTTTGGTGTGAAGGTGAGAATAATGCCGCCTAATGTGCAGTTTCCAGACAAAGTGGAAATACTGGAAAGCGTTTCGAAAGTAGAAGAAACCAAGCCAACAGCAGAAATAAAAGAGGTAGTCAAAGTCACAGAGGATACAGAAATCCATGAAGCAGCCCCGGAAACGTCCGAAAAGATGTCTGCTAAGAAAGTTCTCGAGAAGGAATCAACAAAAGCTGAAGAAAAACTGACAAAAGTCGAAAAGCCAGAGAAAACGGGAAAATCAGACACTAAATCGAAAGCCAGCCCTCCACGAGAGAAGGCGGAAAAAAAGACAAGACCGCCTAAAATGGAAAAGGGAAATAACTGATGCCAATCCTGAGAATGAAAGAAGTTCGTTCAATGTCGTACGAGGATCGTAGGAAAAAACTGGACGAGCTGAGGACAGAAATTAGTCGGCTACAGACCATGATAAGGGCGGGCGGGGCAATCGAGAATCCAGCGCGGATTCATGAACTTCGCAAGTCAATCGCCCAAGTTCTTACGGTAGAAAATGAAGCGGAACGCGCCGAGACAAAAGAAAAAACTAAGGAAAGGGAGAGTCGATGAAGATAACGCCCGACATTATCCGAAACGAACTAATCGGGCTCGATGCCAAAGTCGCCAAGAGCAATAACCCGAGCCTTGAAAGATTCACCGGAACAGTCTTAAACGAGACTCGAAATACGATCGTACTTCTACGCGACGGTAAAGAGAAAAACATCATCAAGGACATATCGGTTTTTCATTTTACTCTGCAGGATGGAACTGTTCTGGAAATTGATGGGAAACTGCTCGTTGGAAGACCTGAAGACCGTGCCAAAAAACGAATAAGGAGGATATGGTAGTTGGCGATACGGTCATTGAAGAAACCAAAAAAATCCTGCGAGGATAATAACTGTCCTTTTCACGGTAGACTAGCAATTAGAGGGCGCATTTTAGAAGGCGATGTAGTGAGCGCGAAGATGGAAAAGACAGTTGTTGTACGTCGCGATTATCTTTATTATGTGCCTAAATACAGACGCTATGAGAGGAGACATGGCCATGTATCCGCGCACAATCCTCCCTGTCTGGAAGTGAAAGATGGTGACAGAGTGAAAATTGCTGAGTGCCGACCCCTGAGCAAGACTGTTTCTTTTGTCGTGGTTGAAAAGGCTGGCGAATCGTAGTGGCAGCAAAAGCGAAAGCAAGGGGTCTCGCAACAAAAGGGGCAGCAGGCCAAAAGCCTAAGATTTCGAAGGGCATGCCAACAGGCTCGATGCTCAGGTGTGCGGATAACACTGGTGCCAGGGAACTTAGGCTGATTCAAGTTATGGGCGGGAAGGGGCGTCTAAGGCGGGTTTTGGCTGCTGCAGTGGGCGACATGGTGGTCGTTTCTGTTCGACGAGGCACTCCTGACCTTCGCAAGAAGATTTTTCAGGCGGTTCTTGTTCGCCAGAGAAGACCTTTCTGTCGTCCGGAGGGCATTTGGGTTCAATTTGAAGACAACGCAGCCGTATTGATGACTCCTGAAGGAGAAATGAAAGGCTCAGAGGTTCGAGGACCGATAGCTAGAGAAGCAGCAGAAAAGTGGCCTCGGATTGCTAGTGCCGCGAGTATAATAGTCTAGGAGGAAAATGATGTGGTTGTTGTCACAAAGCCGGGGGCTCAACGAAAACGCTTGTTTCAGGCGCCATTGAGCCAGCGCTATAAGCACTTTTCCGCTCCCCTTTCTGCAGAATTAAAGAAATCCCGCAGCACAAATTCGCTCCCTGTCAGGGCAGGCGACACGGTTAAGGTAGTTCGAGGTGACAGAAAGGGGATAGAAGGTAAAGTTAGCAAAATCGACAGAAAAAAATATCGAATTTCCATTGAGGGCGTGACTAGGGATAAGGTTGATGGAACTGCCATTCCCGTATTGATTCATCCATCTAAGGTTATGATCATCAACCTCAATTTGGACGATAAGTGGAGAAGAAAAATACTCGACCGCAAACAAAAAAAGGTTGAAGCCACGCAGAAACCTGGCGTCCAAGAGAAAGCGAAGAAAAAAGAAGCCAAAAAACCGAGAACGCGAAAAAAGGTTGTTGAGAAGAAGGAAGAGCAAGAAAAAAAAGCCAGACGCAAGACTACGAAGAAGATCAAAGCTGAGAAGAATGAAACAGCAGGAGAGTAGAATTTGGGAAAGAAAGGTGGAAGCAGACATCTAAAACGGAAACCTGCACCTGCAGTGTGGGCTATCGAGCGAAAAAAACACACGTGGATAGGCAAGCCCTCTGCAGGCCCGCATGAAACAGCGAAGTGCATAACGCTGACTCTGGGTCTCCGCGACATGCTCGGACTGGCAAAAACTGCGAAAGAAGCCAAAACAATAGTCACTCAAGGCAAAGTTTACGTAAATGGAAAAATTCGCAGGGACAAATCATATCCGGCAGGGCTAATGGATGTTATAGCTATTCCAGAAAGTAACAGTTTATATCGCGTTCTGCCTTCTCCAAAAGGATTTAAACTACACTCGATTGAGAAGAAAGAAGCAGGCTTCAAGCTCTGCAGGATTGAAGATAAAACATCAGTGGAAAATGGTCATATTCAACTAGCTCTTCACGACGGAACAAATGTACTAGTGCGTGTGGCGGATTCCAGAAAACCTGTTGAAGATGTATACAATACAACGGACACTTTGAAAATAGGACTTGAGGAGGGAAACATCCTGTCCAGTGCAAAACTTGTTAAGGGCGTGCCAGTTCTACTCGTGGGCGGTAAAAACGTTGGCAGGTACGGGAAAGTCCTTGAGATTGAAGAAAGTGCAGGACAGAAGCGTCAAGAGAGGCTTGTCACAGTAGAAGATAGGGATGGAAATCGCTTCCAAACAACTTTAAACTTCGTTTTCGTAGTCGGCGAAACGGAACCATATATATCACTACCCGAGGCAAAGTGACATGACCGAAGAATCTGCCGCTGAACTAAATCAAAACCCTATGCTCATGCCAAGAATCGATAAAGTCACTATAAACATTGGGGTTGGAAAATCCGGAGAACCACTAGACAAAGCGACAAGAATTCTTAAACAATTAGTAGGACAGGAACCTTGCAAAAGAATCGCCAAAAAAACTGTTAGGGACTTTGGAATAAGAAAAGGCGAACCTATTGCGTGCATGGTAACACTTCGCAAAGACAAGGCGCTTGGCTTTCTCAAAAGAGCTTTGCAGGCTGTCGACAACAAGATTTCAAAGGATTGTTTCGAC
Organism: Bathyarchaeia archaeon; assembly: GCA_035319765.1. GTDB lineage: Archaea > Thermoproteota > Bathyarchaeia > Bathyarchaeales > SOJC01 > DATHCB01. The sequence continues at coordinate 7,949 of DATHCB010000133.1, forward strand.
AGAACTGGCAACTTCTCCTTCGGAATAAAGGGGCACATAGAAATTCCAGGGACAAAATATGTACCAGAACTTGGAATCGTAGGAATGGATGTCTCAGTCTCGGTGGTCAGACCTGGTGGGCGTGTGAAAAAGCGTCGCCGACATACGTCTAATATTGGGAAGAGGCATGTTCTATCCCCTGAAGAATCTGTTCCATTTGTGAAAGAAAAGTTGACAGTGGAAATAGTCTAGGTGAAATAGTATGAGTTCTAGAAAGCGACAACCAAAGAAAGAACGAAAATTCGGAAAAGGGAGCAGACCATGCAAGCGCTGTGGTTCTTACGGGCCGATCATCAGACGTTATAACTTGTATGTGTGTCGGCATTGCTTTCGCGAGATTGCGAAAAATCTTGGCTTTAAAAAATATGATTGAGGTTCAGGATGATGGGTGCGCTCGATGTTCTTTCAAACGGTTTGACAACCATAGTTAATAATGAGCTACGGAACAAGCGCGAGTGTGTAATCAGTCCAGCTTCGAAACTTTTAGGCAGGGTCTTGCGAGTGATGCAGTTAAATGGCTACGTTGGAGAGGTCGAATTCGTAGATGATGGACGAACGGGCAAGCTTAGAGTGCAGCTTCTCGGACGAGTGAACAAGTGCGGCGCTATAAAACCTCATTTTTCCGTGAAGGTTGACGGATTTGAAACGTGGGAGAAGCGCTTTCTCCCATCAAGAGACATTGGTATGCTAATAGTTTCGACTTCTCAAGGCGTTATTCCCCATAAAGAGGCTAAGGAAAAGCGAATCGGAGGCAAACTCGTAGCTTTTGTCTACTAAAGGTGCACTGTATTGCGAACTGTTGAAGTGAGTAGGACTCTAAGGGTTCCAGAAGGGGTTGAGGTCCTAGTGAGCGATAGAGTTATAACTATTAAGGGACCGAAGGGAACTTTGACTAGGGATTTTTCAAACGCACCAGTAACTATCAAGCTTCATGAAGACGAAATCTCAATTGAGACGAGCTGGCCTCGCAAGAAGGAAGCGTCTCTCGTTGGAACGATATATTCCCACATTAAGAACATGATGGCCGGTACGCTTAAGGGTTTCACGTATAAGGTGAAAGTCATTTTCGCTCACTTCCCTGTGACAGTGACAGTTAGGGGCGAGAATATCTTGATTGAGAACTTTACTGGAGAGCGAAGTGCAAGAATCGCAAGGATAGAGGGAGATACAAAGGTGACCGTGAAAGGCGAAGACGTAATCGTCCAAGGAATAAGCTTGGAAGATGTTGCCCAAACGGCGGCAAACTTAGAACAGGCCACTAAAATAAAACGCAAGGATCCGAGAATTTTCCTTGATGGCCTGTTCATCTTTGAGCGATCTGAGGGAATGGAAGGATGACCGAATCAGAAATCCCTGAAATTTCAAAAGCGAGTCAAGCTCAAAAACAGAAAGTGAAGCTGCGGAGGCGCGTTAAAATGAATAAACCGGGGTTCCAACGACAAGAAGTTTGGCGATACAAGAGAATCAGGGACCGATGGCGACGACCTAGAGGCGTCGATAGCAAAATGCGTATGGATGCAAAGGGCTGGCCCGAAACGGTAAACGTGGGCTATGGTGGACCGAGAAATGCACGTCACCTTCACTCCTCAGGTTACATCGAGGTCTTGGTTCGTAGTCTTAGCCAAATTGATGGACTTGACCCAACCACACAAGCGATTCGAATCGCACATGATGTTGGTGGAAAGAAACGCAGGGAAATTATGACTCGGGCAAAAGAAAAAAACCTTCATGTATTTAATCCCCATGAATTGAAGTTAGCAAGAGAAGAAGTCGAAAGAAAGGAGGAGGCCAAAGAGAGCAAGGCGGAGAAGAAAGAGGTCACGGAAGAGGCTGGTACTCCAAGCCCGACAGTCATCAAAAAGGAAGATTCGGACAAAGAACCAAGGTGAAAAATGTGAGTGTCAGAAGTCAACGCAGACTTGCTGCGAAAATCTTGAAGACTGGCGAAAACAGAGTATGGGTGGATCCTAAAAGAACAGACGATGTCGAGGTTGCTATCTCAAGGGAAGAGATCAGGAAACTAATACATGAAGGCGCCATCAAACGTTCTCCATTGTCTGGGATCAGTCGAGCCAGAGCGCGCATGATACATGAAAAGAAGAAAAAAGGCCTGAGAAGAGGTCCAGGTCGAAGGCAAGGTTCGTCGACTGCTAAAGTTGGCAGGAAAGAGATTTGGATGGCTAAGATTCGAGCTTTAAGACTTAGGTTGCAAGAATTAAAGACACGCAGAGTAATTACGCAGGAAAATTATCGCCAGCTATACAGTATGGCTGGAAGTGGAGTTTTCAAATCGGTTGCTGACCTAGAGCGTCACATAAAAGCTCAAGGACAATGGAGGAAGCGGTGATGTCGTTAGGTCCTAGCTATCGGGTTTCATATCGGAGAAGAAGAGAGGGCAGGACTGATTATCGAGCTAGAAGAGCGCTCGTTTTGTCAAGGATTCCACGCTTCATCGTAAGGGGTTCGCTAAGGAACATGACTGTACAGATAGCTGAAGCACAGCCGAAGGGCGATAGAGTGATTAGTTCAGCGAATTCAAGAGAGCTGATTAAGACTTATAGCTGGCGAGCGAACTGTGGCAATCTGCCGTCAGCTTATCTAACTGGACTCTTGTGTGGACTAAGAGCTGAGGGCAAAGGCGTTAAGAAAGCGATTTTGGACATTGGACTATTTTCTCCCACAAAAGGATCAAGGATCTTTGCCGCACTCAAAGGCGCATTAGATGCTGGCTTAGACATTCCATGCGCCAAAGAAAAACTTCCGAGCGATAAACAAATCTCAGGACAGCACATTATTGAATACGCGCAACAGCTATCGACGAAAGAGCAAGAGAGGTACCAGAAACAATTCTCGCAATACTTGAAAGAAGAAAAACTACAACCGGAACAGCTCTCGGAACACTTCGCACAAACAAGAGAAAAAATCGAAAAATCATTCAAACCATCAGAAGAGGAAAGGAAGCCAGAAATCCGAGCAAAAACTAAAGAAAAACCAAAGGCAAAACCTCTGAAGCCGAAAGCAAGAGCAATTAAACCAAAAACGGCAAGAAACCCTAGAAAAAAGAAAACTGAGGAGATAAAGGAATGAGCAGGGAAAGAGGGCCTAGGCGGGAAAGAGGAGAAAGAGAAAGAACAGAACCTTGGACTCCAAAGACTCAGCTGGGAAAAATGATCCAAGAAGGACGTATTGCCTCCATCGAAGAGATATTTATGGATGGGCTGAAAATTCACGAACCAGAAATTGTAGACACCTTGCTACCTGACCTGCAAGAAGAAGTAATCAACATAAACTTGGTACAGAAACAGACGGATGCGGGAGAAAAGTCTCGATTCAAAGCCATAGTGGCTGTGGGTAACCGAGATGGCTACTTAGGCTTAGGTGGCGGAAAAGCCGCGCAGGTACGCACAGCGATTGAAAAGGCGGCAGCAAACGCGCGACTCAACATAATCTTAGTCCGTAGAGGATGTGGGAGTTGGGAATGTGGTTGCGGTCAACAGCATTCGCTGCCTTTTCAGGTGACTGGCAAGTGCGGAGGCGTCAAACTTGTGTTGGTTCCTGGTCCTCGCGGTCTAGGCTTGGTCGCAGGCGAGGTTGCTAAGGTCATTCTCGGGCTTGCAGGAGTGAAAGACTGCTGGACAAGAAGCTTTGGCGCAACTCGTACTATTCCATCTTTTGCGTGTGCAGTTTTTGATTGCCTCAAAGAGACGTACGGGCTCGTTACGCCACAGGATTGGGTGAGGTAACATGTCAGAAAAGCACAAGTGCTTGGCAGTAATTCGAATACGTGGAATTCCAACTGCTTCACCGAGTGTCCGAGAAACTCTAAAGATGCTTCATCTCTGCAGAGTCAGTCATGCCACTTTGGTGAATGATAGACCTGCATACATCGGCATGCTGCGAAAAGCGCAACAATTTTTGGCATGGGGTGAAGTCGCGGAGGACAACATCAAACTTCTCTTGAAGAGAAGAGGAAAGCTTACCGGCGGCAAGAAGTTGACCGATGAGTACGCACAAAAAATCGGCTACAAAACCTTAGATGAATTTGCAGAAGCGCTTTACAATACAGAAGTTGAATACAAGAATTTCCAAGACATAAAACCTGTCTTTCGTCTTCACCCACCTACAAAAGGCTACAAAGGGACGGTGAAGAAAAGCTACAGGATGGGTGGCGCGTCTGGGCCCCGCGGAGAAGCCATAAATGATCTCATTAGACAAATGATTTAACAGACTTCGTCAAACGCCTAAGAGCCACCCGATCAAGTTTCCAGAAAGAATTTATGCATCATTATTCATTAGTTCGAAGGTTATCAGAAAGAGGAAAATCCCATGGCTCGTAGGCTTAGAAAAAGCAGGAAGCTTAGGGGTTCAAGGACATTCGGCTACGGTAGACAGGGTCAACATCGCAAGACATCGGCAAAAGGAGAGCGGAAGGCTGGTAGACATAAAGGTGGATGGACCCACGTTTTAAGATACGAGCCAAATTACTACAGCAAGAAAGGATTCCGATCCATTCAAAGCCTGCAACGCAAGACCAACGCAATCAACGTCGGAGATCTTACGATGCTTGCAGAAAAACTTGAGGCTCAAGATAAACTAGAGCAAAAGGACGGAAAAACCCTGTTGGACTTGGACAAACTAGGATACACCAAACTACTAGGCACGGGTAATATGACTGAACCGATGCTGCTGAAAATCTCAGCACACTCTATTTCTGCCGCAAAAAAAATAGAAGAGGCAGGAGGACAAGTATTAATTCAGTCCATTAAGCAGTCAAGACCAGAAGTTAAGGAAGCTTAGTTTGACGTAGAAGGAGACAACGTATGGCTGGAAGGTTCCTCCGAGCGTTCAAAACGATTTCGCGTTTTATGCCAGAAATAAAATCGGCAGAACGCAAAGTCGGATTCAATGAAAAGATCTTCTGGACCTTTCTAGCCCTAGCTATATACCTAGTTATGGCAGAGGTGCCTCTTTACGGCATCTCGCCTACTGCGGGATGGAACCTCACTGCTCTGAGAGTAATTTTCGCTTCAAACAGAGGCACACTCATGGAACTGGGTATAGGTCCAATCGTAACTGCAGGTATCATTTTGCAACTCTTGGGCGGCTCTGGGATGATTGAAATGGACATGAGCAATCCTGAAGACAGGGGCTTATTTACGGGCGCAACGAAATTCTTCGCAATTGTTCTGACTGGTGTCCAGGCATCTGCTTACATAATCGGCGGTGCATATGGGACCCTGCCCGTGAGTGTTTCGCTGATTGTCTTTCTGGAACTCTTGTCTGCTGGAGTGATAGTTATGCTTCTCGATGAGATGGTGCAGAAAGGCTGGGGATTAGGCAGTGGCATTAGCCTTTTCATTCTGGGAGGCGTTGCACAAACCATCTTTTGGGACATGTTCTCTCCAGCACCTCTAAGCGCTGGTCAAAGTCTCGGTCTTTTCGTTGCCCTTCCACAAAAATTGCTAGCTGGGGGCAGCATTGGGTTTTTGTTCATTCGACAAACGATATCATCAGGATTATCGTCAACAGGAGCATCGTTTGCAGCGCTAAGTTTCGGTAGTGCGTATCCTAGCATCGTGGGATTTATTGCGACGCTCGTAGCGTTCGGAATAGTGATCTATTGTGAAGGCGTTAGGGTGGAACTTCCTGTTTCGCAGGCGGACTACAAAGGTTACCGCAGTAAGTATCCGATAAAGCTGCTCTATGTCTCTAACCTTCCTGTAATTTTTGCCTCAGCTCTCTTTGCCAACGTGTACTTCTTCTCTCAATTGCTCTGGAGCTATAATGGACACCCCACCCCTGGAACAAACCTGTGGCTTGATATCCTGGGACAGTATGCTACCGTTCCGGCAACATCATCAAATCCCACTCCTCAGCCTACGCCTGTTGGCGGTCTTGTCTATTACGTTCTTGCCCCTAATAGCCCTTATGAGGTGGCAGCTGATCCTGTTAGAGCCGCCGTTTATCTGTCGATTTTGGTGCTTTTCTGCGTCATCTTTTCTCTAACGTGGCTCGAAGTTGGTGGCTTAGGTGCCCATGCCGTGGCCGAGCAACTTGTGGACTCTGGTATGCACATCCCTGGCTATAGAAGGTCAACTAAGCCGATCGAGTTGCTTCTGAAACGCTATATCACGCCTGTTACTATTCTCGGAGGGATAATCGTGGGTTTGATAGCTGGTTTTGCCGACTTTTTTGGAGCGTTCGGCACCGGAATGGGCATTCTGCTCTCAGTAGGCATAATTTACCAGTACTATCAACTCCTGTTACAAGAGCGCGCTGCAGAGATGTTTCCAGCCTTCCGTCGCGTCCTAGGAGAATAACTAGCCTTCATTGCATGATATGAAAACAGTTAAGAGTCTCCAGAACAAACAGGTTGAGACAGAATCTACAGGGAAATGGACCAATGTCTTTGCAGGCGTCTCTAATTCCACTCCAAACGCCATTGTCAACCATCTTCGTTCTGCTTCTGGCCATTCTCCTGACAGCGGTGACTTCTGTGGCTAACCGACTCTTGACAAACAGAGAACAGATGGCATCATGGAGAAAAACGATCTCTGAATGGCAGGAAGAGTTCAATCAAGCAAGGAAAAGTGGCGATAAGAAACTCTTGGAAAAGGCTATGAAGAAGCAGAAGCAGGTAATGCAAATTCAATCTAAGATGTTCACACAGCAGATGAAAGTAACTCTAATTTTCATAGTTCCATTCTTTCTTTTCTGGACATGGCTAAACTCTGTGGGTTTCAACTTTAATGGGCCTGCCGGGAAGCCGGACCACGTGGTTGCCCTTCTTCCAGGGTTTCTTGGATCTGGTGGGCTGACAGTCTTCTATTGGTATCTTATCTGCTCACTTGCTCTTGGCGCTTTGTTTGCCCACCTTCTCGGCATAGGAACCATGGGGGGAACCGATGAGTAATGACACGAAAATCATCCAGAGGAGGAGCCAAAAAACGCGTTCAAACTCGTCTGCCAGGTAATCGATCTGTAACTCGCTATAAAAAAGAAAAGATCAAAGGCTCTCACTGTGTGCGCTGCGGGCAATTCTTCGTAAGTGTGCCTCGCTTAACGGGATCCCGACTGGGCAAACTCTTTCCAACTCAAAGAAAGATCATGCGACCGTACGGTGG